>NZ_CP059449.1:0-300000 GCF_022023855.1 Azospirillum brasilense
ATGCGGCCCACCCCGTCGCACAGCACCGTCACCCTGCACCCCTTCGCCACGGCACAGGGCGGATGCGGGCTGCGGGCCGTCCTGTCGGGGCGCATCGACCACGCCGCCCTGCCGGGGTTGACGCCCCTGCTCCGCCGCGCTGCGGACGCGCAAGCCCTGACCCTGCGCGTCGATCTGGGACGGGTGGAGTTCCTCGATTCCTGCGGCATCGGCATTCTGCTGGCGCTGCGCAACGCGGTGCTCGACCGTGGCGGCGCCATCGCCTTCGAGAATCATCCGCCGCAGATCCGGCGCGTGCTGGAACGCAGCCGGATCATCGCGCTGACCGCCCCGCCGCTTTCCCCGGATGATTGCTTGGCTCTTCCCGCCGCCGCCTGACCCATCAGTCGCCGCGGCGCAGCGTTTCCCGATAGAGGATGTAGAGCCCGCTGGCGATGATGATCCCCGCCCCGGCCAGCACGGTGGGGGTCGGCACGTCGCCGAAGACCAGGAAACCAAGCAGGGTCGCCCAGATCATCCCCGTATACTCGAAGGGCGCCACCACCGCGGCGCGGCCCAGCCGGAAAGCCTGGGTCATCAGCACCTGCGCCGCCCCGCCCAGCGTGCCGACCAGAAGCATCAGCCCGAGATCGAACCCGCCCGGCTGCACCCAGTCGGGGATCGCCGCCACGCCGCTCACCACCGTGGTGGTCAGCAGCAGATAGACGACGATGGCCGTGTTGCTCTCCGTCCGCGACAGGCCGCGCACCGCGATCATCGCCAGCGCGTAGAAGAAGGCCGCGGCCACGCCGACAAAAATCGGCAGGAGCGGCGCATCGGCCTCCGGGCGGGCCATCACCACCACGCCGCCGAACCCGACCAGCACCGCCATCCCAGCGCCGCCAGCCCACCGGCTCGCCGAGCAGCGGCATCGACAGCGCCGTGATGAACAGCGGCCCGGCGAAGCTCAGCACATAGACTTCGGCCAGCGGCAGATGCTTGAAGGCGTAGAAGAAACAGCCCATCGACAGCAGCCCGGCCAGCGAGCGGAAGACATGAGCGACCGGACGCCGCGTGCGCATCCCCCCCCAGCCGCCGCGCGCCACCGAAATGCCGCCGACCAGGACCACCGCCACCACCGAGCGGGCAAACATGAGCTGCGCCACCGGGTAGCCGCTGCTCAAGTATTTGATGAGCGTGTCCATGCCCGCGAACAGGAAGATGGCCAGCAGGAAGCAGCCGATGGCGCGGCGTGTGTCGTCGCTGGCAGCGGCAGGCAGGGCGGCGGCTTGGGTCATGATTGCACAGTATCTGAGCAACCATGACGCTGCCCAATGCCGCAACCGCAGGTCTGGCCCGCGCGCCGCCGCCCGGAGGGGTGCCGGCGTTTCACGCTTCGTGAATCGACGTTTGGGCGTTTGGCGAAGCGAACCCGGCCTTTCGCGGATCGGCGCTGGCCCCGGCCGACGCGGTGGACAGTCTGGCGGGCGTCACCACCGCAAAGGTCCGCCATGCTCCTGTCCAAGCCGATCCCCCAATCGATCCGCGTCCTCGTCGGCTTCTCGCCCTGGATCGCCTTCGGCGTTCTGCAGCCGGCGGGCCATGCGGCGGCCGTGCTGGCGGCGCTGCTGCTCAGCCTGACGCTCTGCGCCCATGATTGGCGGGGCGGATCGCCGAAGGCGCCGGAACTGGTGACCGCCGTCTTCTTCGCCGTGCTGCTCCTCATCGGACCGCTGGAGCGCATGGGGGTGACCGTCCATCTCGCCCTGGCCGGCATGGCCTTCGCCTCGCTCGCGCTGGGCCGTCCCTTCACCCTGCCCTACGCCCGCGAGACGACGCCGCCCGGCCTTTGGGACATGCCGCAGTTCGTCGCCGTCAACAAGGCGGTCACCGCGCTGTGGGGCGTGGTCTTTCTGGCCGGCGCCGCCGGCTTCGCCGTCGCGACGGAGGTCGGCGTCGTCGCCTCCGCCCTCGCCACCCTGGCCGGCCTGCTGGGGAACCGCCGATTGCCGGATTGGCTGGTCAACCGGGCCGTCGCCCGCCGTCTGGCCGAACGGGAGCCTCACCGCTGGCCCGCGCCCGCCGTCCTCGGACGAACGGACGGTGTCGTCGTTGTGGGCGCCGGCATCGGCGGGCTGACCGCGGCGGCCCTGCTGGCGGAGGCCGGGGTTCGCGTCACCGTCCTGGAGGCGCACGACCGTCCGGGCGGCTACTGCTCCTCCTGGGACCGCAGGGTGCGGCTGCGCGACGGGGCGATGGGGCGCTTCATCTTCGACGCCGGCGTGCATGACGTCAGCGGCACCCGTCCGGACGGGCCGGTCGGGCATCTGCTGCGCACGGTCGGCGTGGCGGACCGCCTGCGCTGGCACCCGGTGAACCGCGCCATCGTCCGGGACGGCGCCCTTCAGCCGCTGCCCGGCGACGCCGCGGGGCTGGCCGCCCTGATCGCGCGGGAGCATCCCGGCAGCGCCGGCGGGGCCGCCGCCTTTCTGGAGGAGATGCGCGGGGTTTACCGCGACCTCTACCGCGGCTGCGCCGAATCCGGCCTTCCCCACATCCCGCACAGCGTCGCGGCGATGCGCGCCTATCCGCTCGAGTGCCCGCAGGCCTTCCGCTGGCAGGACCGCGGCTTTCTGGAGATGCTGGAGCATTACGTGCCCGACGCCGGAGCCCGCGCCCTGCTGTCCATCCTGACGGGCTATCTGTCCGACCGGCCGGAGCGGCTGGGCGCCACCCAGATGGCGCCGATCTTCGGCTATGTCTTCGACGGAGGCGCCTATCCGGAGGGCGGATCGCAGCGGCTGGCCGATGCGCTGGTCGAGGCCATCCGCGCCAAGGGCGGCGAGGTCCGGCTGCGCACCCCCGTCCGCCGCATCCTGGTCGAGGACGGCCGGGCCGCCGGGCTCGAAACCACGGACGGGGAACGCATCGCCGCCGCCGCGGTGATTTCCAACGCTGACGCCCGGCGGACCCTGCTGGGCCTGGTGGGGGAGGAGCATCTGCCCGCCGGGAGCGTGGAGCGATACCGGGCGTTGCGTCCCACGACCTCCGCCTTCCTGGTCACGTTGGCGCTGGACGTCCGCCCGGACCTGCCGGCCATGACCTTTCTGACGGATGCAGGGATGGCGCTGGCCCTGCCCTCTGCCCATGACGCCACCCTGGCGCCGCCGGGTTGCGCGGCGTTGACGCTGATGCGGCTGGACCCGGCTGGCGACGCCTGGGACCGCTCCACCCCCGACTACCGCGCGCGGAAGACGCGGGAGGGCGACGCGATGATCGCCGCGGCCGCCGCCGTGATCGCGGATCTGGAGCGCCACATCCTGCACCGGCAGGAGGCCAGCGCCGCCACCTTCGCCCGCTACGCCCACACCACGGAGGGGGCGATCTACGGCACCGATCCGGCGCTTCCCGCCAAGTCGCCGGTGCCCGGCCTGCTGCTGGCCGGCGGCGGGGTCTTCCCCGGCCCGGGGGTGGAGGCCTGCGTCATCTCGGGTCGCCTCGCCGCGGAGGCTCTGCTGGGGCCGGTGCGGTTGCGGCAGGCCGAGGACCAGTGCCGCGCCGCGTAAAGCCGCCTTTTACAGCCGGATGCGGTCGGCGATCAGCGGCCCGGCCGGCGGGGCAGTGTCGGCCACGGTGAAGGCGCGGCGGAGCAGCGCCGCCGCGTCCTCCGCCTGCGCCGCGCTGCGGGCGTGGACGACGGCGAGCGGACGCTCCGCCGGCCCCACCGAAGCACCCAGCCCGGCGACGTCGGCCAGCCCGACCGCGAAGTCGATGGGATCGGTCGTCTTGGTCCGCCCGCCGCCCAGGGCCACCACGGCAATGCCGACCGCCCGCACATCGATGGCCGCCACCACGCCCGCCCGCTCGGCGAAGACCGGCTGGACGACGGGGGCGGCGTCCAGATGGCGGTCCGGCGCGTCCAGCAGGTCCGCCGGGCCGCCCAGCGCGTGGACCATCCGGGCGAAGCGCTCGGCCGCCTGCCCGCTCGCCATCGCCTGGTCGAAGCGGGCGCGGCCGGCGGCGGCATCGGGAACCAGCCCGGCCAGCACCAGCAGCTCGGCGGCCTGGGCCGCGGTGACCTCGTAGAGCCGGGAGTCGGCCGCGCCGCCGCGCAGGATGTCGATGCACTCCCGCATCTCCAGCGCGTTGCCGGCGGTCAGGCCCAGCACCTCGTTCATGTCGGTCAGCAGAGCGACGGTGGGCAGCCCGGCGCCCTCGGCCACGGTGACGAGGCTGTCGGCCAGCTCACGCGCCTTGGCGATGTCGGGCAGGAAGGCGCCGGAGCCGAACTTCACGTCCATCACCAGCGCGTCCAGCCCGGCCGCCAGCTTCTTCGACAGGATCGAGGAGGTCAGCAGGTCGATGGTCTCCACCGTCGCCGTCACGTCACGGATGGCGTAGAGCCGGCGGTCGGCGGGGGCGATGTCGTCGGTGGCGCCGATCACCGCGCAGCCGACCTCCTTCACCACCCGCTCCAGCGTCGCCCGGTCGGGCTTGGCGCGGTAGCCGGGGATGCTCTCGAACTTGTCGAGCGTGCCGCCGGTGTGGCCCAGCCCGCGCCCCGACACCATCGGCACGAAGCCGCCGCAGGCGGCCAGCACCGGGGCGAGGATCAGGCTGACCTTGTCGCCGACGCCGCCGGTCGAATGCTTGTCGACCACCGGACCGGGCAGGTCCAGATGGTCCCAGCGCATCACCGTCCCGGAATCCCGCATGGCCAGCGTCAGGGCCACCCGCTCCTCCAGCGTCATGCCGCGGAAAAAGACGGCCATGGCGAAGGCCGCCGCCTGCCCTTCGGTGACGGAGCTGTCGGTGATGCCGCGCACGAAGGCGCCGATCTCCGCCGCGTCCAGGCGTGCGCCGTCGCGCTTCTTGCGAATCAGTTCCTGGGGAAGCATCCGTGCGTCCGTTCCGTGGTCGAGTCTGTCGCGCGGATCAATAGCCGGCGGTGGCCGGCTGGGCAACTGCCCCACCGCCCTTGCCGTCGCCCTTGCCGTCTTTGCCGTCCTTGCCCTCGCCCTTGCCCTCGCCCTTGCCGCCATGGCCGGCGGTGGCGAGCAGCGAGTCCAGCAGCGCCGACGCACCGAAGCGGAAGGTCTCCGGCTTGGCCCAGCCCTTGCCCTGGATCGCGGTGGCGAGCGCCAGGAAGGCCGCCGCCCCATCGGCGTCGCGGATGCCGCCCGCCGCCTTGAAGCCCACCGGCTTGCCCGACTCGTGGATGACGTGCAGCAGCAGCGCCGCCGCCTCCAGCGTCGCGGCCGGCTGCACCTTGCCGGTGGAGGTCTTCAGGAAATCCGCCCCGGCGGCGATGGAGTCGCGGGCGGCCCAGGCCAGCAGTTCCGGGTCGGGAAAGCAGCCGGATTCCAGGATCACCTTCATCGTCACGTCGCTCCCGCAGGCCTCGCGGCAGGCGCGGATCACGTTCATCGGCTGGGTGCGGGCGCCGTCGATGAACGCGCGGTAGGGAAGCACCACGTCGATCTCGTTCGCGCCGTCCTTGATGGCCGCCTTGGTCTCCGACGCCACCGTCGCCGCGTCGGCCTCGCCTGAGGGGAAGTTGACGACGGTGGCGATCTTCACGCCGCTGCCCTTCAGCGCCTTGCGCGCGGTCTTGACAAAGCGCGGCCAGACGCACACCGCGGCGACCTTGCCGGCGGGGGTGACGGCGCGCTTGCACAGCGCCTCCACCGTCTGGTCGGTGTCGTCGTCGTTCAGGCTGGTCAGGTCGAGCAGACCGATGGCCCGGCCGGCCCCCTTGGCGTCGGCCTTGGCGGTGGTCGCGGTGTCGAGCGCCCGTTGCAGATCGGCGGGAAGTTTCATGACCGGCGTCCTTCGTCTACGTTCAGCCCGTCGAGAAAGCCGGTCAGCAGCCGCTCCAGGTCGGAGGCGGCGGCCGAGGCGGCGCGCAGGGTCTGGTCATGGTCCACCGGCCCGTCGCCGAGTCCCACCCCCAGGTTGGTGATGACCGCGCAGCCCACGACCCGAAGGCCGCAATGCCGCGCGACGATGCATTCGGGCACCGTGGACATGCCGACCGCGTCCGCCCCCAGGACCTTCAACATCCGGACCTCGGCCGGCGTCTCGAAGGAGGGGCCGGGATAGGCGGCGTACACGCCCTCGACCAGATCGATGTTCAACTCCAGCGCCCGGCGCCGCATCAGCGCGCGCAGCGTGGGGTCCCAGGCATCGGTCATGCTGGGAAAGCGCGGGCCAAAGCTGTCCTCGTTGGGACCGGTCAGCGGGTTGGCGCCCAGCATGTTGATGTGGTCGGAAATCGCCATCAACCGCCCCGGCCCGACCTCCACCCGCAGCGAGCCGGCGGCGCAGGTCAGCACCAGCGTGTCGCAGCCGGCCAGCTTCAGCGCGCGGACCGCCGTCTTCAGCGCGTCGAAGCCGTTGCCCTCATAGGCGTGGACGCGCCCCTGCATGCAGGCGACGGGCTGGCCGCCGAGACGGCCCAGCACCAGCCGGCCCATGTGCCCCTCCACGCTGGGCAGCGGGAAGCCGGGCAGGTCACCGTAGGGCATGACGGTCGCCCCCTCGATCCGGTCGGCGACCCCGCCCAGGCCGGAGCCGAGCACGATCCCCACCCGCGGGCGGAAGCCGGGGACCCGGTGCAGGATTTCCGCGGCGGCGCGTGCGGCGGTCATGGCGGTCTGTTCCCCTTAGAAGTCGAGATTGTCGGGGCCGAAGGAGTGCGGCAGCAACTCGTCCAGCCGAAACGTTTGGCGAAGCCCTTCCGGTCCACAGACATGAATCGGCGTGTCGGGTTTGGCGAACTCGCGCAGGCGCTGGCGGCAGCCGCCGCAGGGCGTGCACAGCCGGCCGTCGCCGGTCTGGCCGCCCATCACGACGATCGCCCGGATGCTTCGGTCCCCGGCCAGGATCATCGCCCCGATGGCCGAGGCCTCGGCGCACTGCCCCTGCGGATAGGCGGCGTTCTCCACATTCGCCCCGGCGTGGATGCGCCCGGATTCGCCCAAAATGGCCGCACCGACCGAAAAATGAGAATAGGGCGCGTAGGCCTGCGCCATCGCGTCGCGGGCAGCAGCAATCAGGGAGTCGGCGATCAGGGAATCCTGGGGGTCGCTCATCACCGTTCCTTCACGTAGGGGACGCCGCTGGCCCTGGGCGCCACCGCCCGTCCGACGAAGCCGGCCAGCAGGAGCACGGTCAGCACATAGGGCAGCATCTGGATGAACTGCACCGGGATCACCCCCACCACCGGCAGCGGCACGCCCTGCAGGCGGACCTGCACCGCGTCGGTGAAGGCGAACAGCAGACAGGCGAACAGCGTCGGCCAGGGCCGCCACTTTCCAAAGATCAATGCGGCCAGTGCCAGATAACCCTTGCCCGCCGTCATGTCGCGCACGAAGCCGGCGCCGTGGGCGGTGGACAGATAGGCGCCGGCGATGCCGGTCAGCACCCCGGTGATGACCACCGCCTGATAGCGCAGCCGCGTGACGGACAGGCCCGCCGTGTCGACCGCCGACGGGTTCTCCCCCACCGCGCGCAGCCGCAGACCGAATCGCGAACGGGTGAACACCCAGTGGGTCGCCA
Source organism: Azospirillum brasilense (assembly GCF_022023855.1). Classification (NCBI taxonomy): domain Bacteria; kingdom Pseudomonadati; phylum Pseudomonadota; class Alphaproteobacteria; order Rhodospirillales; family Azospirillaceae; genus Azospirillum; species Azospirillum brasilense. The sequence goes on from NZ_CP059449.1 coordinate 7,540, forward strand.
CCACCAGAAGGACGGTCAGCCAGATCAGCACGTTGGCGTCGTCGATCAACTCTCGATAGACGGGGCCGAGGACCGGAATCCCGGACAGCGCTTCCACCCCCGGCAGGTGGACTTGCGGCAGGCGCGCCTCCCCCGGCAGCAGCGGAGTCTGACCGCCCTGGCGGAACCAGGCGTAGGCCAGGGTCGGCGCCAGTCCGGCGACCAGGATGTTGATCGCCATGCCCGACACCACCTGGTTGCCCTTGTGGATGATGCAGGCGAAGCCATGGACCAGCGCCAGCGCCACCGAGGCCGCGACAGCGGCGCCCAAGCCCAGCCAGGGGCTGCCGGTGGAGGAGGCGACGGCGGCGGCGAAGAAGGCGCCGGCCAGCATCTTGCCCTCCAGCCCGATGTCCACCACCCCCGCCCGCTCGCTGTACAGCGCCGCGAAGGCCGCGAGCACCAGCGGGGTCGCCACGCGGACGGTGGCGTCGGCCAGCAGCAGGACGACGAGCAGGGCGTCATCCATGTGCCGTCCTCCCGTCGCGACGGCGGAACAGCGCCTCGACCCGCGGCTTGAAGAGGTTCTCCAGCGCCCCGGCGAACAGGATGACGAGCCCTTGGATGACCATCACCAGTTCCCGGTTCACGGTGGGGTATTCGAAGGACACCTGCCCGCCCCCCTGCGCCAGCACGCCGAACAGCAGCGCCGCCAGGATGATCCCCACCGGATGGTTGCGCCCCATCAGCGCCACGGCGATGCCGACGAAGCCCACCCCGCCGGTGAAGTTCAACAGGATGCGGTGCTGCACCCCCATGATCTCGTTCACCCCGACGAAACCGGCAAGCGCCCCGGAGATGGCCATGGCGAGGATGATGTTCCGCGCCGGGGAGATGCCGGCGTAGACCGCCGCCCGCTCGTTCCGCCCGACCGTGCGGATCTCGTAGCCCCAGCGGGTCCGCCATAGGAACAGGTAAAACAGCGCGCAGCAGGCCAGCGCCCACAGGAAGGACAGGTTCAGCGGCGAGGCCGGGATGGCGACGCCGATCCAGCCGAGCGCCCGGTCCATGGCCGGCAGCCAGACACCCGGATCGAACTCCCGCGTTTCCGGCGACTGCGATCCGGGGCGGATCAGTACGTCCACCAGCAGATAGGTCATGATCGCGGCGGCGATGAAGTTGAACATGATCGTCGTGATGACGATGTGGCTGCCGCGCTTGGCCTGGAGCCAGCCGGGAACCGCTGCCCACACCGCTCCGAACAGCGCCGACACGGCCACCGCGCCGAGCGCCGCCACCGGCCAGGGCCAGCCGGTCAGCGCCAGCCCGACCAGCCCGGCCCCCAGCCCGCCGAGGTAGGCCTGCCCCTCCCCGCCGATGTTGAACAGCCCGCAATGGAAGGCGATGGCGACCGCCAGCCCGGTGAAGATGTAGCTGGTCGTGTAATAGAGGGTGTAGCCGATCGCCTCGGGATAGCCGACCGCCTCGGTCACCAGCAGCGCCAGCACGTCCAACGGCTTCTCGCCAATCACCAGGATGACCAGCCCGGACAGGACGAGGGCGGCGAGCAGGTTCAGCAGCGGCAGAAGCGCGTAGCCGACCCAGCCGGGCACGTCCCCCGGCCGGCCGAAGCCCCGGCCCGTCATCCCCTGCGCCGCGTCCTGCGCCATCCCGGCTCCATCCGTGGTCACGCCCGTTCACAAGCCGGACGGCTCGAACGTCCCTGCCCACAGGAAAGTGCCCCGCGCACGGGGCCAGCGCAAGCGGGAGCGTTCGGGGTCAACCTTACGCTGCTTCCGCCACCCCGGCCATCATCAGGCCGAGACGCCGCTCGTCCGCCTCGTCCGGGGCGACCTCGCCCACCAGACGGCCGTCGAACATGACCAGGATGCGGTCGGACAGGGCGCGGATCTCGTCCAGCTCCACCGACACCAGCAGAATCGCCTTGCCCTGGTCGCGCAGAGCCACCAGACGGCGGTGGATGAACTCGATGGCGCCAATGTCCACGCCGCGGGTGGGCTGGCCGACCAGCAGCAGGTCGGGGTTCCGCTCCATCTCGCGGGCCAGCACGATCTTCTGCTGGTTGCCGCCGGAAAAGTTGGCGGCGGGCAGGCGCGGGTCGCGCGGGCGCACGTCGTAGGCGTCCATCTCCGCCGCGCAGCGGTCGAACAGCGCACGGCGGTCCATCAGGAGCCGCCCGTTGAAGGCCGGATCGCCCTGATGGCCGAGAATCGCGCACTCCTGCGCCTCGAAAGCAGTGACGAGGCCGACCCGCTGCCGATCCTCCGGCACATGGCCGACGCCGAGCGCCCGCAGCCCCCGCGCGGTGAAGCGGTCGGGCTTGTCGGCCAGTTCCCCCCCGCGCAGGCGGACGGAGCCCCCCGCCGGCGGGCGCATGCCGGCCAGCGCCTCCAGCAGTTCGGACTGGCCGTTGCCGGAGACACCGGCGATGCCGACGATCTCCCCGGCGCGCACGGTCAGGCCGACACCCTTCACCCGCTCCACCCCGGCGCCGTCGCGCACGCGCAGGCCGGAGACCTCCAGCACCGCCGGGCCGGGCGTGGCTGGCGCCTTCTCCACCCGCAGCAGCACCTTGCGCCCGACCATCAGCTCCGCCAGCGCCTCGCGGCTGGTGTCGGCGGTGGCGACGTTCGCCACCACCTGCCCGCGGCGCATGACCGTCACGTTGTCGGTCAGCTCCATGATCTCGCGCAGCTTGTGGGTGATGATGACGACCGTCTTCCCCTGCTCGCGCAGCGCGCGGAGGATGCGGAAGAGGTGGTCGGTCTCCTGCGGGGTGAGGACGCCGGTCGGCTCGTCGAGGATCAGGATGTCGGCGCCGCGGTAGAGCGCCTTCAGGATTTCCACCCGCTGCTGCGCCCCCACCGGCAGCTCGCCGACCGGGCGGTCGAGGTCCACCTCCAGCCCGTAGTCGCGGGCGAGCCGGGTCAGCTCCGTCCGTGCCCGCGCCATCCCGGCGGCCAGGGTGACGCCACCCTCCGCCCCCAGTAGGACATTCTCCAGCACGGTGAAGGGATCGACGAGCATGAAATGCTGGTGGACCATGCCGATCCCGGCGGCCAGCGCGTCGCGCGGGCTGCGCACCGCCACCGGACGGCCGTCCACCAGGATCGTCCCGCCGTCGGCGGGCAGATAGCCGTAGACGATGCTCATGATCGTCGATTTGCCGGCGCCGTTCTCACCGATCACGCCGTGGATGGTGCCTTTCGGCACGACCAGCGACACGTCACGGTTGGCGTGGTTGGCGCCGAACCACTTGTTGACGCCGCGGGTTTCCAGGGCGGGAGGGTGTTGGGGCATGGGGTATCTTTATGGAGAGGTTCTTGCCCCTACCCTCCCCGCTTCGCGGGTCCCCTCCCTCCCCCGCTGGGCGGGAGAGGGCCGATTTCCCTCCCCCGCCCAGCGGGGGAGGGTCAGGGTGGGGGCAATGCTCGACGACGCAGAAGCTCAGCTCACGGCTGATACGGCTTCACCACCAGCTCACCCGCGATGATCTTCCGCTTGGCGTCCTCGACGGCCTTCTCCATCTCCGCCGTGACGAGCTTGCGGTTGCTCTCGTCGAGCGCGTAGCCGACGCCCTCCTCCTTCAGCCCGACGACCCGGTGGCCCGCCGTCCAGCTGCCGTCCTTGGCCGACTTCATGCAGTCGTAGACGGTCACGTCCACCCGCTTGACCATCGAGGTCAGGATCTTGCCCGGGTGAATCCAGTTCTGGTTGCTGTCCACCCCGACCCCCAGCTTGCCGGCGTCCGCCGCGGCCTGGAGAACGCCCAGCCCGGTCGCCCCGGCCGCCGCGAAGACCACGTCGGCGCCGCGCCCGAACTGGCTCTTGGCCAGCTCCGCCCCGCGGGTGGGGTCGTTCCAGGCGGCGGGGGTGGTGCCGGTCATGTTGGTGAAGACCTCGCCGTCCGCCTTAACATGTTTCACGCCCTGCTCGTAGCCGGTCAGGAAGTTGCGGATCAACGGGATGTCCATGCCCCCGATGAAGCCGACCTTGCCGCTCTGCGAGGCCATCGCCGCCAGAATGCCGACGAGGAAGGAGCCCTCATGCTCCTTGAAGGTCACCGACTGGACGTTGGGCAGGTCCAGCTTGTCGTCGATCAGGCAGAACTTGGTGTTGGGATACTCCCGCGACACCTTGTCCACGGCGGCGGACTGGGAGAAGCCGACCGCCGTGATGACGGTGGCGCCGCGCCGCGCCATGTTGCGCAGCGCCTGCTCGCGCTGGCCCTCGCTGGTGACCTCGAACTCGCGGTAGACGATCCCGGTTTCCTTCTTGAAGCGCTCCGCCCCGTTGTAGGCCGCCTCGTTGAAGGACTTGTCGAACTTGCCGCCCTGGTCGAACACCACCGCCGGCATGAACTCGTCCGCCGCCAGGGCGGAGCCCGCGGCGGGAACGGTCGCCGCCGTCAGCGACAGGGCCAGAATGGTCAGAATGCGCGTCATCGTCATCGTTCTGCTTCCCCGTTCCGGTTCGCCCGCTTGCCGGGTCGTGGCGGCCAGGATAGCGGCTCCTCCCGCCCGGTGACAGGGGGCACATGGCGTGGGGAATTCCGCCGCAGGTCACAGCCCGTATGGGACCTCCTCCCGCAACGCCGGTTGACGGAAGGGCGGTGGCCCGCTATCACGCCCGCCATTGCCCGAAGGAGGGTCCCGGAGGAGGGAATCGCAGATTGGACGAGGTGATCGGCGTGCATGGTCTGGTGGTGCTGCTGCAGGGCATCGTCCTTGGAATCGCCATCGCCGCCCCCGTCGGTCCCATTGGCCTGCTCTGCATCCGCCGCACGCTCCAGCACGGGCCGCTGATGGGCTTCTTCACCGGCTTCGGCGCCGCCGTGGCCGACACCATCTACGGCGCCATCGCGGCCTTCGGCGTGTCCGCCGCGCTGGACTTCCTGCAAGGGCACGAGATCGCCTTCCAGCTCGTCGGCGGCATCTTCCTGATCGTCGTCGCCATCCGCACCTTCCGCCAGAAGCCGGAGGACGAGGAGCGCGAGGCCGCCAGCGCGCCCGACACGCCGTCCTTCCTCGGCGGCTTCATGACCGGCCTGTCACTGACCCTGACCAATCCGGCGACCATCATGGCCTTCATCGCCATCTTCGCCGGCTTCGGTCTGGGCGGCAATCTGGGTCGGGTGGACGCCTCCACGCTGGTGGCCGGCGTCTTCATCGGCGCGTCCTTGTGGTGGTTCACCCTGTCCATGGGGGTCGCCGCCGTGCGCCACCGCATCTCCGACCGCGGGCTGACCCGATTGAACCATTGCACGGGGGTGGCGCTGGCGGCCTTCGGCATTTGGGCGCTCGGCATGGCTGTCACCGGCATGGCCGGCTGGGCCATGGGGTAAGCCCTTAAGGGCTAAGCGGCGCCCCCGCCACCGGCGGATCGCCGTCCGGCCCACGCGGCGCCTTCTGGGCGCGGCGGATGCCGTGGAAATGGCTGACCAGCCGGTACAGGTACAGCCCGACCAGGACCACCAGCAGCCCCACGGTGAAATAGCCAAGGAGGCTGTGCGCGAAGGGCCAGCGGGACAGCATGTAGCCGGTCCAGGCGAGCAGCAGGGTCCACAGGATCGACCCGGCCCCGGAATAGAGGCAGTAGAGCGGGATCGACATCCGGCAGGCCCCCGCCGGGATCGAGATCAGCGTCCGCACGCCCGGCACCGGCTGGGTCAGGAAGACGGCGATGCCGCCATGCTTTCCAAACCACTCCGTGCTTCGTCGGACCTTCTTGGGGTGGATCGTCAGCCAGTGGCCGTAGCGCTTTAAAAAGGCTTCCAGCCGGTCGCGTCCCATCAGCCGACTGGGCAGGAACCAGACCAGTTGCCCGGCCAGCGAGCCCAACCCACCGGCCAGGGCGACGCCGAGTAGATTGTACTCGCCCTGCGCCGCCGCGATGCCGGCCAATGGAATGACCGACTCGGCCGGAACTGGCGGAATCACCCGCGCCAGGACCAGGAGCAGGAAGATGCCCACGTAATTCATCGTGTGCATCACATCCACCAGCCAATTGGTCAGCCCGTCCGCCATTTCAGCCCATCCAATATTTTGTCTCTCTGGAACAGGGTTCAACGGCAGACGGTTCCTGGCCCGCCAATGGGGCGAAAGAGAGGATTACCACCTTTCCCGTACCTGCTTGACCGACATCAAAGCGCAGACGCCCTGAATTTTATAAGAATCCCTTCCATACCTGCCCCCTTGCAGGCCCCGTCCTGTGCGGGGTCACCCGGGCTTTTATGGCGGAATTTCCAAATGCAGCTTGGCAATCTGAAGATTTCCACCAAGATCCTCTCCATCATCGTTTTCCTGGCTGCGATCTGCGCAGGCATCACCGCCACATCGATCGCCGGTCTGGACGCGCTGAGCCGCGCCACCGACGAAATCCAGTTGGCCGGCGAAGAAATGAAGTTGGGCGCGCGCATCAACCGGATGGTTGTCGAACTGAACCGCGACGAGTACCGGCTGGCCGCCAATCCCGGCGATCTGGAGCAGGTTCTCCCGTCCATCGGCAAGACGCGCGAGGCCGTGAGCGGGCTGCTTGCCAAGGTCAAGGGAACCAGCGACGCGGAGCAGAGCCGTATGCTGTCCTCGTTCGAGAGCGCCCTGGCGCTCTATTACAAGGAACTTGAAGACACGATCGCCGTTGCTCGCCGGATCAGGGGCGGCAGCGATCTGACCCAAAATCAGCGCGACATCCTGGCATCGGTGGATGCAAGCGCGACCGCTGCGCGGGCACTTCAGAATCTGACCATCGCCTACACCAGCTACACCGACGAAAAGGCGTCGCGGCTGTCGCAGGATGCGTCCGCCCTGGCGGAATCCCGGTCGGTCCAGCTCGTCACCGCCGCCGCCATCGGCATCCTGGCAGGGCTTCTGCTCGGCTGGACGGTGTCCCAGTTCGGCATCGTCCGACCCGTGAAAGCCATCGTCGCCTGCCTGCGCGGCCTTGCCGACGGCAACCTGGATACTCTGCTGTACGGCACCGGACGCAAGGACGAGGTCGGGGAGATCGCCGCCACAGCGGAGGTGTTCAAGACCAACCTGATCCGCAACCGCGCGATGGAGCGCGAGGCCAAGGAGGCCGCAGCCAGTTCCCAGGCGGAGAAGCGCGCGGCGATGCTCGACCTCGCGGGCCGGTTCGAAGCGCGGGTGGGGGTCATCGTCAACGACGTCGGCGGCGCCGCGACGGAGCTTCAGGCCACCGCCTCCCAGCTCTCTGCCGCGGTCGAGGAAGTCAGCGCCCAGTGCGGCGCCGTGGCCGGTGCGTCGGAAGAGGCCAGCGCCAACGTGCAGACCGTCGCCGCGGCGTCGGAGGAAATGTCCGCCTCCATTCACGAACTGGCAGAGCGCGTGTCCCGCGCCGCCGCCCGCTCCAAGGCTGCGGCGGAGGGAGCCGATCTGGCGCAGACCCAGCTCGATTCCCTGTCCGGAGCCATCGAGCAGGTGGACCAGATCGTCGCCGCCATCAACTCCGTCGCCTCCCAGACCAACCTGCTGGCTCTGAACGCGACCATCGAGGCCGCCCGCGCGGGCGAGGCCGGCAAGGGCTTCGCCGTGGTGGCGAGCGAGGTCAAAAACCTGGCCAACCAGACCCACGCGATGACGGAGCAGATCGGCAACCAGATCGCCGCGGTGAAGAGCGCCTCCAACAGGACGGTGGACGCCATGCGCGCGATCATCACCCAGGTCGAGGACATCGACCGTTCCACCGCGGAGATGGCCGCCTCCGTCGAGCAGCAGAGCGCGGCGACGGGCGAGATCAGCCGCAACGCCCAGCAAGCGGCCAACGGCACCGCGGAAGTCTCCCGCAATGTCGTCGGCATCCAGCAGGCGGAGGCGGAGACCAGCACCGCCACCCACAGCGTGAAGGGAGCCGCCGACCAGTTGGCCGAACGTGCGGCCGGCCTGAAGCGCGAGGTGGACCAGTTCCTGGCCGAGGTGCGCGCGGCATAGACAGCCGCGCGTTCGGAACGCCCCTCAGCCCCGGGTGCCTCCCGGCGGCGGGGGCGGCGGGGCGCTTTCCGCCACGGCGGCGCGGCCCGGATCGCGTTTCTGGCATTCCAGCAGGATGTCGCGCGCGATTGGCGCCGCCGCGGTGGACCCGCCGCCGCCATGCTCAACGAACACCGCGCAGGCGTAGCGCGGGGAGCTGACCGGCGCGTAGGAGATGAACAGCGCGTGGTCGCGCTCCCGCCAGGGCAGGTCCTCGTTCTTCTTCACGCCGGTGCTGCGCTCCGCCATGGTGATGCGGCGGACCTGGGCGGAGCCGGTCTTGCCGGCCATCTCATAGCCGGGCTCGGTGATGCGCGACTTGTAGGCGGTGCCGTTCGGCGCGTTGGTCACCTCGTAGAGGCCGCGCAGGACGAGGTCGAGATTCTCCTTCTTCACCCCGATCGGCGGCCAGCTCGTCTGCTCGCCCGACAGCGCCTTGATCTGCTTGGTCAGATGGGGTTTCACCGCAAAGCCGCCGTTGGCCAGCCGCGCGGTCATGGCGACGAGCTGCATCGGGGTGGACAGCACATAGCCCTGCCCGATCGCCGCGATCAGCGTCTCGCCCTGCGCCCAGGGCTTGCCCAGGGCGCCCTTCTTCCAGTCGATGGACGGGATCAGGCCCGGCCGCTCGTGCGGCAGGTCCAGTCCGGTCAGCTGCCCCATGTCGAAGCGGTTGGCCATCTCGGCGATGCGGTCGATGCCGATGCGCCGCGACACGTCGTAGAACCACACGTCGCAGGAATGGCGCAGCGCGCCGACCACGTCCACCGTGCCGTGCCCGCCCTTCTTCCAGCAGTGGAAGCGGTGGTCGCCGAGGTCCATGTGGCCCGGACAGAACACTGAGTGGTTGCGGCTGATCAACCCGGACTCCAGCGCCGCCAGGGCCACCACCGGCTTGAAGGTCGAGCCCGGCGGGTATTGCCCGGCCACGGCCTTGTTGTTCAGCGGGGTTGCCTGATTGGACAGCAGTTCCTCCCACAACTCGGCGCTGATGCCCATGGTGAACTGGTTGGGGTCGTAGCTGGGGTGGGAGCACAGGGCGTAGATGCCGCCGGTGTGCACGTCCATCACCACACAGGAGGCGCTGACCTCCTGCGCCAGCCGCTGCTGCACGAATTTCTGAAGGCCGATGTCGATGGTCAGCTGGACCTCGCGGCCCGGCTGCCCCTCGTCGCGCGACAGCTCGCGGATGACGCGCCCGACCGCGTTGACCTCAAGCTGGCTGGTCCCCGCCGTGCCGCGCAGCGCCTTCTCGTGATACTTCTCCATCCCGGCCTTGCCGATGCGGAAGCCAGGCAGCGACAGCACAGGGTCGCCGTTCAGCTCCGCCTCCGACACGGCGCCGACATAGCCCAGGATGTGCGCGGTCGCCTCCGCCTCCGGGTAGTGGCGGATCTCGCCGACCTCGATGGCGACGCCCGGCAGGTCCGGTGTGTTCATCTCGATGGTGGCGACCTGTTCCCAGGTCAGGTTCTCACGCACGGTAACCGGCACGAAGCGGCGCTTGCGGTGCAGCTCGCGCATCACGCGGCGGCGGTCGCCGTCGGTCAGCGGGACGATCTTGGATATCTTGTCCAGCGTGTCCTGGATGTTGCGCGTGCGCTCCGACACCACGACGACACGGTAGTTCTGCTGGTTCACCGCCAGCGGTGCGCCGAACCGGTCGACGATGGTGCCGCGCGACGGGGCGACCAGCCGGAGGCTGATGCGGTTCTCCTCGGCCAGCATGGTGAAGCGCGCGGATTCCACCACCTGCAGGTAATAGAGCCGCCCGACCAGAGCGGACAGACCGGCGAGCTTCAGCCCGCCCAGCACGGCGGCGCGGCGGGTCAGCAGGCGGTAGCGGTCGGTGTCGCGGTCCATCGCAGTCAAAGGCTCACATCCCCTGCCAGATCATCCCTGCCGGCTATCCCTGCCCATCATCCCTGAAGAAACGCGCGGTGCACGCGGATCAGCATCCAGGCGATGGCCGGGAAGAAGGCCATGGTCAGCAGCGCCTGGAACAGCGCCGGCCGGAACGGCAGCACCGTCGCCTGGAGCGCCGAAAAGGCCAGCCATTGAATGCAGGCCACGCCCATCATGACCAGCCCGAAGCCGAACCACATCAGGGCGAAGGTGCTCGACGCCAGCACACGCCGCTGGCTGGACACCGCCCAATGGACCAGCACCAGCACCAGCGCGTTCACCCCCAGCGGCCCGCCGGTCAGCAGGTCCTGCAGCAAGCCGATCAGGAAGGCGGTGCCCGGCCCCATCAGGTCGGGCCGGTGGATCGCCCAATAATAGACGGCGATGGCGGTCAGGAAAGGCGCCACCGACGCATAGCCGGGCAGCGGCACCGGAATCATCCCGGCCAGCGCCAGCATGACCGTCACCGCGAACGGGGCGAGATTCCGTCCCGTCTTGTCCAACCGCTGCCACAAGGTCAGAGTCATTTCGACTCGGACGACGGTTCCGCCTCGCTTCCCGGCAGGCTGAACTCGACCAGTTGCAGGTGCTCGACCCGCGACAGATCGACGTTCGGCTGCACCCGGACGCCACGTTCACCGGCCGAGGACACCACGCCCACCGGCAGGCCCGGCGGGAACTGCCCGCCGTGACCGGAGGTGACCACCCGCTCGCCAACCTGCACCGGCGCTTCCGGCGGCAGGTAGAGGAGCCTGGTCTGGTCGGAGTTGTCGCCCGCCATCACCGCCCGCTGGCGCGAGCGCTCCAGAACCACGGGAATGCGCGTGTTGATGTCGGTCAGCAGGAGGACGCGGGCCGACCATTCCCCGACCTCGATCACCCGGCCGACCAGCCCGCTGCCGGCGATGGCCGCCTGCCCCTTGCGCACCCCGTCGCGGCGGCCGGCGGTGACCACCAGCGTGCGCAGGAAGGAGCTGCCCGGAGCGGCGATGACCCGCGCCGTGATGAAGGAGGACGACGGTTCTGGCGTCGCCTTGAGAAGGGAACGCAGGCTGATGTTCTCCGCCTCCAGCCGCAGCGCCGCCTGCTTCCACTGCAGCAGCCGCGCGTTCTCCGCTTTCAGCCGCTGGTTCTCTTCGAAGGCGTTCTGCACCTCGACCACCGACTCCACGACATGGGCGGCGGTGGCGGCGGGGCGGGAGATCGCGTCGAGGATCGGGGCGAAGGCGTCGGTCACCCGGGCGCGCGCGCTGTCCACCGACAACGCGTCGATCCGGCCCACCATCATCAGGGCGACGGAGGCGAGCACCAGCAACAGGAAGGAGAAGCGCTGGGCGAGCGCCCGCAAGGGGGCGGCGAGGCGCACGACGGAACCGGAATTGCGAGGCTTCACAGGATCATCCCGTCCAGGTACGCGATCCGCCCCCGGCTACGCCGGCGAATGGACGTACCACCGGGGGAACCCAAGCGAGCAATACACCAATCAGTAGGCGCTGACCAAGACGTTTCGCAGCGTCTTCATCTCTTCCAGCGCCCGCCCGGTGCCCAGCGCGACGCAGGACAGCGGGTCGTCGGCGATCGACACCGGCAGGCCGGTGGCGTGGCGCAGGACGAAGTCCAGGTTGCCCAGCAGGGCGCCGCCGCCGGTCAGCACGATGCCCTTGTCCACGATGTCCGCGGCCAGTTCCGGCGCCGTGTGCTCCAGCGCGACCTTCACCGCCTCGACGATGGCCGACACCGGTTCCGCCAGGGACTCGGCGATCTGCCGCTCGGAGATGATGAGTTCCTTGGGCACGCCGTTCATCAGGTCGCGGCCCTTGATCTCCAGGATGCGGCCCTCGCCGTCTTCCGGCGGGCAGGCCGACCCGATTTCCTTCTTGATCCGCTCCGCCGAGCCTTCGCCGACCAGCAGGTTGTGGGTGCGGCGGATGTAGCCGATGATGGCCTCGTCCATCTTGTCGCCGCCCACGCGGACGGAGCGGGAATAGACGATGCCGCCCAGCGACAGCACGGCCACCTCGGTGGTGCCGCCGCCGATGTCCACGACCATGGAACCGGTCGGCTCCGTCACCGGGAGTCCGGCGCCGATCGCGGCGGCCATCGGCTCCTCGATCAGGAAGACGCGGCGAGCGCCGGCGGCCTCCGCCGATTCCTGGATCGCGCGGCGCTCAACGGCGGTGGAGCCCGACGGCACGCAGATGATGACCTGCGGGCTGGCGAAGCTACGCCGGTTGTGCACCTTGCGGATGAAGTGCTTGATCATCTCCTCGGCGACTTCGAAGTCGGCGATGACGCCGTCGCGGAGGGGGCGGATGGCCTGGATGTTGCCGGGCGTGCGGCCCAGCATCATCTTCGCCTCGTCGCCGACGGCCAGCACCTGCTTCTTGCCGCGGACGTTGGCGATGGCCACGACCGAGGGTTCGTTCAGAACGATGCCGCGGCCCTTGACATAGACCAGGGTGTTGGCCGTCCCCAAATCGATCGCCATGTCGGCGGAAAGCACGCCGAGGAGTTTGGAAAGCATGGACCCGACTAACTCTTCAATGCGGTTGAGACGGCCTTGCCGGCGATGTGCCCGCTCCGGTGCGGAGGGCCACGCCCGCCAACGGTTCCATAGACGAATGCCCCTTCGCGCTCAAGCGGAGAGTGCAACCGGCACGCCTTGCCGAGCCCTGTTGCCGGCGCCCGTGGGGCGGTCGCCGGCGCCGGTCCGGCGCTCTGGTCGATGGGAGGCGGTCCTTGAGGCAAGGCCCGTCCCGGCGGAATGTCCAGTCCCCGAAGTGCTGGCGGAACGCCGTCCTCCGGTGCCCGCCACACTGCCGCGTCAGGGTTAATTTTCCGTCAACAGGAGGCGGAAACCTCCGGCGTCCGGCCAAACCGCCCCGCTCGCGGCGGGGGTATCCTTAGGCTGATTCCCAACCCGCCGCAACGGCTTTGTGTCGGGTTTGAAACCGCTCCGGCGCCCTGGTGCCGGCCCTCTCCGGCGGCCTCAATGATGGTCGGATTTCGCCGCTTCCGCGGCCTTCATCTTGGCCCCGTGATGATCGCCTTCCAGCCGGTCCATCAGGGCGAGCAGGACGCCCGACACCACGAAGGTCATGTGGACGATGACCATCCACATCAGGTTCTCCTTGCCGGTGTTGTCGATGTTCATGAAGCCCTTCAGCAGATGGATGCCGGAGATCGCCACGATGGAGGCGATCAGCTTCAGCTTCAGTCCGCCGAAATCGACCTTGCCCATCCAGTCCGGGCGGTCCTTGTGGTCGGCAACGTCGATTTTGGACACGAAGTTCTCGTATCCCGAAAAGATCACCATCAGCAGCAGGTTGCCGGCCAGCGACAGGTCGATCAGCGTCAGCACGGCCAGCAGCACGTCCTTTTCCTGCATTTCCAGCACATGCGGAACGATGTGGAAAATCTCCTGCGTGAACTTCGCCAGCAGAAGCACCAGCGACACGACGAGCCCCAGATAGAAGGGGGCAAGCAGCCAGCGGCTGGCGAAAATGATCTGTTCGAAACGGCGTTCGATCATGACGGTCGGCGTCCGTGATTGGTCATAAGGGGTAGCAGCGCCGGACTCTTGCCATTTCGCAGATGCGAAATCAACCGTTCCCATGCCGCGTCCGCCACACGGGATTGTTGGAAGAAAGCTGGTTCGCGACGCCACGAAACGGTAACGTCCCGGCCGTCCGCCGCACCGATAAGGCCCGCCCCCATGAAGAACCCCGCCCCGCACATCGTCACCGCGTTCGAAGACGCCATGAAGCGGCTGAAGGCCAGCATCGTGCAGATGGCCGGGGCGGCGGAAACCCAGCTCGACGGCGCGTTGACCTGCCTGACCCAGCGCAACCCGGAGCAGGCCCGCGCCATCGTGGAGTCCGACGCGCGCCTCGACAGCTACGAGCATGAAATCGAGGCGAACTGCATGCGCATGTTGGTGCTGCGCCAGCCCGTGGCCGACGACTTGCGCGAGGTGATCGCCGCCCTGAAGATCGCCGGCAATCTGGAGCGCGTGGGCGACCACGCCGCCAACACCGCCCGCCGCGCCGTCGCCGTGGCGGAGTTCCCCGAGTCCCCGGCGATGAGCACCCTGCCCAACCTGGGCCGCCTGGTGCGCCAGCGCCTGACCACCGCGGTGGACGCCTATGTGGACGGCGACGTCGAGCTGGCGCTGCGCGTCTGGCGCACCGACGACGAGGTGGACGCGCTCTACACCAGCCTGTGCGAGAGCATCAACCAGTCGGCGGCCCGCCTGCCGGAGATGTTCACCGCCCACATGCACCTGCTGTTCATCGCCAAGAGCCTGGAGCGCATCGGCGACCACGCGACCAACATCGCGGAGGTGGTGCATTTCGTGCACACCGGCCGGCCGCTGCTCGACGAGCGGCCCAAGGCGGACCGGTCGCGGGGGGATGTGTGAGGTTGCTGCGACGCTTGCCCCCACCCTGACCCTCCTCCGCTTCGCAGGGGAGGGAATTTTCTCCTCCCCCTGCGAAGCGGGGGGAGGCCGGGAGGGGGGCAATCCAATGCAGAACTCTCCAAAAAACGAAAAAGCGCGCCTTACGGCGCGCTTTTCCATTTCCAGTCCAGGAACCGATCAGTTCTTGGACTTGTCCACCAGACGGCGCTCGGCGATCCAGGGCATCATGGCGCGCAGCTTCTCACCGACCTGCTCGATCGAATGCTCGGCGTTGCGGCGGCGGGTCGCCTTGAAGGACGGCTGGCCGGCCTTGCACTCCAGCATCCAGTCGCGGACGAAGCGGCCGGTCTGGATGTCCTCCAGAACGCGCTTCATCTCGGCCTTGGTCTCCGGGGTGATGATGCGCGGGCCGGTCTTGTAGTCGCCGTACTCGGCGGTGTTGGAGATCGAGTAGCGCATGTTGGCCATGCCGCCCTCATACATGAGGTCGACGATCAGCTTCACCTCGTGCAGGCACTCGAAATAGGCCATCTCCGGGGCGTAGCCGGCCTCGGTCAGCGTCTCGTAGCCAGCCTTGATCAGCTCGGTCAGGCCGCCGCAGAGCACGGCCTGCTCGCCGAACAGGTCGGTCTCGCACTCTTCCTTGAAGGTGGTCTCGATGATGCCGGCGCGGCCGCCGCCGATGGCCGAGGCGTAGGACAGGGCGATGTCCAGCCCGTTGCCCGAGGCGTTCTGGTGAACGGCCACGAGGCAGGGCACGCCGCCGCCGCGCTGGTATTCGCCGCGGACGGTGTGGCCGGGGCCCTTCGGCGCGATCATGAACACGTCGAGGTCGGCGCGCGGCTCGATCAGGTTGAAGTGCACGTTCAGGCCGTGCGCGAAGGCCAGGGCGGCGCCTTCCTTCAGGTTCTTGGCGAGGTCGTCGCGGTACAGGTCGGCCTGCAGCTCGTCGGGGGTGAGGATCATCACCACGTCGGCCCAGGCGGCGGCCTCGCCCGGAGCCATGACCGTGAAGCCGGCGGCCTCAGCCTTCTTGATGGTGGCCGAACCCGGGCGGAGGGCGATGCGCACGTCCTTCACGCCGCTGTC
Organism: Azospirillum brasilense; assembly: GCF_022023855.1. Classification (NCBI taxonomy): domain Bacteria; kingdom Pseudomonadati; phylum Pseudomonadota; class Alphaproteobacteria; order Rhodospirillales; family Azospirillaceae; genus Azospirillum; species Azospirillum brasilense. The sequence goes on from NZ_CP059449.1 coordinate 22,942, forward strand.
ACGCAGGTTGTTGGCGTGGGCGTGGCCCTGGCTGCCGTAGCCGACGATGACGACCTTCTTCCCCTTGATCAGGTTCACGTCGGCATCACGATCATAATAGACGCGCATGGTGGTCTTCCTTGGATTTTTCGATCTGGTGGTGCGAGTTTTGCGCAGCGGAATTACTCCACCGGCGAAAGGGCCGCGTCAAGCACAAGACTGTTCGGCAGACCTGCAAAAGGACGGCGGGCTGGGTCGTCTCCCTGTCATGGGTAGCCTCATGGCCCGCCGTTAAGGGCCGGGATCAGAACCCGGTAGCTCCCTTCGACATGGCGACGACGCCGGTGCGGCTGGCCTCGACGAGGCCGAGCTGGGCCATCAGCCCGACGAAATCGTCGACCTCCGCCGTCGTGCCGGTCAGTTCGAACACGAAGGAGGTCAGGGTGGCGTCCACGACCTTCGCCTTGAAGATGTCGGCCAGGCGCAGCGCCTCGATGCGGCGCTCCCCGGTGCCAGCGACCTTGACCAGCGCCAGCTCGCGCTCCACCGACGGCCCCTCGTCCGTCAGGTCGTGCACCTTGTGCACCGGCACGAGCCGGTCGAGCTGGGCCTTGATCTGCTCCACCACCATGCGGGTGCCGGAGGTGACCAGGGTGATGCGCGACAGGTGGTCGGCGTTGTTCACCTCCGCCACCGTCAGGCTTTCGATGTTGTAGCCGCGGCCCGAGAACAGGCCGATGACGCGGGCCAGCACGCCCGGCTCGTTGTCCACCAGCACGGCGATGGTGTGCTTCTCGATCTTCTCTTCCACGATCCGTACTCCGCCAGAGGGCCTTCAACCGTTCGTCTTGGTCGCCGCGATCAGACCAGCACCATGCCGTCTTCCGGCGTGGCGTCGGACGGGCTGTCCTCCGGACCGAACAGGATTTCGTTGTGGGCCTTGCCGCCGGGAATCATCGGGAAGCAGTTCTCCTTCGGGTCCACGGCGATGTCGATGATGCAGGGGCGGTCGGTGACGGCCAGCATCTTCTCGATGACCTCGTCCACCTCGGCCACCGTGGTCGCGCGCAGGCCGACGCAGCCCCAGCTTTCCGCCAGCTTCACGAAGTCGGGCAGCGCCTCGGAGTAGCTGTTGGAGTAGCGGGAGCCGTGCAGCAGCTCCTGCCACTGGCGCACCATGCCCATGTACTTGTTGTTCAGGATGAAGATCTTGACCGGGGCGCGGTACTGCACCGCCGTGCCGATCTCCTGCATGTTCATCAGGAAGGACGCCTCGCCCGACACGTCCACCACGATGGCGTCGGGGTGGGCGAGCTGGGCGCCGATGGCCGCCGGCAGGCCGTAGCCCATGGTGCCCAGGCCGCCGGAGGTCATCCAGCGGTTCGGCTCGTCGAAGGGCAGGAACTGGGCGGCCCACATCTGGTGCTGGCCGACCTCGGTCGTCACGTAATGGTTCTTGCCGCGCAGCGCCTCGCGCAGCCGCTCCAGCGCGTACTGCGGCTTGATGACCGCCTCGGTGCGGTTGTAGTTCAGGCAGTTGCGGGCGCGCCAGCCCTCGACCTGACCCCACCACTCCTTCAGCGCGGTCTGGTCGGCGCGCTTCTGGCGGGCCTTCCAGATGCGGATCATGTCCTCCAGAACGGCGCCGGCGTCACCGACGATGGGGATGTCCACCGCGACGTTCTTGTTGATCGAGCTGGGGTCGATGTCGACGTGGATCTTCTTCGAGCCCGGCGCGAATTCCGACAGCTTGCCGGTCACGCGGTCGTCGAAGCGGGCGCCGATGTTGATCATGACGTCGCAGTTGTACATGGCGAGGTTCGCCTCGTACGTCCCATGCATGCCCAGCATGCCCAGCCACTGCGGGTCCGACGCCGGGAAGGCGCCCAGCCCCATCAGGGTCGAGGTGATCGGAAAACCGGTCATCTTCACGAACTGGGTCAGCAGCTTCGCCGCGATCGGGCCGGCGTTCACCACGCCGCCGCCGGTGTAGAAGATCGGGCGCTTGGCGGTGGCGATCAGCTCGATGGCCTCCTCCACGCGGGCGATCTCGGGCTTCACCTGCGGGCGGTAGGTCTTGTGCTTCACCTCGGTCGGCGGGACGTAGGTGCCGTCGGCGAACTGCACGTCCTTCGGAATGTCGACCAGCACCGGGCCGGGACGGCCGCTGCGCGCCACGTAGAAGGCCTCGTGCATGGTGCGGGCCAGCTGGTTGACGTCCTTCACCAGATAATTGTGCTTGGTGCAGGGGCGCGTGATGCCGGTGGTGTCGGCCTCCTGGAAGGCGTCGTTGCCGATCAGGTGGGTCGGCACCTGCCCGGACAGGCAGACCAGCGGAATGCTGTCGCACAGTGCGTCGAGCAGGCCCGTCACGGCGTTGGTGGCGCCGGGGCCGGAGGTCACCAGCACGCAGCCCACCTTGCCGGTGGAGCGGGCGTAGCCTTCCGCGGCGTGCACGGCGGCCTGCTCGTGCCGGACGAGAATGTGCTTGATGTCGTTCTGCTGGAAGATGGCGTCGTAGATCGGAAGTACCGCGCCGCCCGGATAACCGAAGATGATGTCGACGCCCTGATCCTTCAGGGCCTTGATGACGATCTGCGCGCCGGTCAGCTTCTGTTCGGGCATAGCTCACGACCTTCCAATGGGGGCCCCTCTTTTCACGGGCGGCCCTGTTCCTTCTCAAACCCCGGCGATGGCCTGCTGGGAAAACAAGGGGTTATCCCCAAAGGCGAAGGCCGGGACCGGCAAACTAGACAATCCGCCAGTCCTTGGTCAACCCATTTTGCGAATGATCGAAAAGATTTTTTGCCGCAGTTTTTCCAAATATTTCGCAAGCTGGAAAGACCGCCCTCCCCGCAAAGCCGCCCGCAAACGCGAACGGCCTGCCCCGCGGGTGCGGAGGCAGGCCGTTGCGCGAGGACTGGCGAAGTTAAGCCGCGACGGTCTGAAGCAGACCGCAGAGGCGGCGGATGCCTTCGCGGATGCGCTCCGGGTTGTTGTTGGAGAAGCTGAGGCGCAGCGTGTTCTTGCCCGAGCGGTCGGCGTGGAAGGCCGAGCCGGGGACGAAGGCGACGTTGGCGTCCTTGATGGCGCGGGCCAGCAGGTCCACCCCGTCGGTGCCCTCCGGCAGCTCGATCCAGACGAACATGCCGCCTTCCGGCTTGGTCCAGGTCACCCCGGCCGGGGCGAACTCGTCCAGCGCGGTCAGCATGGCGTCGCGGCGCTCCTTGTAGGCGGCGCGCAGGCGGCGGATGTGGCTGTCGAAGTTCTGCGACACCACGTCGTGCAGCACGATCTGGTTGATGGTGCTGGTGTGCAGGTCGCCGGCCTGCTTCATCAGAACCAGCCGGTTGATGACCTCGGCCGGGCCGTTGATCCAGCCCACGCGCAGCGCCGGCACCATCGTCTTGGAGAAGGAGCCGCAGAAAAGCACGTTGGTGATCTTGCCGCCGTTGCGGGCGGCGTCCAGCGCGACGATGGACGGGATCGGCTCACCCTCGTAGCGCAGCTCGGTGTAGGCGGCGTCCTCGACGATCGGCACGCCGTGCTTGGCGCAGAGGTCGAGCAGCGCTTCGCGGCGGGCCAGCGAGATCGTCGTGCCGTTGGGGTTCTGGAAGTCGGGGACGAGGTAGAAGAACTTCGGCTTCTGCTCCAGCGCCGCCTCAACGGCGGCGAGGTCCGGCCCCTCGGCGTCGCCGGGAACGGAAAGATACTGCGGCTCGTAGGGCGAAAAGGCCTGGAGCGCGCCGAGATAGGTCGGGCGGGTCACCAAGATCTTCTCGCCCGGCCCGATCAGCAGCTTGCCGACGAACTCCAGCGCCTGCTGCGACCCGCTGGTCACCAGCACCTCGTCCAGCCCGGCCTGGATGCCGCGGCGGCCCAGATAGGCGCAGATCCACTCGCGCAGCGGCGTGAAGCCCTCGCTGATGGTGTATTGAAGCGCGCCGCCGGCCCCGCTGTTGGACTGGAAGATCTTCTCATAGGCGCGGGCGATGGCCGCGGTCGGGAAGAAATCGGGGTCCGGGATGCCCCCGGCGAAGGAGATGATTTCCGGCCGTTCGAGCAGCTTCAGCAGCTCCCGGATTTCCGAGGCTCCCATACCGGCGACGCGACCGGCAAACACGTTTCCCCAATCGACCGTCACTTTCAATCCTCCTGAGGGTCAACGACGCAACGTCGTTTCAAGATAGGTCAGTATTGCTTCACTAAGTGGTCTTGTGTAGAGCGAATTGATCGTATGGCAGCCATGCAGAGCGGAAGCCGGAGGCCGCGCCGCGAGCTGGTGGCGGAACCATGTGACCTGCCGCTTCGCGTAGCGGCGCGTCGATTGCTGAGCCAGCGCAATGGCTTCGTCGAGCGTCAGCGCGCCGCGCAGATGGTCGCGCAGTTCCGGCACGCCCAGCGCCTTCATCGCCGGCAGGTCGGGGTCGAGGCCGAGCGCGTCGAGCCGCCGCACCTCCTCCAGCGCCCCCTGCCCCATCATCACGCGGAAGCGGCGGTCGCAGTTGGCGTAGAGCGCGTCGCGCGGCGGGTCGATCACCAGCACGGAAAAGGCCAGCCCCTCCGGCGCGCCCTCGGCGCGCTGGGTCTGCCAGTGGGTCAGCGGATGGCCGGTGGCCTCCAGCACCTCCCAGGCGCGGGTCAGGCGGGTGGTGTCGCCGGGGTTCAGCTTGGCCGAGGCCGGGTCGCGACGCAGCAGTTCCTCGCGGAACGCCTCGCCGCCCAGGTCCCGCAAGCGGGCGTGGGCGGCCTTGCGGACCTCATCCGGGACGGCGGGAACGGCGCTCAAGCCTTCCATCAGCGTGCGCAGGTAGAGGCCGGTGCCGCCGACGATGATGGGCAGGCGCCCGGCGGCGTGCGCCGCGGCGATCTCGGCCAGCGCCATGTCGCGCCAGCGCGCTGCGGAGCCGCGCTCCGCCGCCGGCAGCACGCCGTAGAGCCGGTGCGGGGCCAGCGCCAGATCCTCTGCCCCCGGACGGGCGGTCAGCACGTCCAACTCGGCGTAGAGCTGCATGCTGTCGGCGTTGATGACCGTGCCGTTGCGCGCCAGGGCGATGTCGAGCGCCATGCCCGACTTGCCCGACGCCGTCGGGCCGCCGATCACCACCACATGCCGGTGCTGCACATCCCGGTTGCGCGGGCTGTCCTCTGCCATGTCGCCTTGCCTGACGTTCCTCCGGCTACAGCGTATGGCAGGGGAAGGCTCGGCTTGGCAAGGACGACCGGTGTGGGGCCTCAGCGAACCGTGATCGTCCCGGTCATGCCGAGGCTGCTGTGCAGCGGTTCGTGGCAGGCCAGGTCATAGGTGCCGGCCTGGACCGGGATGAAGTCCACCACGTCGGTCTGGCCGGCGGGGATCTCCAGATTCACCAGGGCCGGCGTCTCGACGGCACCCTGCGCGGTGGTGACCCGCCACACCGCGATGGCCTTGAAGAAGCCTTCGGAGGTGAAGGTGTGCGCGACGGTCCCGCGGTTCTCCAGCGTCAGCCGGTAGGGCGTTCCCCGCTCGAAGGTCAGACGGTCGGGCTGGAACCGGAATTCGTCCAACTGCACGGTCACGGGGCGGGCCTGCGCCCAATCCACCGCCGAGACGCGCGCCGCCACGTCGCCGACATAGCCGGGCGGCGGGCGCTGCGCCAGATCGGTCCCGGCGCCGCATCCGGTCAGGAGGAACAAGGTGAGTGCGAGAATGGACGGGGTAAGAAGGGTGGCAGGCCGCTGGATCATGGACGAGCCCTCCGGCGATTTGAGCGGAAACGCGGCCGGAGGCTTCCGGGTCCCCGGCGCGGAATGTCTATGACGCTTGGCGGAGTGGGTTGGCGCAAACTCCCGGCTGTGCTAGGGAGCGCGCGCGCCCTTTCCCCACGGCTCTTCCAGGATCGCCCCGCCATGAGCGCTGTCGTTACGCTGATCGCCGCCGCCTCCGCCGTACTCGACGAGCAGGCCGTGCAGGCCGCCCGCGCGTCCCTGACCGCGCTGGGGGCCGACACCGCCAAGCCGGACTGGCTGGCGCCGGACCGCGCCTGCGACATCGTCGAGGAAGGGCTGGTCCCCGAGCAGGCCGAAGCCGCCGTGCGCCGCGCTCTGGCCAATCTTGCTCAAGACGGCCTCGCCATCGACGTCATCGCCCAGAAGCCGGGCAACCGGAAAAAGCGCCTGCTGGTCGCCGACATGGAATCGACGATCATCGAGCAGGAGATGCTGGACGAGTTGGGCGATTACGTCGGGCTGAAGGACCACATCGCCGCGATCACCGCCCGCGCCATGAACGGCGAGATCGACTTCAAGGGCGCGGTGCGCGAGCGGGTCGCCCTGCTGAAGGGCCTGAACGAGAGCGTCGTCGACGAGGTGTGGCAGCGCGCCACGCTGATGCCGGGTGCCAGGACACTGATCTCCACCATGCGCGCCAACGGGGCGACCTGCGTGCTGGTCTCCGGCGGCTTCCGCTGCTTCACGGAGCGGGTGCGCCAGTGGGTCGGCTTCGACGACGACCGCGGCAACGTGCTGGAGGTGGTCGACGGCCTCATGACCGGCGCGGTGGTCGAGCCGATCCTCGATAAGGACAGCAAGCTGGAGGCCCTGCTCGCCTACGCCGGGGAGCGCCACGTCCCGACCGTCGAGACCATGGCCGTCGGCGACGGCGCCAACGACCTGCCGATGCTGCTGGCCGCCGGGCTTGGCGTCGCCTTCCACGCCAAGCCGACGGTGGCCGCCCAGGCCCGCGCCCGCGTGGACCATGGCGACCTGACCGCCCTGCTGTTCGCCCAGGGCTACCGGATCGGGGAGTTCGTGGAGGGCTGACCGCCCACCCATTACGGGCACGCCTCCGCAACCTCACAAAGCGAAAGGGCACCGGCGGTCTCCCGCCGGTGCCCTTTTCCTTTCGGGATAGCCCCCGGATCAGCCCTGGCTGAGCGGGATGGCGACGAAGCGCAGGTCGCCGTGACGGTCCACCAGCAGCAGGATGGACTTTTTGCCCTGCTCCTTGGCCTTCTGGATCTTGGACGTCACGTCCTCCGGCTTGCGGACCTCCTCCTGGCCGACCTCGATGATGACGTCGCCGGCGCGGATACCCTTCTCCGACGCGGTGGAGTTGCCGGCCACCTCGGTCACCACGACGCCTTTCAGCTCGGGCTTGATCTCGAACTGCTGGCGCAGCTCGGGCGTGATGTTGGTCAGCTTCAGGCCCAGCGTCTCGGTCGGCTTCTGGGCCGGGGCCTGCTGAGGCTGGCGGCGCTGCTCCTCCGGATTGGCGGCGAGAAGGCCCGACTCTTCTGCGGCCTCAAGCTCGCCCACCTTCACCTGAAGCTGCTGCGACTTGCCCTTGCGCCACACCTCGATCGGGACGGCCTTGTCGATCGGCGTCTCGGCAACGACGCGCGGCAGGCGGCGCATCTCGTTGATTTCCTTGCCATCGAACTTGGTCACCACGTCGCCCGCCTGGATGCCGGCCTTGGCCGCCGGGCCGTTTGGGGTGATCGAGGCGACCAGCGCGCCCTTGTGGCCCTGCAGGCCCAGGCTCTCGGCGATCTCCGGGGTCACGCCCTGGATGCGCACGCCCAGCCAGCCGCGCCGCGTCTTGCCGTACTCGCGGAGCTGCGCGACCACCTGCTTGGCGAGGTTGGACGGGATGGCGAAGCCGATGCCGACCGAACCACCCGACGGCGAGAAGATCGCCGTGTTGATGCCGATGACCTCGCCGTTCAGGTTGAACATCGGGCCGCCGGAGTTGCCGCGGTTGATCGAGGCGTCGGTCTGCAGGAAGTCGTCGTAGGGGCCGGCGTTGATGTCGCGCTGACGGGCCGAGATGATGCCGGCGGTGACCGAACCACCCAGGCCGAACGGGTTGCCGATGGCCAGCACCCAGTCGCCCACGCGCATGGCGTCCGAATCACCGAAGGGCACGGCGACCAGCGGGTGGCTGGTGTTGATCTTCAGCAGGGCGACGTCGGTCTTCGGGTCCTTGCCGATCAGCTCCGCCTTGATGTTGGTGTCGTCCTGCAGGATGACGGTGATCTCGTCGGCGTCCTGGATGACGTGGTTGTTGGTGACCACGTAGCCGTTCTTGGCGTCGATGATGAAGCCGGACCCGAGCGAAGTCGACTTGCGCGGCTGCTGCGGCTGGTCCTGCTGCTGACGGTCGAAGAAGTCGCGGAAGAACTCCTCGAACGGCGAGCCCGGCGGGAACTGCGGCATCTCGGGACGGGCGCCCTGCTGGCGCTGCGGCACCGCCTGGCTGGTGGAGATGTTGACCACGGCGGGCAGCAGCTTTTCCGACAGGTCGGCGAAGCTGGTCGGCGCCGGGCGCGACTGGGCCATGGCGGGGGTGCCGACGGCGGCGGACAGCCCCAACAGGAGAGCGGCGATCAGCGGCACGACGCGCAGACGGCGGCCGGATTCGGCGCGGTGGATGGGGTGGTTCGGGTTCAACTCAGCTCTCCCTGCCGGACATCCGGCACCTTCTTGTTCCAATCGGCCATCTGTTCCAATCGGCCCGCGGCTTCATGCGAATTGCGGTCCGAGGGGGCGCTTCACCGATCCGTGTGCCGGATGTAATCCCCGCGCGTCACTGCTTCAAGCAAAGGCGCACGGGTCCCATCCGCCACGGAGGACGCGCGAGTATAGAAGTCGGAGTATGGCCGGAAAATGGCGGCGCGGTCCAGCGACGCGCGCGCGGCAAAAGGGTGTCAGGCGCCCCGCAGAAGCCAGACGAATCCGACGCCGGCCATCGCCGTCACCAGCCCGACGGTGCGCAGCCGGTTCTCCGGCATCGTCAGCGCTTCGACGACCAGCCGCCGCATCGCGGACGGGAACAGCGCGTAGAGCACGCCTTCGATCACCAGGACCAGGGCCAGCGCGGTGAGGAAATCCGTCATCGGTCGGGCGGCATTTCAGAGGAGGATTTCAGGGCGGAAAGACAAAATTGGGGTGGGAGAACGGGAGCCCCCACCCCAGCCCCTCCCCCGGGAGAAGGGGGAAGGGGAAGCGAGCGCAACGACTTACTGCTGCTGGGCGGTCGCCGGGGCCGGGGCCCGCTGCTGCGCCGGGCCGCTGCCCGAAGCCGGAGCCGGCTGGCCGTTGCCGCCGCCGGTGATGTCGCCGAAGTAGCGGAAGAACTCGCCGGTCGGGGACAGCACCATGGTGGTGTCGTCCTTGTTCAGCGACTTCCGGTAGGCTTCGAGCGTCCGGTAGAAGCTGTAGAACTGCGGGTCCTGCGACGTCGCCTCGGCGATCATCTTCAGCGCCTGGTTGTCGCCTTCACCGCGCAGGATCTGCGAATCGCGCTGCGCTTCGGCCAGGATGACGGTGCGCTCGCGATCCGCGCGGGAGCGGATCTGCTGCGACTGCTCCTGACCCTGGGCGCGGGCCTCCGCGGCTTCGCGCTCACGTTCCGACCGCATGCGGGCGAAGATCGACTGGCTGGTCTCCTCCGGCAGGTCGGCGCGGCGGATGCGGACATCGACGATCTCGATGCCGAAGCGCTTCGCCTCGTCGTTCACCTGCCCGCGGATGTCGTTCATCACGCGCGGACGTTCGTCCGACAGGATGGCGAGCAGCGTCACGCTGCCGAGAACGCGGCGGAGCGCCGAGTTCACGATGGCGTTCATCCGCGTCTCGGCCACCGCCTCGTTGCCGGCGGTCTGGTAGAAGCGCAGCGGGTCCAGAATGCGGTAACGCGCGAAGGCGTCCACGTCCAGGCGCTTCTGGTCGGCCAGGATGACCTGCTCCACCGGCGGGTCGAGATCGAGCACGCGACGGTCGAGGATGCGGACTTCCTGGATGAAGGGGATCTTGGCCTTCAGGCCGGGTTCGCGGATGACGCGCATCGGCTCGCCGAACTGGAGGACGAGCGCCTGCTGCGCCTCGTTCACCGTGAACAGCGAGGCCGAGGCGAGCACGCCCGCGGCGAGGATGCCGATGCCGGCGACCAACAATGTGCGGTTCATGGCATCCCTCCTCAACGGGCCGGCTGCTGGCCGGCGGGCCGCGCCGGAGCAGGCTGAAGCTGGTTGAGCGGCAGGTAGGGAACCACGCCCTGGGCACCCTGCGCGTTGCCGTCGATGATGACCTTGTTGGCGCCGCTCAGGATCTCTTCCATGGTCTCCAGATACATGCGCTTGGCGGTCACGTCCTTGGCGGTCGAGTAGGCGTCGAACACCTTGCGGAAGCGGTCGGCGTCACCCTGGGCCAGGTTCACGACCTGCTCGCGGTAGGCGGAAGCCTCCTGGATCAGCCGTTCCGCGTCGCCTCGGGCGCGCGGGATCACGTCGTTCCGGTAGGCCTCGGCCTCGTTGCGGGCGCGCTCGCGGTCGGCCCGGGCGCGCTGCACGTCGTTGAAGGCGTCGATGACGGGCGACGGCGGGTCGGCCTTCTGCAACTGCACCTGCGTCACCTCGATGCCGCCCTCATAGTCGTCCAGCATGGCCTGGAGGAGCTGGCGGGTGGAGGTTTCGATCTGCTGGCGGGCCTCGGTCAAGGCCGGCTGCAGGTCGGTGCGGCCGATGACCTCGCGCATCGCGCTTTCCGCCGCCTTCTTCACGGTGGCCTCGGGGTCGCGGATCTTGAACAGATACTCGCCCGCGTCCTTGATGACCCAGAAGACGGTGAAGTCGATGTCGATGATGTTCTCGTCACCGGTCAGCATCAGCGACTCGTCGGGAACGTCACGGTCGCCGCGACGCCCGTCGCCGGCCGAGCGGTAGCCGACCTCGATGCGGTTGACGCGCGTCACCTTGGGCATCAGCACCGTTTCGATGGGCGACGGCAGGTGGTAGCGCAGGCCGGGCTGTTCGGTGCGCACCCACTGGCCGAAGCGCAGCACGACGCCCTGCTCGTCCGCCTCGACGCGGTAGATGCCGCTGGCCAGCCAGACCACGGCCAACAGGCCGACGACGAGCGCGATGCCCCGGCCGCTGCCGACGCCGCCCGGCATCACCCGCTTCAGGCGGTCCTGGCCGCGGCGCAGCAGATCCTCCAGGTCCGGCGGCTGCGGCCCTCCGCCGCCGCCGCCACCGCCGCCTCCACCGCCACCCGGCGGACGGCCCCACGGATTCTGACCGCCACCACCCGGCGGAGGACCCCAGGGGCCGCCACCGCCGCCCCCTCCCTGATTGCTCCACGGCATTCCGTTCGTTCCCCTTCGCGCTCTCTCAATTCTTGGGACGGAAATTCCGGAAAACAAATCGTTTCCGGACCGTCCGATCCCTTTACCATTATTGTCCGCCGGCCCTATAGTGCCCATCCCATTCGGGGAAGGATTTCACCGACGGATATCCGCCAATATCGGGAAGGAAGCGGAGTTTTCAACCATGGCGCAGGTCAGCGAAGCTCAAGTCCTTGAAGCTCTGAGGACGGTTGTCGATCCGGAACGGGGCAAGGACGTCGTCAGCCTCGGCATGCTTTCCGGCCTTGTCGTGCGTGACGGGCACGTCGCCTTTTCGATCGAAGTGGACCCCAAGCGCGGCGCCCAGGCCGAGCCGGTGCGCCACGCCGCCGAGAAAGCGGTGGAAGCCCTGCCGGGCGTCCTGTCGGTCACCGCGGTCCTGACGGCGCACCGCCCCGCCGGGCAGGGTGCCGCCCCGCAGCAGAGCCACGGGCATTCCCATGGCGGGCATGGCCATTCCCATGGCGGCCATTCCCATGGGCAGCCCGCGGAGCAGAAGCCGCTGGTGCCGGGCGTGAAGGCCATCGTCGCCGTCGCATCGGGCAAGGGCGGCGTCGGCAAGTCCACCACGGCCAGCAACCTCGCCCTCGCCATGGCGGCGAACGGGTTGAAGGTCGGGCTTCTGGACGCCGACATCTACGGCCCGTCCATGCCGCGCATGCTGGGCATCTCCGGCCGGCCGACCAGCCGCGACGGCAAAATCCTGGAGCCGATGGAGAACTACGGCATCAAGGTGATGTCGATGGGCTTCCTGGTCGCCGAGGACACGCCGATGATCTGGCGCGGCCCGATGGTGATGAGCGCGCTCCAGCAGATGCTGCGCGACGTGAACTGGGGCACGCTCGACGTTCTGGTGGTGGACATGCCGCCGGGCACCGGCGACGCCCAGCTCACCATGGCGCAGCAGGTGCCGCTGGCCGGGGCGATCATCGTCTCGACCCCGCAGGACATCGCCCTGCTCGACGCCCGCAAGGGGCTGAACATGTTCCGCCGCGTGGACGTGCCCGTCCTCGGCATCATCGAGAACATGAGCTATTTCTGCTGCCCCAACTGCGGCCACCGCACGGACATCTTCAGCCACGGCGGCGCCCGCAAGGAAGCCACGGACCTCGGCATGGAGTTCCTCGGCGAGGTCCCGCTGCACCTCGACATCCGCGAGACTTCCGACCAAGGCCAGCCCATCGTGGTGTCGCAGCCCGAGTCGGAGCACGCGAAGGTGTACCGCGGAATTGCCAAGCGCGTGTGGGAGAAGATCGCCGGCGAGCAGGGCCCGGCGCGCGCGGCGCCGCGGATCGTGGTGTCGTAAGGGGGCGTGCTTGCCCCCACCCTCCCCACTTCGTGGGTCCCCTCCCTCCCCCGCTTCGCAGGGGAGGGCCTAAGTTCCCTCCCCTGCGAAGCGGGGGAGGGTTAGGGTGGGGGCAAAGCCTTTAGAGGGTGGGGCCGATGCCGGATTTCGTGACGTTGGTGGTGCTGCTGGCCGCGGTGGTCCTGGCGGTCCCGGTGGCCAAGCGGATCGGCTTCGGCGGGCCGCTCGGCTATCTCGCGGCGGGGCTGGCCATCGGACCGGGCGGGCTCGGGCTGGTGACGGACGTCGAGGCGATCCGGCACGTCTCCGAACTCGGCGTCATCATGCTGCTGTTCCTGATCGGGCTGGAGTTGCGCCCCGCCCGCCTGTGGGTGATGCGACGATCGGTCCTGGGGCTCGGCGGCGCGCAGGTCGCGGTGACCGCCGTCGTGATCGCCGCCGCCACCATTCTCCTGCTGGGATTCACCCCCGCCGCCGCCGCGGTGACCGGATTCGGTCTCTCCCTGTCCTCCACCGCCATGGTGCTGCCCATGCTGGCGGAGCGGGAACTGCTGACCACCAACGCCGGGCGCAGCGCCTTCTCGATCCTGCTGTTCCAGGACCTCGCCATCATCCCCGCGGTGGCGCTGCTGCCCCTGCTCGGTCATGGCGCCGGAGAGGTGCCCGATGCCGGAACGGCGTGGCTGGCCGTGCTGAAGGCCGGCGGAGCGGTTGCGGCCATCCTGACCGGCGGGCGCTACCTGCTGCGCCCGGTGCTGCGCATCGTGGACGGCGCCCGGACGCCGGAGATCTTCACCGCCACCGCCCTGCTGATCGTGCTGGGCACCGCGCTGTTCGCCGCCTGGGCGGGGCTGTCCATGTCGCTCGGCGCCTTCATGGCCGGGGTGCTGCTGTCCGATTCGGAATACCGGCACGAGGTGCAGGCCGACATCGCGCCGTTCGAGGGGCTGCTGCTCGGCCTGTTCTTCGTGTCGGTGGGCATGGGGGCCGACGTGGCGGCGCTGATGGCCGAGCCGGTGCGCTACCTGTCGCTGGCGCTCGGGCTGATGGCTCTGAAGGCGGCGGCGCTGTTCGGGCTGGCCCGCCTGTCCGGCCTGCGTCCGGGCGGATCGGTGCGGCTGTCCACCGTGCTGAGCCAGGGCGGCGAGTTCGGCTTCGTGCTGTTCGGGCTGGCCGTCGGCGTCGGGGCGATGAGCGGAGGACAGGCGGCGACGGCCATGCTGGTGGTCACGCTGTCGATGATCGCCACCCCCTTCGTCTTCGCGGCGGAGGAGCGCTGGCTGGCGCCGCGGCTGATCGTGAAGCCCGTCCGCCCCTACGACACCATCGCGCCGGACGGGGAGCCGCCGGTGCTGATCTGCGGCTTCGGCCGGGTCGGGCAGATCGTCGGCCGCGTGCTGCGGCTGCGCGGCATCCCCTTCACGGCGCTGGAGCAGAGCGCCGAGCAGGTCGACGTCGTGCGGCGATTCGGCAACAAGGTGTATTATGGCGACCCGTCGCGGCTCGACCTGCTGCGCGCCGCCGGAGCGGACAAGGCGAAGGTGCTGGTGGTGGCTCTGGAGGACATGGAGCAGTCGCTGCGCGTGGTGGAACTGGCGACGCGCCATTTCCCGCACCTCGTCATCCACGCCCGCGCCCGCAACCGCCGCCACGCCCATTTCCTGATGGACCGCGGGGTCACGCATTTCGTGCGCGAGACCTTCGACTCCAGTCTGCGCCTGACCGGCGGCGTGCTGGAATCGCTGGGCCTGCCGCCGGAGGAGACCCGCCACACGCTGGACACCTTCCGCGAGCATGACGAGCGCACGCTGATCCGGCAGCACGCGGTCCATCACGACGAGAACCGCCTGATCCAGACCTCCCGCCAAGCCGCCGCCGAGCTTCAGGCCCTGTTCGAGGCCGACCGCGAGGAACCGGTGAAGGAGCGCGACCGCAAGGCCGTCTGACGCCCCTCCCCCGCCTCAGCCGATCAGCAGGCTGTCGTCGGTGATGTCCTCGCCGCCGCGCTGCTTGGCGAACAGCGCCAGCAGATGCGGCACGTCCAGCCCGGCGCGCTGCTCCCCCGACACGTCGAGCACGATCCGCCCTTCGTGCAGCATCACCGTGCGGTCGCCGTAGTCCAGCGCCTGCCGCATGGAGTGGGTGACCATCAGCGTGGTCAACCGGTTCTCCTCGACAATGCGGCGGGTCAGGCCCAGAACGAACTCCGCCGTTCCGGGGTCGAGCGCCGCTGTGTGTTCGTCAAGCAGCAGGATCTTCGACCCGGCGAGCGTCGCCATCAGCAGGCTGACCGCCTGCCGCTGCCCGCCGGACAGCAGGCCCATGCGGTCGTGCAGCCGGTTCTCCAGCCCCAGTCCCAGCTCCGCGATGCGCTCGCGGAAATGCCGGCGGCGGTCGCCGCGCAGGGCGAAGCCCAGGCCGCGGCGGCGCCCGCGGGCGGCGGCCAGCGCCATGTTCTCCTCGATGGTCAGGGCGGTGCAGCTTCCGACCATCGGGTCCTGAAAGACGCGGGCGACCAGCGAGGCGCGCTTCGGCGTCGCCCAGCGGGTGACGTCAACCCCGTCGATGGCGATGCTGCCCTCCTCGGCGATCACGTCGCCGGCCAGCGCGCCCAGGAAGGTGGACTTGCCGGCGCCGTTGGAGCCGATGACGGTGACGAACTGCCCTTCCGGGATCGTCAGGTCGACGCCGCGCAGGGCGTGCTTCTCCAGCGGGGTGCCACGCCCGAAGGTGACGTGGATGCCGTTGACCGTGATCATCGGGCGGCCTCCCTCTTCTTCGATGCGGCTTTCAGCCGCATCCGCGGCAGGATCAGCGCCACCGCGACCAGGACGGCGGTAACAAGATTGAGGTCGGAGGCCTGGAGCCCGATGGCGTCCGCCGACAGAGCCAGTTGGACCGCCAGACGGTAGAGGATGGAGCCGACGACGCAGCCGACCAGCGCCCACAGCATCGCGCGGGCCGGCAGCACCGTCTCGCCGACAATCACCGCGGCCAGACCGACCACGATGGTGCCGATGCCGGTGGTCACGTCGGCGAAGCCGTTGGTCTGGGCGAACAGCGCGCCGGCCAGGGCGCACAGACCGTTCGACAGCGCCATGCCGGCGTAGATGTGGAAGTCCGTCTGCACCCCCTGCGCGCGGGCCATCCGGGCGTTGACGCCGGTCGCCCGCATGGCGAGGCCGAACTCGCTGTTCAGGAAGCGGGACAGCAGCAGGACGATCACGACGACGACGACCAGAACGACGAGCGGCCGCACCACATGGTCGGGGAGCCCCAGCCCGTAAAAGGGCGTCAGCACCGTGTCCTGCATCAGCAGCGCCACGTTCGGGCGGCCCATCACGCGCAGGTTCACCGAGAACAGCGCGATCATGGTCAGGATGCTGGCCAGCAGGTGCAGGATCTTGAAGCGGACGTTCAGCGTCGCCGTGACCAGCCCGGCCATCGACCCGGCCAGCGCCGCGACGAGGCTGGCGATCCACGGGTTGACCCCGGCGACCAGAAGCGTGGCGCAGACCGCCGCGCCCAGCGGGAAGCTGCCGTCCACCGTCAGGTCCGGGAAATCGAGCACCCGGAAGGACAGGTACACGCCAAGGGCGACCAGCGCGTACACCAGCCCGATCTCGACGGCCCCGAAGAAGGCGATTTCACTCATGATTGGTCCTTGGGGAGTGTCGCGTCGAGCCCCCCTCCCGGCCTCCCCCCGCTGCGCAGGGGGAGGAGAAAAGCCCTCCCCTGCAAAGCGGGGGAGGGTTGGGTGGGGGCCCGTCTCAACCACTCCCCCTCAATGAAACAACTTACTGCGAAACAACTTACTGCCCGACCACCTTGGTCGCGCGCTGGGTCACCGCCTCGGGGATGGTCACGCCCATCGCCGCCGCGGATTTCGGGTTCACGAACAGGTCGGTGCCCTTGGCGAAGGTCACCGGAACGTCGCCCGGCTTCTCGCCCTTCAGGATGCGGACCACGGCCTCACCGGTCTGGCGGCCGACCTGCCGGTAATCGAAGCCGATCGAGGCCACCGTGCCGCGCGCCACGCTGTCGGTGTCCGCGGAGAAGACCGGCAGCTTGGCCTGCTGGCCCACCGCGACGACGCTCTCCAGCGCCGAGACGACCGTGTTGTCCAGCGGCACGTAGATCGCGTCGGCCTTGCCGACGAGGCTGCGGGCGGCGGGCTGGGCGTCGGCGGACTTGGTGGCGGTCGCCTCGACCACGGTCAGCCCGGCCTTCTGCGCCTCGTCCTTCAGCGCCTTGACCAGCGAGACGGAGTTCGGCTCGCCGGCGTTGTAGAGGACGCCCAAACGCTTGACCGACGGCACGATCTCGCGGATCAGCGCCACATGCTCGGCCACCGGGGCCATATCCGACACGCCGGTCACGTTGGCGCCTGGCTTGTCCAGGCTGCGGACGAGCTGCGCGCCGACCGGGTCGGTCACCGCGGTGAAGACCACCGGAATGTCGCGGGTCGACGCCACGACCGCCTGGGCGGAGGGGGTGGAGATCGGAACGATCACGTCCGGACGGGCGCCGGCGAACTGGCGCGCGATCTGCGCGGCGGTTGCGGGGTTGCCCTGGGCGCTCTGATACTCGACCTTCAGGGTGTCACCCGGCGTGTAGCCCGCGGCCTTCAACGCCTCGATCACGCCGTCGCGCGTGGCGTCCAGCGCCGGATGCTCGACGATGGCGGTGATTGCGACGGTCTTGGTCTGGGCGAAGGCGGTGGCGCTGGTCAGCGCGACGGCGGCCGTGGCTGCGGCGAGAAACAGGCGGGTGATCGTCATGGCTCCAGGCTCCCGGAGGGGGTTTGTGCATCCCGTAGACGCCTAGGGGCCGGTCCGTCAACTGCCGGAGCAGGAATCCGATGAGCGAAGACCCGCGCGACGCCCGACTCCAAGCCCTCGAATCCGCCATCACCGACATCGAGGCGGAGGCCCGCGCCGCCGCGCACGCGCTGTGCGCCCATGAGCTTCAGATGCGGCTGGAGAACATCGCCCGCCGCGTCGAGGCCCTGCGCGCGGCGCAACCCCGGAGTGCGAAGGACGGAACGGCGTGACGATCGGTCGCTCCCTCCCCATATGAGGCCCTTCGGGGAGCGGATCGCAGGGGTACGGCCATGACGGCGGAAAACAGGGCGGTGGAAGACGACACTCAGGACGGCGCGCGGTCGAAGACGACGGCGGCGTTGCGCGGGCTGATGGGGCAATGCCCAGCCTGCGGACGCGGGCGCCTGCTGCGGAACTACCTGAAACCGGTGGACCACTGCACCCATTGCGGCGAGGCGTTCGGCCATCTGCGCGCCGACGACGCCCCGCCCTGGATGACCATCCTGATCGTCGGCCACATCATCATCCCGGCGGTCCTGTCGGTCGAGCAGAGCTACGAGCCGGCGACCTGGGTGCATCTCACCATCTGGCCGCTGCTGACGCTGCTGCTGACCGGTCTGCTGCTGCCGCGCTGCAAGGGCGTGGTGTTGGGGCTGCTGTGGAGCACCGGGGCGCCGGGGTCCGAACGCGCCTGATCCACTTCAGTCGAAACTGAGCGCGAAGCTCGCCCGCCCCTGCCCGGCCTGGAGGCGCTGCCACATCACGCCGAAGGCGGCCTCCAGCGCGCGGGTGAAGCGCACGCCATTCAATGCCGGGGACGCCACCAGCCGGTCCCGCAGGCCGCCGCGCAGCGCCGCCAGCCCGGCCGGGTCGGCGACCAGAGCCGCCACCTTGGCGACGTAGCCGTCCGGCCCGTCGGCCACCAGATTGGACAGCCCCGCCGAGGCGAGGTGCGTCACCGAATGGCGGGCGCAGAAGCGGTCGCCGCCCAGCGTCACCACCGGCACCCCCATCCACAGCGCCTCCAGGGTCGTCAGACCGCCGGAATAGGGGAAGGGGTCGAGCGCCACGTCGACCTCCCCGTAGCCGGCCAGGAACTCCCGGTGCGGCGCTCCGCCCCACAGATCCACCCGCGCCGGGTCGAGCCCGGACCGCTCGAACAACGCCAGCGTGCGCGCCGCGGTGCCGGCGTCGTCCAGCCCCGGCGTGCGCAGCAGCAGGCGGGAGCCGGGGACGGCGCCCAGCACACGCGCCCACAGCGCCGCGACCTCCGCGTTCAGCTTGGGCAGCGCGTTGAAGGAGCCGAAGGTCGCGTGACCGCGCGTCGCCAGCGGCAGCGGAGCCACGGCCGGCGCGTCCTCGGGCGGCGCCCAGGGGACGTAGGCGTCGGGCATGCGCACGACTCCCTCGATGCACCAGCCGTCCGACCCTGGCGGGCTCTGCCGCGAATCGGAAATCAGATAGTCCATGGCCGGCAGGCCGGTGGTGCCGACATAGCCCGCCCAGGTCGCCTGCACCGGCGCCGCGCGCCGCGCGAAGACCGGCAGGCGGTTGCCGAAGGTCTGGCCCGCCAGATCGACCAGGATGTGGATGCCGTCCGCCTGGATGCGCTGGGTCAGCGCCTCGTCGTCCATGCCCGTGGTCCAGACCCAGTGGTCGGCGTGGGCCATCAGCCGCTCCGTCTTCCAGTCCGGGTTGGCGGTGTTGGCGTAGCAGACGACCTCGAAGGCGGTGCGGTCGTGATTCGCCAGCACCGGCTCCAGGAAGAAGCCCACGGGGTGCGCGCGGAAGTCTGGCGAGACATAACCGATGCGGATCTTCGGCGCCGGAGCGGCCACCGCGGGCGCCGGGCGGTCGGGGTAGCGGGCGCCCCAGTCCGCGTGGGCCTGGGCGATGGCCGGCATGGTCAGCCCCGGCACGAACTGCATCAGGTAGAGGCGCGAGGCGTGCAGCGAATCGACGTTGCCGTGCTGCGCCACCACGGCGTCGATTTCCGCCAGGGCCTCGTCCGCCCGCCCCTGCATGGCGAGCACGCGGGTGGCGCGGTTGGCCCGCACCTCCGCCCGGCCCGGCGCCAGGGCGAGCGCCGCCCGATAGGCGTCGTCGGCCTCGCCCAGCCGGTTCATTTCGGCCAAAGCGTTGCCGAGGTTGTAGGGGTGCGCCCAGTTGGCCGGATCGAGCCGCCCGGCGCGCCCGTAGAGCGTCACCGCCTCCGCCCGCCGCGCCTGGGCGCGCAACAGCACGCCCAGATTGGCGACGGCCGCCAGCGTCTTCGGGTTTAGCGCGATGGCGCGGCGGAAGAAGGCCTCCGCGCGGGCCGAATCGCCGGCCCGGCGCACCGCCTCCGCCCATGGTGAGCAGCCCGTCCATCGCCATCTCCAGCGACGGATCGAGGTTCAGCGCCCCGGCATAGGCGTTGGCCGCCCCGGCGACGTCGCCCAGGCTTTCCATCACCAGCCCGTAATTGGCCCACCAGACGGGGACCGAGGGATAGGCGGCGATGGCCCGCCCGATCATGTCCAAGGCCTCGTCGAACCGCCCGGCCTGCGCCGCGACGAGGCCCTGGCGGTGCAATCCATCGGCCTCGTGCGGCGTCATCGGGGGCGGCGTCATGACGGTTGGTCCTTACACAGTTGGAGCGGGCGTTACTCGGCGCGGCCGAGTTGGTCCATCAGTTCGCGCCATTCGCGCTTGGACAGGCCACTGGCCTCCTGGGTCACAGCCTCGCCGGAGAGCAGGCGCTTCACAACTTCCAGGCCGGTCTTCGACATGTGGGTGCCGCCCAGCCGGTACTCGCTGAAGGCGTCGAACACGGCGGGCACCCAGCGCTTCACCACGTCCAGCATGGCTTCCGCGTAGACGCGGATCTCGTACTGGGCGTGCGGGTCGGCGCGCAGGCTGAGGAAATGCAGGAGGTTGTGGAGATCGACCTTCCAGTACCACTGGGTGTAATAGTTCAGCGTCAGGTTCATGCGCGCCAGTTCGCGCGCCAGTCCCTGGCGCCCCTCCTCGATGGTGGTGCCGTCCTCGCGCTGGTTCAGCATCTCCTCGTAGTGCGCGTAGACCGCCTCCGAATCGTCGCGCAGCAGCTTCATCACCGCCGCCGCCTCGTCGCCCTGGAGAACGTCGCCGCGGCCCTGCCGGTTGACAACGGCCTGGGCGCCCAGGTTCTCAGGTGTCGGGATGTAGAACTCGCGGTCGAGGATGGAGTAGCGCGCGGAGTATTCGTTGACGTTCGCCGTGCGGTGGCGAATCCACTGGCGGGCGACGAAGATCGGCAGCTTGACGTGGAACTTGATTTCGCACATCTCGAACGGCGTCGAGTGGCGATGGCGCATCAGATACTTGATGAGACCGGCGTCCTCGGTGACCTTCTTGGTGCCCTTGCCGTAGGACACGCGCGCCGCCTGGACGACGGCCGAATCGTCGCCCATGTAGTCGACGACGCGCACGAAGCCGTGGTCCAGGACCTCCAGCGGCTCATAGAGGATCTCCTCCAGGGCCGGAACGGTGGCGCGGCGGGTGGTGGCGGTGACGGCGCGCAGGCGGTCGATCTCGGCGCGCTGCTCGGGCGTGATCGGCATGGGTACTCCGGGGACTGAAATTCGGGCGGCACTCTACGTCCGCGAACCCGGACAGTCACCCCCTTCGCAAGGGCGTCGGGTCAGAATCCGCGGCACCCCCTTTCCATCTTCGGGCGAAGGGCCTATATTGGGTCCGTCGGCAGCAGCCGACTATGGCGATAAACGCCTTGCGGAATAAGCGTTGTGGACCCGGGGGCGGTACCCGGCGCCTCCACCAAACAAACCACCGGTCTCTCGGGCGTTGCCGTAGGGAGCGGGTTCGTTGGGGGCGAAATAGGATCGACACGCGTGGTAAAGGCATGGTCTTCGCCCGGCATGGTTCCGCCGTTATCGGGCCATTGCAATAGTTGCCAACGACAACGTTGCTCCGGTCGCCGTTGCCGCCTAACGGCGGTGACTGACCGAAATCAATCCCCGATGGGTAGCACCTGAGGGTGGGGCCGTGGGCCGCCTAGCAACAGAAGGCCCACACTTACCCGTCTGGCGTTAAGGACCCGCCCAAGAATGCCGAGAGAGCAGTTGCGTTATGACCGCATGGTCGAGGCCGCCTTGCGTGGTGTCGTCCGTGACGCGCTCCGCCAGGTGACGGACCGCGGGCTCCCCGGCGATCATCACTTCTACCTGACCTTCCGGACGGGTTACCCGGGCGTCGACATCCCCGAATATCTGTCGTCCCAGTATCCCAACGAGATGACCATCGTCATCCAGTACCAATTCTATGGGCTGGAGGCGTTGGACGATCATTTCGAGGTGACGCTGAGCTTCAACAACGTGCATGAGCGGCTGGTCATTCCCTACGCCGCCATCACCACCTTCGCCGATCCGTCGGAGAATTTCGCCCTCCAGTTCCAGCCCGTGGAGCCCGCCGAATCGGCGGAAATCGCCACCATCCCCGCGCGCGAGACGCCGGAGAAGAAGGCTGCGGACGGGGCTAAGCCGTCCATCGCGAAGCTCGCCAAGTCCGACGCGGCCAAGGCCGACGCCGGCAAGCCCGACTCTGACCGTTCCGGCGAGGAGCCGAAGCGCGGCGAGGTCGTGGCGCTCGACGCCTTCCGCAAAAAATAGGCTGTCCACCATGGCCACGGTCAGCGAACTCGTCCGTTTCCTGTGCGAGTCGCTGACGCCATTGGGGGCCATCACCGCCCGCCGCATGTTCGGCGGCTATGCGGTCTATTGCGACGGCGTCGTCTTCGCGCTGGTCGCCCGCAACATCCTGTATTTCAAGACCGACGACGGCAACCGGCCGGAATACGAGGCTCTGGGCCTGCGCCCGTTCAAGCCCTTCGACGACAAGCCGACGGTCCTGCCCTACTTCCCGCCGCCCGACTCGGCGCTGGACGATCCGGACGAGCTTTTGTTCTGGGCCCGCCCGGCCCTGGCAGCGGCGATCCGCACCGCCGCCGTCAAGAAGCCGTCCCGCAAGAAAGCTGTCCTTAAGAAGGCCCAGGCCTGAGCCGTCAGATGTTCTCCGCCATGTGGGCGGAGGCGGTGTCCACCGGAGCGGTGCCGGCACGCTGGCGGATCTGACGGGCGAAGCGCGCGGGACTCGGCAGATGGCTGAGGAGGCGCCCGGCGCGGCCCATGGCCGACATCGCCTTGCCCATGCTCATGACGTCGCCGAGCCGGCGGTCCACGAAGGCCCAGGTCTCGGCATGCCCCTCCGACCGGTCGTCCAGCCAGTAGAAGGTCGCGGAGCTGAGCACCGCAGCCAGCGTGGCGCGCTTGGTGTAGTGGTTGAAGTCGGTGGCCGTGTCGCCCGCCGCGAACCACATGGCGTCCACCGTGCGGTAGAGCATGGTCAGGCCCATGCCGAGATTCTGCGGCATGGCGAGATAGGCGAGCAGGCGGCGCTTGGCCTCCATGTGCGGTTCCAGCACCTCGAAATGGGTGCGGATGGCGAGCGCGATCTTCTCGCCCACCCTCATCTCGTCGAGCGGGTGCTTGTCCAGCTCGGCCAGCATGCGGCGGTCGGTCCAGGCCCCGAAATGCTCGACCAGTTCCGGCACGCCGCCGGGGAAGGCGCGGTGCATGGTCGCCGTGTCGTAGCCGGCCATCTGCGCGCCGTCGCGCAGCGCCTGGAGGCTCCAGCCGTCAAACACGATGTTGGGAAGCGTGGACAGCAGGATGTCGTCCCGCACCGCGTCCATATCCAGCGCAGCGTCCATATCAGTCTCTCCCCTCCTGCTGTTCCAGCGCCTCGGTCACGTGATGCGCCTCGTCGGTGAAGGCCAGATAGCGCAGATCGGTCATCCGGTCGATGTAAAGCACGCCGTCCAGGTGATCGCACTCGTGCTGGATGACACGGGCGTGGAACCCCGCCGCTTCGCGCACGATGGGTTCGCCGTCCAGCCCGACTCCGCGGTAGCGGATGCGCGCGAATCGCGGAACGACGCCGCGCAGCTCGGGAATCGACAGGCAGCCCTCCATCCCGTGCTCCATCCCATCGTCCAGCGGCTCGATCACCGGGTTGATGAGGACGGTCGGCTCCACCGACTCGCCACCGGAGCGCATGGCGGGAACGCGGAAGACGATCATGCGCAGCGATTCGTGCACCTGCGGGGCCGCCAGCCCGACTCCGGGCGCGTCCAGCATGGTGTCGATCATGTCGGAAGCCAGCCGCCGGATCTCCGGGGCCGTCGGGTCGGGCACCGGGGATGCGACCTTGCGCAGCACCGGGTGCCCCATGCGGGCAATCTTCAACAGGGCCATGCCCTATTATCTGGGCGCCGCGGGCCGCCGGGCAACCGTTTTGCCCACGCATTATCGCAGCGGAACACGCAGGGTTGGAAGACTCCGCTTCACAGGCGGCCCCGTCCGTGCTACATAAAGGTCCACACAAGGGGTGCGCCCGAAAGCGCATGCCTGTCGCATGCCTGTTTGTTGCTTCATGGCAACTCGGCTCACTTGATAAAGGTGACGGTTAACGTGCAAGTTCTGGTCCGAGACAACAACGTCGATCAGGCCCTCCGCGCGCTGAAGAAGAAGATGCAGCGCGAGGGCATTTTCCGGGAAATGAAGCTGCGCCGGAACTACGAGAAGCCCTCGGAGAAGCGCGCGCGTGAGAAGGCTGAGGCGGTGCGTCGCACCCGCAAGCTGCTCCGCAAGCGTATGGAGCGCGAGGGCTATTAATCCTCAGGCGCGTTTCGCGCCGGATTGACAGGCGCGCTTCGGCGCGCCGGGCATCCATGCGCGTTCGCGCGCTTGCCCCTCTTGTGTCTTGCACCTGCCGCCCCGCGTCTGCGCGTGGGCGGTTTTGGTGCATCTGCGGTCCGCTTCGCCGCACAAGAACGCCTGCCAAAAGAATATTTGCCAAGAAAAGAATGGGGAGGGTCGCCAATGAGCGCATCCAAGGACACTCCGCGCGTCTCCGTGCCGGCGCTGCGCGCGCGCAAGGGCGGAGAGCCGATCGTCTGCCTGACGGCCTACACGACTCCGGTCGCCCGCCTGCTGGACCCGCATGTCGACCTGCTTCTGGTCGGCGACTCGCTGGGCATGGTGGTCTACGGGTTCGACAGCACGCTTCCCGTCACCCTCGACATGATGATCGCCCACGGCGCGGCTGTGGTGCGCGGCTCGCGCCACGCCTGCGTGGTCGTCGACCTGCCCTTCGGCAGCTACCAGGAGAGCCCGCAGGTGGCCTTCCGCAACGCCGCCCGCGTCATGGCGGAGAGCGGCGCCCAGGCGGTGAAGGTGGAAGGCGGGCTGGAGATGGCCGAGACGGTGGCCTACCTGACCACCCGCGGCGTGCCGGTGATGGGCCATGTCGGGCTTCTGCCGCAGTCGGTCAACGCGCTCGGCGGCTACAAGGCGGTGGGCCGCGATCCGGAAGCAGCGGAGCGCATCCGCGCCGACGCCCGCGCCATCGCCGAGGCCGGCGCCTTCTCCCTGGTCATCGAGGGCACCATGGAGTCGCTGGCGCGCCAGATCACCGAGGATGTGACCATCCCGACCATCGGCATCGGCGCCTCCCCCGCCTGCGACGGGCAGGTCCTGGTGTCCGACGACATGTTCGGCCTGTTCGGCGAGTTCCAGCCCAAGTTCGTCAAGCGCTACGCCCAGCTCGGCACCGCCATCGGCGAAGCCGCCGCGACCTACGCCGCCGAGGTGAAGGCCCGCAGCTTCCCCGGTCCGGAGCATTGCTTCGGCGTCAAGAAGGCGTAAGGGCCCCTTCCCTTCCCAGGAGAAAAAGCCGTGCGGCTCCGCACGGCTTTTTTTCTTGTTCCGGGGAACGTCAGGCGCCGTCCACCACAATCATGCGGAAGTCGGCGGCGTCCTTCCGGGCCTCGCGCGCTTCACGGTATTCGGGGCTGTCGTAGAAGGCCTTGGCGGCGTCGTAATCCGGGAACTCCAGGATGACCACGCGGTTGGGCTGCCAGCCGCCTTCCAGCTCCTCCGCCTGCCCGCCGCGGGCGATGAAGCGCCCGCCATTCTTGGCGACCGCGTTCGGGGTCAGCTTCTTGTAGTTTTCATAGGCCGCGGGATTCGTCACGTTCACGTCGGCGATGATGTAGGCGGGCATGGCGTCCTCTCTCCGTTTCTTGCGATGACAAAAAGAAACCCCCGGGGCGCGCCGGCCCCGGGGGTTCATCTTACGCCACACCGGTAAGGGTGCGGGTTACTCCATCGACTTCACGACCTCTTCGGTGACCTTCTTGGCGTCGCCGAACAGCATCATGGTGTTGGGGCGGAAGAACAGCTCGTTCTCGACACCGGCGTAGCCGGCGGCCATGCCGCGCTTGATGAAGAACACCGTCTTGGCCTTCTCGACGTCGAGGATCGGCATGCCGTAGATCGGCGACTGCGGGTCGGTCTTGGCCGCCGGGTTGGTCACGTCGTTGGCGCCGATCACGAAGGCCACGTCCGCCGTGCCGAAGTCGCGGTTGATGTCCTCCAGCTCGAACACCTCGTCGTAGGGCACGTTGGCCTCGGCCAGCAGCACGTTCATGTGCCCCGGCATGCGCCCCGCCACCGGATGGATGGCGTACTTGACCTCGACGCCTTCCTTCTTCAGCAGGTCGGCCATCTCGCGCAGCGCGTGCTGCGCCTGGGCCACCGCCATGCCGTAGCCGGGGACGATGATCACCGACTGGGCGTTCTTCATGATGTAGGCCGCGTCCTCCGGCGAGCCGGCCTTGACCGTGCCGCGCTCACCGCCGCCGGCCGCCGCCGATGCCGCCCCGCTGTCGCCGCCGAAGCCGCCCAGGATGACGTTGAAGATCGAGCGGTTCATGCCCTTGCACATGATGTAGGACAGGATGGCGCCCGACGAGCCGACCAGCGCGCCCGTGACGATCAGCAGGTTGTTCTGCAGCGTGAAGCCGATGCCCGCCGCCGCCCAGCCCGAGTAGCTGTTCAGCATCGAGATCACCACCGGCATGTCGGCGCCGCCGATCGGCAGGATCAGCAGGAAGCCGAGCGCCAGCGCGACCAGAACGATGATCCACATCGCCACGCCGGAGTTGCTCTGCACCAGCCAGACGATGAGGAGGATGGTCAGCACGCCGAGGGCGGCGTTGAGATGGTGCTGGAAGGGGAAGACCAGCGGCTTGCCGGTGACCAGCCCCTGCAGCTTGGCAAACGCGACGATCGAGCCGGTGAAGGTGATGGCGCCGATGGCCGTGCCGAGCGCCATCTCGACCAGCGAGCCCTTGGCGATGGCGCCGGGGACGCCGATGCCGTAGGCCTCGGGCGAGTAGAAGGCCGACAGCGCCACGAACACCGCGGCCAGACCGACAAGCGAGTGGAAGGCGGCGACGAGCTGCGGCAGGGCGGTCATCTCGATCTTCTTGGCGATGACGTAGCCGATGCCGCCGCCGATCGCGATGCCGAGCACGATCATCCAGTAGGACTGGACGATGGGCAGGGCCAGCGTGGTCAGCACGGCGATGGTCATGCCGGCCATGCCGAAGAAGTTGCCCTGGCGGGAGGTCTCCGGGCTGGACAGGCCGCGCAGCGCCATGATGAAGCAGACCGAGGCGACCAGATAGAGAAGGGCGGACAGGGTTTCCATGGTTACTTGCCCTTCTTCTTGAACATCGACAGCATGCGCTGGGTGACCAGGAAGCCGCCGAAGATGTTGACGCTGGCCAGGATGACCGCGAGGAAGCCCATGATCTTGGAGAAGCCGAAGCCGGCCGGGCCGGCGGCGATCAGGGCGCCGACGATGATCACCGAGGACACCGCGTTGGTCACCGCCATCAGCGGCGAGTGCAGCGCCGGCGTCACCCGCCACACCACGTAGTAGCCCACGAAGCAGGCCAGCACGAACACCGTCAGGCCGGTGATGAAGAAGTTGCCGTGGCTCGCCGCGTCCGCGACGGGGGCAGCGTGGCCGAGTGCTGCGGCCTGGGCGGCGAGCGCGTCGATCTGCTGGCTGGCCGCGGCGAGCTGGGCCTTCAGCTCAGCGACGCGGTTGGACAATTGAGTCTGATCCATGTGTCTCTCCCTAATTCCGTCCGGCCTTTAGACCGTCTGGCCGGCGAAGGCGGGATGGACGACCTGCCCATCGCGGGTGAGCGCGATGGCCTTCACGATCTCGTCGTCCCAGTTGAGCGTGACGCCCTTCTCCTTGTCGTGCAGCGACTGCAGCAGAGCGAGCAGGTTCTTGGCGTAGAGCAGCGAGGCGCTCTCGGCGATGCGGCTGGGGTAGTTGGCGTGGCCAACGATCTTCACCCCGTTCTCCGTGGTGACGACCTTACCCAGCTCCGAGCCCTCGACGTTGCCGCCCTGCTCCACCGCCAGATCGATCAGCACCGAGCCCGGCTTCATCGAAGCGACATGCTCGCGCGTCACCAGGATCGGCGCCTTGCGCCCGGGGATCAGCGCCGTGGTGATGACGATGTCCTGCTTCTTGATGTGCTCGGCCACCAGCGCCGCCTGCTGGCGCTTGTAGTCGTCGGACATCTCCTTGGCGTAGCCGCCCGCGGTCTCGGCCTGTTTGAACTCGTCGTTCTCCACCGCGACGAAGCTGCCGCCCAGCGACTGCACCTGCTCCTTGACCGCCGGGCGCACGTCGGTCGCCGAGACGATGGCGCCCAGCCGCTTGGCCGTGGCGATGGCCTGCAGCCCGGCGACGCCGACGCCCATGATGAAGGCGCGGGCCGGCGGCACCGTGCCCGCCGCGGTCATCATCATCGGGTAGGCGCGGCCGTACTCGCTGGCCGCATCCACCACCGCCTTGTAGCCGGCGAGGTTGGCCTGCGAGGAGAGCACGTCCATGACCTGGGCGCGGGTGATGCGCGGCATGAACTCCATGGCGAAGGCGTTCACCCCGGCCGCGGCGTAGGCCGCCACGTGGTCGCGGCTGTTGTAGGGGTTGAGGATGGCAAACAGCAGCGCGCCGCGCTTGATCAGCGCCAGCTCGTCGAGGTCCCCCTCCCCGGCCAGCAGCGGGCGCTGCACCTTCAGCACGATGTCGGCGTCGGCCAGCGCCGACGCGGCGTCCGGCGCGATCTCCGCGCCGGCGTCCTGATAGACCCGGTCCGGCAGGTTCGAGCCCAGACCGGCGCCGGTCTCCACGACCACTTCCAGGCTGAGGGCTTTGAGTTTCTTGACCGTCTCCGGAGAAGCCGCGACGCGATTCTCCCCCGCGCGCCGTTCCCTGGGTATGGCGATTTTCATGGTTCTTTATCTCCCCTGCCGCAAGTGGCCGATTTGCGTGCAATCGGCCTAGACCGTCGGCATCAATGCCGGATTTATGTGACTTTGTGAAGCTCAAGAGCGTCGATGGTATTACCAGCGGTGATGGGTGCGGCGCAACAGCCCGGAGAGGCTTGGCACGCCCGCGTGCAACGGAAAGTGCAAGGTCGCCGCTTTCGCACGCTCCCGCCATCGGTCTTTCGCATCAGGCGTCCATCCGAGGCGGCGGTCGTCGCCACGGGCGCATCCCACTATCCGGGCACACCCGGTCGAGGTATTGGCGCGGTTTGCCGCGGTCTGTGGCATCCGCGCCGATGACGCCGGGAGTCGCTTGCCATCGACGGCGCCCGCCGATATCGTCCGCGCCGGATTCCCCGGAAGCACCCAATTTGAGGTTACCCTTATCATGTCCGACGTCGGCGGCATTGCGGCGGATCGCCTGAAATCCTTCGTGGAGCGCATCGAGCGCCTGGAAGAAGAGAAGCGCGGCCTGCAGGAGGACATCAAGGAGGTCTACTCCGAGGCCAAGGGCACCGGTTTCGACACCAAGATCATCCGCCAGATCATCCGGCTGCGCAAAATGGACAAGGCCGACCGCCAGGAGCAGGAAGCCATCCTGGAGCTCTACAAGGAAGCGCTGGGGATGGTGGAGTAACCACCCCCAACCCCTTCCCCGTCACGCCACCCCGATCAAGCCGCAGCGTCCGCGAGGGCGCCGGCGGCCAGCCGGTCCATCACGTTGCCCAGCAGGGCGAGACCGGCCCCACCGTCGAGCGACAGGATCGACTCGGGGTGGAACTGCACGGCGGCGAGCGGAAGCCGCCGGTGCTCGACCGCCATCACCAGACCGTCGGCGGTCTCCGCGGTCACCGTGAGGTCCGCCGGCAGCCGGTCGCGCCGCGCCACCAGCGAGTGGTAGCGCCCGACCGTCAGCCGCTCCGGCAGGCCGGCGAACAGCGCGCCTCCCAGCACCCGGACTTGGGTCGCCTTGCCGTGGACCGGCTCCGGCAGCACGTCGAGCACGCCGCCGAACCGCTCAACCATCCCCTGCAAGCCCAGGCAGACGCCGAAGACCGGCAGGCCGAGCGCCAGCGCCGCGTCGATGGTGCCCGCCACGTCGAAATCCGCCGGGCGCCCCGGACCGGGGGACAGCACGACCAGATCCGGCCTCCGCTCCGCCAGCACCGCCCGCACGTGGTTGTGACGCAGCGTCGTCACCGACGCGCCGGTCTGGCGCAGATAGTCGGCCAGCGTGTGGACGAAGCTGTCGTCGTGATCCACCAGCAACACCCGTCGTCCCCGCCCGCCGTTGGGAGCCGCCGGAAGAGCGGACGCCGCACCCGCCGTCGTCCCGCGGATGGCGTCGCGGAAGGCGGCGGCCTTCAGGCGGCACTCCGCGTCCTCCGCGTCCGGGTCGCTGTCGGACAGCAGGGTCGCCCCGGCCCGCACGTAAGCGACGCCCTCGGCCATGCGGATGGTCCGCAGGGTCAGGCCGGTATCCATCCCGCCGTCGAAGCCCAGCCGGCCGAAGGCCCCGCCGTACCACCGCCGCGGCGATTGCTCCGTGTCCTCCAGGAACTGCATGGCCCAGCGCTTGGGCGCCCCGGTCACCGTCACCGCCCAGGTGTGGGTGAGGAAGGCGTCCAGCGCGTCCAGGCCGGGCCGCAACCGTCCCTCCACATGGTCCACCGTGTGGATCAGGCGGGAGTACAGCTCGATCATCCGCCGCCCGATCACCCGGACGGACCCCGGCTCGCACACCCGCGCCTTGTCGTTGCGGTCCACGTCGGTGCACATGGTCAGCTCGGCCGCGTCCTTGGCCGAGGTCAGCAGGCGGAGTATCTGCGAGGAGTCGCCCAGCGCGTCGGCCCCGCGCGCCACGGTGCCGGAGATCGGGCAGGTCTCCACCCGCCCGTCGGACACCCGCACATACATTTCCGGGCTGGCGGCGACCAGGAACTCGCCCCGCCCGAGGTTGACGAAGGCCTCGTAGGGCGCGGGGTTGGCGGCGCGCAGCCGCCGGAACACCGCCGAAGGCGCGTCAGCGCAGGGCTCGGCGAAGGTCTGGCCGGGCACCACCTCGAACAGGTCGCCGCGGCGAAAGGCGGCCTTGGCGGTCTCGACGACGCGCTGATACTCGCTGGGCGCGTGGTCGCATCCGCCTTCGGCGTTGGTGTCGGGGCGGTAAGGGTGGTCACGCCCGCCGCGCTCCAGCCCCTCCGTACTCCCCGCCGCCGTGGCGAACTCGTACGCGACGAGCCGCGCGACGCCCGTCCCGGGGTCCAGGGCGACGAGGCGGTCCGGCAGGTAGAGCACCAGATCGCGCTGGTCGTCGGGCCGCTCCAGCCGCAGGCGGATCGGCTCGAACTGGAAGGCGAGGTCGTAGGCGAAGGCCCCGTACAGCCCGAGCAGCGGGTCGTCGGGGGCGGCGAACAGCTCCAGCACCGCGCGCAGGACCGAAAAGACGGAGGGCTGGCGGCTCCGCTCCTCCTCCGGGAAGGGATGGTGGGGCTTGCGGACCAGGGCGGAGACGCGCGACGGCGCCTCCTCAAGACCGGCCAGCGCCTCCAGGCCACGCAGAGCCTCGGCAATGGCCGGCAGCAGCACCCGGCCCCGCGCGTTCAGCGCGTCGAGGCGCAGCGTCCGCCCGCGCGCCGTGACGGCCAGCGGCGGATCGGTGAAGCCCAGCGCGTGGCGGCGGTAGCGGCCCGGCGCTTCCACCCCGCTGGACAGCAGCAGGCCGCGGCGGCGGTCCAGCGCGTCGATCACCGGATCGAGGGCGTTCCGCGGGTCGAGCGCCGTGGCGCTCCGGGTCACGGTCACGCCGCCGCGCGTCCGGAAACGCTGCGGTTCGAGGAGGTTGGGCGAAGCGAGGAGATCGGCGGGATACATGGTGGGGTCTCCGATGGTCGATCCGTTGGCGGACGGACACCCGGAGTTCCCTTGCTCGACGCCTGGATTCCCTGGTCAGGAAAAAGGCCGCCCGGAAGCTCCGGGCGGCCTTTCGATAGTGTGTGCGCTCACGCGCGTCGGCTGGCCGGCCCGGTTAGACGGGCCACCACCAACGACACGACAGGGAGGGCGCAGCGAAAATCATGACACCGAGTTCGCCACAGGGATGCGGGCCTGTCAAGCCCCCTTGCCCAGCCCGGTCGGGTCGGCGGGCGCGTGCCACGCGCGCCGTTCCCCCACCGCCTGCCGCAGCGCCGTCACCGCGGCGGACAGCACCGTGGCGGCGATGACCGCGGCGACCAGATGATCCGGCCAGCCCTGCCCCATCGTCCAGGCGCCCGCCGCCGCCATCATCACCGCGGCGTTGGTCAGCACGCCGTTGCGGGCGCACAGCCAGACCGCGCGCAGCGTCAATCCGCCGCGCCGTCCGGCAAACAGCAGGACCGCCACCGACAGGCTCGCCCCCATCCCGAGAAGAGCGACGAGGCTCATCACCGGCGCGTCGGGAACGGTTCCGGCGTAGGCGCTCCACGCCGTGGCGGCCACCACCCCCAGCCCGAGGACGGTCAGCGTCAGCCCTCTCGCCAGCGTGGCCCAGCCGCGGGACTCCAGCCCCCGCCCCATCATCCACAGGCCGACGCCATGGGTCAGCGCGGCCGCCAGGAAATCCAGCGCGCTCGCCCGCAGGGCCATGGACTGCGTCTCCAGCCCCGCGGCCAGGGCGACGGCGGCCATCAGCCCGTTGACGATCAGCGCCATGCGCAGGGTGCGACGGTAGTCGGCCTGCCGTCCGCTGTTTGAACGACCACCGCTCCCACAAGAGCCTCCACAGCAATTGCCCGCCATCCCGTCACCCTCCGCCCGCTCCACGTGCTCCGTTTCTCATGGAAAGCTAATGTACGCGCTCCGGCCCGTCCATAGGGCAGGCCGTCATTCCGCCCATTCCGGGTCGCTGGTGAAAACGATGGTGAGCCAGCGGTCCGGACCTTCGCCGCCGATGGCCGCACCGACCTCGTCGCGGATCCTGTCCCACTCCTCCAACCTGCGCGGCGGCCAGCCGATCGGAGCGATGAAGAACAGCTCGATCTGCCGCCCCCGGCCCACCCGCGCGACATAGGCGCGGTAGGAGGCGAAGCCATGGCGCCGCACGGTGTCCGACGCGACGGCATCGACGTGCCGCTTGAGGTCGGCGGGTGTGACCAGCAGGACATCGGCCAGCGCCTGCCGCATCGTGCCGACTGGGATCGGAATGACCACCAGACAGACCAGGGCCAGCACCGCCGGGTCGATGTAGGGCGACATCCACTGAAGCTGGGTGCCCTCGATCAGGTATCCGAAGACGAAGGCGACGAGCAGCGCCGCGGTGAGCGCCGCTGCCATGACCCAGGACTTCGCGTCGAGCGCCAAAAAATCGGAATGGACCGTCCGGTTCGCCCGCGTCGCGAAGACCGCCATGCCGGCGGCCACGAGAAGGGTCACCGCCGCATAGACGATCGCATGGTCGAAGGCCAGATTGCGGCCCCCCGTCATCAGGCTGCCCACGGCGTTGATGAGCGCATAGATCGCCGCCCCCATCAGCAGCGTGGCATTCAGCCCGAGGACCATGGGTTCGAGATGCCAGAAGCCCATGGTGAAGCGCTCGGCCAGCTTGCCCCGGCGCGGGCCGGCACTGGTCGAGGCGGCGATCAGGTTCGACACCAACAGCGTCACCATCGTCATGCTGGCGTCCACCAGCGAGTAGATGCCGTCGAAGACGATGGCGAAGGAACCCGACAGCAGGCCGAACAGGATGCCGGCCCCCGCCAGCAGCACCGTGACGGCGATGGACAGGCGAAGAACCTTCTGCTCGGTGGTCATGCGCGCTCTCCCTTTCCCCCCGCAACTCAGCGGTTGCCATGCATTCATGCATAGCGGCCCCATCGAGGCGGCAAAACCGATTTTCCAATCCGGACCGCCAAGCCCTTGCCGGAACCGCCGGCCGCTCCAGGCTCATTCCGAATCGGACCCCGCCGATTCGCCAACCCCAAAGAGGGAGGGTGGACATGACCGTCGTTTCCGAGGTTTTGAACCGCAAAGGCCATAACGTCGCATCGATCCTGCCGTCCGAGTCCATCCGGACCGCCGCCCGCACGCTGACCGACCGGCGCATCGGCGCCCTGGTGGTGTGCGACCGCCGGGGCCGGCTGGCCGGCATCCTGTCGGAGCGCGACGTCGTCCGCGCCGTAGCGATGCATGGCGCCGACGCGCTGGATATGCCGGTGGAGGATCTGATGACCCGTCAGGTCAAGACCTGCCGGCCGGAGGACACGATCAAGGACCTGATGCAGATGATGACGCTGCGCCGCCACCGCCATGTGCCGGTCTGCAACGAGGCAGGCGACCTCGCCGGCGTGATCTCCATCGGCGACGCCGTGAAGGCCCGGTTGGACGAGCAGGCCCACGAGGTGGCCGTCCTGAAGGATCTCGCATTGGTCCGCTAGAGGCACCCCGGACCTTGATCAAGTTCCCGGACGGGGGAGCCGAAGACCAAGCGCACTCCATGAGGCGAAAAGGCTCCCCCGGTCGTGCGCCGATTGGCGCTAACACGTCTCCGTGTCCTGAAATCCCAGGGCGGCGTTCGGATATTCGGTAACGCTTCGTTCCCGAACCTTCGGACCCGACATGCCCCGCCGCTACCCGACCCATCTGAAAATCCTGGTTGTCGAGAACAACCCGCTGCTGCTGCGGGCTCTCCGGGACATGCTGGAGCATTGGGGGGTCGGTCAGGTCGCCCCCGCCGCCAACGGGCAGGAGGCGATGGAGCTGCTGCGCCGGGAGCCCTACGACCTGATGGTCACCGACTGGGTGATGGAACCGGTGGGCGGCGGGCAACTCGTCCGGTGGGTGCGCAGCTCGGTCAGTTGCCTCAGCCCCGATCTGCCGATCATCGTTCTGACCGCCAACGCCGACGTCGCCACCGTGCGCGCCGCCTGGGACGCCGGGGCGGATACCGTGCTCGCCAAGCCGGCCTCGGCCGCCACCATCGCCCGGCGGATCGAAACCGTGCTGAACAATCCCCGCAGGGGTGGACGTTCCCAGGCCGAGGCGGCCAAGGCGAAGCCGACGAACAACAATACGCCTCCCTCCTCCCGCCCGGCGCCGGCCTGTCCGGCGATCTCCTCCGCTCCGGCTCCCCTGCGCCTGCCGCCCCCGCCGCCGCGCCTGCCCGGCCCGTCCACAACGGGAACGGGTCCGCTGCGCTCGGCCGACCCGAAGATGGTCCGTCTGGTGCTGGCGCTCGACCGGCTGGAAAGGGCGGTGGCCTGCCCCGACGCGTTGGGCACGCGGCTGCGCCGCGCGGTGTCCGACCTGCAACTGGCCGCCGCCGGAAACGCCGCGGCCACCGCCATCGTCGCGTCGCTGTCCATCTGCGTCACCTGGGTGGACCACGACGGGGAGAGCTTCCAGGAGGCGGTGCAGGCCCATATGGACGCCCTGCGCTGGACCATCAGCATCGGTGGCGGGGCAGATTCCTCCGCCGCCCTGCGGGTGATGATCGGCGCCCTGCGCGCCATGGTGCGCAGCCTCAGCCTACGCGACGGCAACGGCCCCAACCTGTGGCCGGACGGCGCCTTCGGCGCGCCGGATCACGGCGGCGACGCGGGTCATTCATCCAGTCATTCTCCCCTGCCGCCCGCCTGAAGACTTCCCATATCGGGTAAGAAGCCCCACCCCAACCTTCCCCCGTTTCGCGGGAGAGGGTGCCTTCTGCGAAGCGGCGGCAGTCCCCTCCACCTCGAAGAGGGGGAGGGTTAGGGAGGGGGGAGTGGTCAAACGCATTGGAAGGCGAGCGGGAATGTCCCGCCGAAGGGCGATTCCCGCCCGTCCGTTTCACAGCGCTGCGAGCGCCGGACCGTTCCTTGCTTTTTGCGGAAGGAGGCCCCGCGCCGGTTGCCGAATAAGACAGCCTCCATTACCTTTTTGCTTGTCGAACAAACACAACAAGCGGCGCGGCGAACGCGCCCCGAACAGCGCTTTTCAGGGCGCCACAAAGGGGATGGAACAATGGCTCTCGCAACCGTGACCCTTGACGACAAGTACGCGCTTGAACAAGGGCGCGTGTACCTGACGGGAACCCAGGCGCTGGTGCGCCTTCCGATGATGCAGCGCCAGCGCGATCTTGCCGCAGGGTTGAACACCGCCTGTTTCATTTCGGGTTACCGTGGATCTCCATTGGGCGGCTTCGACCAGAATTTGTGGAACGCGCGCAAGTTCCTGGAGAAGAACCACATCCAATTCCAGCCCGGCGTGAACGAGGAGCTGGGCGCCACCGCTGTCTGGGGCAGCCAGCAGGTCGGCATGTTCCCCGGCGCCAAGTACGACGGCGTCTATTCCATGTGGTACGGCAAGGGTCCGGGCGTCGACCGGTCGGGCGACGTGTTCAAGCACGCCAACGCCGCCGGCACGTCGCGCAACGGCGGCGTGCTGGTTCTGACCGGCGACGACCACAACGCCAAGTCCTCCACCTTCCCGCACCAGTCCGAACACGCCTTCATGCACGCGATGATCCCCGTGCTGAACCCGTCGGGCGTGCAGGAGATCCTGGATTACGGCCTGATCGGCTGGGCGATGAGCCGCTGGTCCGGCTGCTGGATCGCCATGAAGACGATCGCCGAGACGGTGGATACCTCGGCGTCCGTGTACATCGACCCGCACCGCGTCAGCCCGATCGTCCCCGCCGACTTCCCGATGCCGCCGGGCGGCCTGAACATCCGCTGGCCCGACCCGCCGCTGGAGCAGGAATACCGGCTGATGAAGCACAAGCTGTACGCCGCCCTGGCGTTCGCGCGTGCCAACCGGCTGGACAAGGTGATGATGGCCTCGCCACGCCCGCGCTTCGGCATCGTCACCACCGGCAAGAGCTATCTGGACGTCCGGCAGGCCTTCGACGAGCTGGGCATCACCGAGGAGATGGCCGCCGACTGGGGCCTTACCGTCTACAAGGTCGGCATGCCCTGGCCGCTGGAGCGCGACGGCGTGCGCCACTTCGCCGAGGGGCTCGACGAGATCGTCGTGGTCGAGGAAAAGCGCGCTGTCATCGAGAACCAGCTCAAGGAGCAGCTCTACAACTGGCACCCCGACGTCCGCCCGAAGGTGGTCGGCAAGTTCGACGAGCATGGCGAGTGGATACTCCCCTCCGCCGGCGAGCTGTCGCCCGCGCAGATCGCCGTGGTCATCGGGCGCCGGCTGGAGCGCTTCGTCGACAACGAGAACCTGAAGCGCCGCGTCGCCTTCCTCGACGCCCAGGAGAAGCAGAAGGCCCATCAGGCCCGCGTCATCCGCAAGCCGACCTTCTGCTCCGGCTGCCCGCACAACACCTCCACCCATGTGCCGGAGGGCAGCCGCGCGCTGGGCGGCATCGGCTGCCACTACATGGCGACTTGGCTCGACCGCAAGACCAACACCTTCACCCAGATGGGGGGCGAGGGCGTGCCCTGGGTCGGCCAGGCCCCCTTCACCGAGGAGAAGCACATCTTCGCCAACCTCGGCGACGGCACCTACTACCACTCCGGCATCCTGGCCATCCGGCAGGCCATCGCGGCGAAGGCCAACATCACCTACAAGATCCTGTTCAACGACGCCGTGGCGATGACCGGCGGCCAGCCGGTGGACGGCACGCTGACCGTCCAGTCGCTCGCCAACCAGCTCCGCGCCGAGGGTGTGGGCCGCATCGTCGTCGTCTCCGACGAGCCGGAGAAGTACGGCATCGGCGACGGCCTGCCGCAATACACCAGCGTCGAGCACCGCGATGACCTGGAGCGCGTGCAGAAGGAGATGCGCGAGGTGTCCGGCGTCACCGCCCTGATCTACGACCAGACCTGCGCCACCGAGAAGCGCCGCCGCCGCAAGCGTGGCAAGATGGTCGACCCGGCCAAGCGCGTGATCATCAACGAGCTGGTCTGCGAGGGCTGCGGCGACTGTTCCGTGAAATCCTCCTGCGTGTCGGTGGTGCCGCTGGAGACGGAGTTCGGGCGCAAGCGCCAGATCGACCAGTCGAGCTGCAACAAGGACTATTCCTGCACCAAGGGCTTCTGCCCGAGCTTCGTGACGGTGGAGGGTGGGCAGCTCCGCAAGCCCAAGCCGGTCGAAGCGAAGGCGGGCGCCGCCGCCGGTGCCGACCCGTCCGACCTGCGCACCCCCACCCTGCCCACGCTCGACCGGCCCTGGGGCATCTACGTCACCGGCGTCGGCGGCACCGGCGTGGTGACCATCGGCGCCCTGCTCGGCATGGCCGCCCACATCGAGGGCAAGGGCGTCGGCGTGCTCGACATGACCGGCCTCGCCCAGAAGGGCGGTGCGGTGACCAGCCACATCCGCATCGCCGCCACGCCGGAGGACATCCATTCCGTCCGCATCGCGGCGGGCGGGGCCGACGCGGTGGTGGGCTGCGACCTGATCGTCGCCGGGGCGGGCGACGCCCTGTCGAAGATGGCGCACGGCCACACCCGCGCGGTCATCAACACCCACGACACCATCACCGTGGACTTCCTGAAGAAGCCGGACTTCACGGTTCCGGTCCGCGATCTGGTGGCCGACATCCGCAAGGCCTGCGGCGAAGGGGCGGTGAACGCCTTCGACGCGACCAAGCTGGCGACCGCGCTGATGGGCGACAGCATCGCCACCAACCCCTTCCTGATGGGCTACGCGTGGCAGAAGGGGCTGATCCCGATCACCGCCGAAGCCATCCTGAAAGCGATCGAGCTGAACGGCGTGGCCGTGAAAATGAACACCGACGCCTTCAACTGGGGCCGCCGCGCCGCCGTCGATCTGGCCGCGGTGGAGGCAGCCGCCAACCCGCCGCAGGAGCAGGCCGCAGCCCACGACCTGTTCATCCTCGACCAGCGCCGCCCGTCCGCCAGCCTGGACGAGGCCATCGCCCGCCGCACCGCCTTCCTGACCGACTATCAGGATGCGGCCTACGCCAGCCGATACCACGCGCTGGTCGACTGGACGCGGCGCGTCGAGGGGCAGAAGATCCCCGGCTCCACCGCCCTGACCGAGGCCGTGGCCAAGGGCTACTTCAAGCTGCTCGCCTACAAGGACGAGTATGAGGTGGCGCGGCTCTACACCGACACCGGCTTCGTCGAGCAGGTCGGGCGGATGTTCGAAGGCGACTACAAGCTGGTCTTCCACATGGCCCCGCCGGTGATGGGCGAGAGCGGCGAGGATGGCGGCGAGCCGAAGAAGAAGCGCTTCGGCCCGTGGATGCTTAAGGCCCTGCGCCTGCTCGCCAAAGGCAAGCGCCTGCGCGGCAGCCCGCTCGACCCCTTCGGCTGGCTGGCCGAGCGCCGCATGGAGCGCCGCCTGATCGCGGACTACGAGGCTATCATGGGCGAGATCCTGCACGGCCTGACCCGCGACAACCACGCCACCGCGGTGGAGATCGCCCGCCTGCCGCAGGAGATGCGCGGCTATGGCCCGGTGAAGGCCCGCAACGTCGAAGCGGCCAAGGCGAAGGAGGCCGCCCTGCTCGACGGCTTCCGCCAGCCCGCCGCCCCGCAACCGATGGCCGCGGAGTGACCGCAAGGTTTTTGACCGAAGCGACCGGGTGCGGGGGGCGGCCTGCCTCCCGCACCCTCAG
Source organism: Azospirillum brasilense (assembly GCF_022023855.1). Classification (NCBI taxonomy): domain Bacteria; kingdom Pseudomonadati; phylum Pseudomonadota; class Alphaproteobacteria; order Rhodospirillales; family Azospirillaceae; genus Azospirillum; species Azospirillum brasilense. The sequence continues at coordinate 62,009 of NZ_CP059449.1, forward strand.
CGCGGCTGCAGGACGCCGATCTCCGCCAATGCCGCGCGGTTACGGGTGACGGCGGCGGCCAGATGGCGCAAATGCTGCTGCTGAAGGGCCGGATTGGCGAAGGTGCGCAGATAGCCCTTCAGCACATGCTCCCCGAAGTTCAACGAGAGGTCGGCGTCCAGGTGATGCCCCTTCCGGGAGGTGGCGTGGACGACCATCACCGGATGCCCGCCGAGGAAGAAGCCATGACGATTCCGCGGGTCCGGCATCGTCACGTCGGCCAGAGGAGCGTCATAGACCTGCCACAGGCGCGCGTCGAGCACCTCCACGCAGGCGGGATCGGGATGGACCAGCGCGTTCAGCACATTCTGTTCCCACAGCGCGTGCTGCGCCACGCTGCGGCAGATCACCGCCCATTGCGCCAGCAACCCGCGCGACACCCACAGCATCAGCGCCGACATCAGATACGGCGAGTCCGGGTCGATCCCACGGTCCCGCATCAGGCGTTCCGCCGGCGTGACGTAATGGCCGCCGCTGTGCAGTTCGTCCATCATCCCGCCGAAGGTCATGCGGTCCACCGTGTCGGTGGTGGCGAGCGCCTTGCCGGAGCGCCGGAGGTCATCCGCCAGCCGCTCGGCCACGGCGAGGTCGATGGCTCCCGCCATCATGTCGGCGTCCAGCCACAGCAGGCTGTCCCACGCCTCGCCCGCGCAATATTCCGACAGGTGCCCCTTGCACAGATAGGGATGCGCGTCCGCCGGCAGGATCTTCGGGCGGTCGAGCAGCAGGCCGGCGGCGCGCAGGTAATCGCGCTGACCGTCGGTCAGGCCGAAATCGCAGACGCGCACCCGCTCCAGCGGAAAACGCCCCGTCAGCCCCTCCAGAAAGGCCAGCGTGGTGATGAAATAGCGCGCGTTGGCGCCGGTCACGCACAGTGTGTTCATGGTCGATCCTGCAAGGGGTCCTTCAGCGCCGCCAGATCGCGGCGCAGCCGTTCCACCGGCTCCGTCCAGTCGCCGAACAGGGATTGGCGATAGAGGCGCGCCGTTGGGTACCAGGGCGAATCCACCCGCCCGCACATCCAACGCCACTCCGCCCCCTGGTCGAGCAGCACCGCCACCGGCTTCCCCAGCGCCCCGGCAAGGTGGGCCACGGCGGTGCAGGGGCTGATCACGATGTCCAGCGCCTGGATCGCCGCGGCGGTGTCCGCGAAATCGCGAAGCTCCGTCCCCAGGTCAAGGAACGGGCCGAGCGGGGTGTGGCGCTCAAGGTCCGCGCGCCCGTTGGCGACCTGGAGCAGCACCGTCGTCAAGCCGGGAACGCCGGTCAGCGGCAGCACCGCCCCCAGCCCCGGCGAGCGTTGGCGGTGATAGGGAAAGGCGACCGAACCGTGCCAGACCAGCCCCGCTTTCACCCCGCGCAGCCCGGCCAGCCGGTCCGCCCAACGCCGCGACGCCGCGTCGGGCGCCCGCAGATAAGGAACGGCGGCGGGCACGCTGTCCAGATCGGTGCCCATCCGGTGGATCAGGCTCATGATGGGGATTTGGACGTCGTGGGCCGGTGGCGGTCCGTCGAGGCCGGACAGGTCGTCCACCAGCTCCGACGCGCGGAACAGGTCGAGCAAACCCTCCGGCCCGTGGAAGACCACGCGCATCCCCTGGGCTCGCAGCAGCGGGGCGTAGCGGATGAACTGGATGGCGTCGCCATAACCACGGTCGGCGTGGATCAGCAGCGTCCGGCCCGGCTGAACCCGACCGTCCCAGACAGGCCGGCTGTAAGGTCGCGGCGGCGTGAAAGTGGGCAGGCTCAGCCGCGCCTCGTAATCCGTCGCTCCGTCGCGCAGGCGCCCGGCGAGCATCCGCAGCGTCCCTCGCCCCGCCCGCGCCGTGTCCATCTCCGGCGACAGCCGCAAAGCGCGGTCGAAGGCGGCCTCGGCCAGGATAACCGCGTGCCGTCCCAGCCCGGCGAAGCCCAGGTTGGCCCAGTGCTCGGCCGTTGACGGGTCGAGCGTGACGGCCCGGCGCAGCGCAGTGCGCGCCTCGTCCTGCCGCCACGCCGCCAGCAGCGCCGCACCCGCCGCACCCCAGGCGGCGGCCGTGCCGCGCAGCACCGCCAGCCGGACAAAGGCGTCGGCCGCCGCGTCCGGCCGCTCCGCCTTGCCCAGCGCCTCCGCCATGTTGTTCTGGCTGCGGGCGTGGCCGGGGGCCAGGACCAGAGCGAGCCGGTACAGCACCGCCGCCGCGGCGATATCGCGCGTGCCCAGCCGCAGGTCGCCAAGGTCGCAGGCAAGATCGGGCGACAGCACACCGCGGCGCACGGCGCCGGCCAGCAGGGCCGCCGCCCGGTCCGCCCGCCCCTGGCGCTTCAGGCATTCCGCTTGGCTGCGCGCGTAGGCGGGGTTCTCCGGCGCGCAGACGGTGGCCCGGCGGAAGCGCGCCTCGCCTCCCGCAGGATCGCCCGCGGAGACGGCCAGCACGCCCAGGACGTTCCAGGCTTCGCCGTGGCCGGGGACCAGCGCCAGCGTACGGACGACCCGGCGCTCCGCCCCCGCTCGGTCTCCCCGCTGGAGCGCGGCGGCGCCCGAGCGGAGAAACTCCATCGCGTCGGTCACGCGGCCTCCTGGGATGATAATCGAAGCATGATGGGCGTCATCATGGCGGCAGGTCCAGCGCGTTCAAAGCCTCCGCCCAGACCCCGGCGGCGCGGATGGGGTGGAGGTGGTGATCGCCGGGATTCGGGCTGCGGAATGCCTCGGCGACCAGCCCGGTGTCCGGGTCGGTGATGCGCGGCGTGATGTCGACGAAGGGCAGCCCGCGCGCCTCCGCCTCGTCGCGGAGGCGCGCGTTGTAGCGGTGGGTCAGTTCGGTGCGCTGGCGCAGGGTGGCGGTGACCTCGTGCCGCGCGCGCGCGACCTTGCCCTGGGTCTCGCCGTCCCGGATGGTCGGCAGCACCGCCCCGGTCAGCACCAGCGTGGGATAGCCGCCCTCCAGCAGATCGTCCACGAAGGTGGCGCAGGCGGCCACCGACTCCTCCAACTGCCGCTCGACGCAGTCGCCATGCCTCTGCGCCCGCCACCAGATGACGAAGCCGCAATCGACCTCGCCGAGCTGGATCACCGGAATGGCGTTCGGATCGGCGGGCAGCAAGGCGTCCTTGAAGAGAGTGACCGCGTGGGTTTGGCTTTCCGGGTTGCGCAGGCCGATCGAGGTCGCTCCGGGAATCAGCAGACAGCGCGCCGGCCGGTTGAGCAGGCGAATCGTCGCGGCGATCTCGAAGGATTGCACGTGGCTGTCGCCGAGAAAGTACCAGTCCCGCATGCCCCATGATCCACGCCACCACCGGCGCATTGTGGAGCGGCGGCGGGGTGGGAGTAAACCGGGAAACGAAGAGTGGGAAGCCTATTTCAACTCATTGACTTCAGAAGCCACACCGTCTTTTGGCGGGAAGCGCGAGAGGCGGCGGTCGCCCCTCGCAAAGCGCGCCCCTTCCTGCCTCAGCTGTCCTTCGGCTTGTGCGTGTCGCTGATCGGCTGGACGCCGGCGGGCGGCTGGTCCTGCTGCGGCTGGGGCTGCTGCTCCTGCTGCGGCTGCGGGTTCTGCTGGTCCTGCTGTTGCGGCTCGGGGCGGCGCGGACCGGCCTTGACGTCGTTGTAGACGGCCTCGGCGACGCGCAGCAGGTCCTCCTTGGACATCCGCCCGGCCAGCGCGTAGGCCAGCGGGCCTTCGACCCAGTAGATGGTCGCCACGTCGCCGTTCTGCGAGAAGCCGAACTTGGCCGGGTTGCCGGAGCGCGGGGCGCCGACGAACAGGGTGACGCGCTTGTTCGCCTCGTTCACGTACATGTACTGCGCACCGGCCCCCAGCTCAGTGGGCAGCGACCGCCCGCCGATCAGCCGCAGGCCGACCTTGCCCAGGTCCGGGCCGAAGACGTCGCGCCCGACGCGCTTGGACAGCCAGCTGTTCAACTCGTCCTGGTTGTCGGCGCCGAGCTCGACCTGGAAGCGCTCGTCGGAGGTGTAGAAGCGGTGGGCCTGGGTGGCCTCCTCGGCGAAGGTCTGGAGCGTCTGGCGCTGCTGGACGACCGGCGACTGGTCCACCGCGCCGCGGCCCAGCCAGCCGCCGCCGGCCCCGCCGATGATCAGCATCACCGCCGCGGCCATGCGCACCCAGGAGCGGGCGTGCCAGGGGCCGGCGTTGTCGTTGCCGGGCATGCGCCCGCGCAGCTTGCCTGTCAGTTCCTCGACCGGGCCGCTGACCGGCTCGCGCAGCACGGGATCGAAGAGTTCGTGCAGCAGCGCGGCCTGGGCGCGGTAATCCTCCGCCCGGCGGGCGGCATCCGGGTCGTCGGCCAGCCATCGCTCCACGAAGAGCCGGCGTTCCGGAGCCAGTTGCCCATCCACGTAGGCGTGCAGTTCGTCGTCCGTTACGCAATGCGCGTTCATCACTTCACCCGCCTGAGGGCCACCGAGCCCTCGTTCGCCAGCTTCGCCCTGACCGCCTCGCGCGCCCGCGAGAGGCGCGACATGACGGTCCCGATCGGCACGCCGAGCGTCTCGGCGACCTCCTCGTATTTCAGGCCCTCCAGCGCGACGAGGAGCAGCACCTTGCGCTGTTCCTCCGGCAGGTCGTCGAGCGCGCGCATCATCTCGCGCAACTCCACACGTTCCTCCTGCCGGGCCGGCGTCACCAGCTTCGACTCGACGCTGTCCACATCGACCTCGTCGGGCCGCGACGCTTTGGAGCGGACCTGATTGACATGGACGTTGTGCAGGATGGTGAAAAGCCACGCCCGCAGGTTCGTCCCCGCCTTGAAGGTGTCGGCGCGCGCCACCGCCCGCGTCAACGCCTCCTGCACCAGATCCTCGGCATCCGAACGGTTGCGCAGCAACGCGCGCGCGTAGCGGCGCAGCGACGCAATGTGGACTTCCAGCTCGACCCCGAACGTGCTCAACCGCGCACCCGATTGTTGCCTCGAAGGCTCCACGGACCGCCGGGTGGCGGATCATGGCACTCCTTCAGGTAGGAACGGGTGGCGCGGCCTCCCAGGGCCGAGCCCCATTCAGGACCCGGTACGCCAGGATGAACGCCCCCCGCTCATCGTTTATTCCAGACTTTGATGCCCGTGCAGCAAAAATTCGGCGGAAAGGTGGCAGGACCGAAAACTGCCCCCTCGGGGCGCAGCCTTGTGGCAAATCGCCGCTGCGCGCGGATAAGCCCCCGGTTCGGGCGCGCGGCTTGGCACAATCCATTGCACTGCGTCATAAGGGCGGGGCCATGGCACGCCATCACGACACCATCGAGATTTTGGTCACCGCCCGCCATCTGGAGGCCCAGGGCATCCGCCCGAGCACCCGGATGGTGCGGCTGGCGCTGGGTGGCGGCAGCAACGCGGCCATCGCCCAGGCACTGGCCATGGAGGAGCTGACCCCGCTGGAAGAGTTGATCCGGCGGCGGCGCGACCAACTCGATCTCGACATCGCCAACGCCCGCCGCGCGCTGGCGGAACTGGAAGCCGAGCAGGCCCGGCTGGACGAGCTGGACGATTCCCTGACCGCTCTGGACAAGGCTTAGCCGAAAAAGAATGCCCCTCCCCCGGACCGTGCCGGGGGAGGGGCTTCCAATGCAGGACCGGTCAGCCGGCCTGATGCGCCTTGGCGTAGCCCAGCGACTGCAGCGCCTCGGCGATCTCCGGCAGAATGCCCGGATCGTCGATGGTCGCCGGCGTCTTGTAGTCCTGGTTGTCGGCGATCTTCTGCATGGTGCCGCGCAGGATCTTGCCGGAACGGGTCTTCGGCAGGCGCTCCACCACCACGGCGCGCTTGAAATCGGCGACCGGGCCGATCTGCTCGCGCACCAGCTGCACCACCTCCTTGACGATTTCCTCATGCGGGCGGGTCACGCCGGCCTTCAGGCAGAGGAAGCCCAGCGGCACCTGCCCCTTCAGGTCGTCGGCCACGCCGATCACCGCGCATTCCGCCACGTCCTTGTGGCTGGCCAGAACCTCTTCCATACCGCCGGTGGACAGGCGGTGGCCGGCGACGTTGATGATGTCGTCGGTGCGGGCCATGATGTAGACGTAGCCGTCGTCGTCGATGAAGCCCGCGTCACCGGTCTGGTAATAGCCGGGGTAATCGGACAGGTACGACTTCCTGTAGCGGTCGTCGGCGTTCCACAGCGTCGGCAGCGTGCCCGGAGGAAGCGGCAGCTTCACGCAGATGGCACCGATGTCGCCGCGCGGCACCTCCTTGTTCTCGGCGTTCAGGATCTGCACGTCCCAGCCCGGCATCGGGCGGGTGGCCGAGCCGTACTTGATCGGGAAGAGCTGCACGCCCAGCGGGTTGCCGGAGATCGCCCAGCCGGTTTCGGTCTGCCACCAGTGGTCGATGACCGGAACGTTCAGATTGTCTTCGGCCCAATGCAGCGTGTCGGGGTCCGACCGCTCGCCGGCCAGGAACAAGGCGCGGAAGTGCGACAGGTCGTACTTCTTCAGCAGCTCGGCGTTGGGGTCCTCGCGCTTGATGGCGCGGAAGGCCGTCGGGGCGGTGAACAGCGTGCCGATCTTGTGCTGCTCGATCACCCGCCAGAAGGTGCCGGCGTCCGGCGTGCCTACCGGCTTGCCCTCGAACACCACCGTGGTGCAGCCGTGCAGCAGCGGGCCGTAGACGATGTAGGAGTGGCCGACGACCCAGCCCACGTCCGACGCGGCCCAGTACACCTCGCCCGGCTCGACGTTGTAGATGTTCTTCATCGTCCACTTCAGCGCCACGGCGTGGCCGCCGTTGTCTCGGATCACGCCCTTCGGCTGGCCCGTGGTGCCCGAGGTGTAGAGGATGTAGAGCGGGTCGGTCGCGGCGACCGGCACGCACTCCGCCGGTTCGGCCCTGGCGACGGCCTCCGCCCAGTCCACGTCACGGCCTTCGACCAGGGTCGCGGTTTCCTGCGGCCGCTGGAAGACGATCACGCTCGACGGCTTGTGCTCCGCCTGCTCGATGGCGGCGTCGAGCATCGGCTTGTACTTGACGACGCGGTTCGGCTCGATGCCGCAGGAGGCCGAGACGATGGCCTTCGGCCGGGAGTCGTTGATGCGGGTCGCCAGCTCGTGCGGGGCGAAGCCGCCGAACACCACCGAATGCACCGCGCCGAGACGCGCGCAGGCCAGCATGGCGACCAGCGACTGCGGAATCATCGGCATGTAGAGGATGACGCGGTCGCCCTTCTCCACGCCCTGGGCGCGCAACGCGCCGGCGAAGCGGGCGACCTGATCCTGGAGTTCGGCGTAGGTGATGGTCTGCACGGTCTTGGTGACCGGGCTGTCGTAGATGATTGCCGCCTGGGCGCCGCGTCCGGCCTCCACATGGCGGTCGACGGCGTTGTAGCAGGTGTTCAGGACGCCGCCGGTGAACCAGCGGTAGAAGGGCGCATTGCTGTCGTCCAGCACCTTGTCCCAGCGCTTGATCCAGGTGATGTCTTCCGCCGCCTCGCCCCAAAATCCATCGGGATCGGACAGGGAACGGGCGTGGATCTGGTTGTAGCGATCGGCCGAGCTTTGGCTCATGGGGGGCGTCCCTTATATTTTGTTTGGTTCGCGTTTCTCCGCAGCCGCGCAATGAACGTTCACGCAGCGGCCCCAATCTGCGTCAGATCTGCATCGTTTGGCAAACGGCATTCCGGAAGGTGCGGCGGGCTGTCGCACCACTTTGGTGAGTGCCGAACCCGCCCGCCGCCCTTCCGGCGGGTGTTACTGTTCCAGTTGCAGGAAGCCGGCGGCCAGCGCCGCGCCGCAGAAGCCGACATCCTCGATGTAGGTCTTCGTCTCCGACACCCGCACCCGCCCGCAGGGGCGTTGCGGGTTGTGGGTATCGATGGGCATGACGTGGCCGACGTCCTTCAACAGCACCGTCTCCACCCACAGGGCGTTGGCGCCCGCCGGGGCGTAGCCCTGCCGCACGGCGCGCTCCGGCCAGGAGGGCTCCTGACCGATGACCGCGGGGGCATCCGCCTTCAGGCCGTGGAAGGCCGTCCACTGGTTGGTCAGGTAGAGGGCGTTCTGCGGGTCCACGGTGCAGTCGGCCGTCCCCTGGACGATCAGCACGCGCGGACGCCCGGCGGGGTGCTGGGCGCGCTGGACCGCCTTCGCCCATTCGCGGCTGTCGTAGCCGCCGGAGCGCGCCTTCACCTCGGCGCAGCCGCGCGACACTGAGATGCCGCAGAGCGACGCGGCCGACTGCATGCTCTGGGCGCACAGCGCCGGCACGCCCGCGAACAGCGCCCCGCCCGCGAAGACCTGCGGGAAGTCGGCCAGCAAGGTCGCCGCCATGCCCGCCCCCGCCGACAGACCGGTAACGGAAACCCGCTCCGCGTCCACCGCCGGGCCGTTGGCGCCCAGCCCCTTGCCGGAGACGACCGCCCCGACCATCGAGGCGATGGCCGCCGCCTCGCTCGGCACAAAGCCTTTCAACGGGCTGTTCAGCCGGTCGGCGAAGTTGAAGCAGCCGAGCGGGTTGCCGTAACGCCCGAAGCCCCCGGTTCCCACCATGGACAGCAGATTGTGCTTCTGCGCCGGCAACAGGGCGACGAAGCCATGGGCGTCGGCCATATCCTTCCAACCCGAATCCTCGAAGAAGGTGCGGGCATCCTGCTCGCAACCGTGCAGCAGGACCAGCAGCGGCGCCTTGCCGCGCGCCCGCGCGCTGTCCGGCACATAGACCAGGGCCGACAGGGCCGTGCCCTGCGCGTCGTAGCTGCCGGCGGGCAGTTCGACGGGCATGGCCTGCTGCGGCTGGGCCGCGGCGACGGGAAGAAGCCACGACAAGAGGAAGAACGCCGCCAAAACCGGCTTTCGTAAGCGCACCAACAATGTCATCGCCGTCCTCCCCTTCCCGCATCGGGAGAATTGATTCGCAGGGCATCAAATTGCCTCACCAATTCCCATAGAAGACGCGCAACAATCACTTGTGAACTGCTAATTTTTAAAAGGCCGCCCCGATCGCATACTTGCGTATGGCTGCGTTCATTTTACACAGGCCGCGACGTCCCGTCCGTCATCGGGTTCCCTCGGTGGCGGCCTTGTCTCTGGCCTATTGGAGATTGGAACGCTATGCATGTCGCCATGAGCAGCGACCCGCCCGTCTTCGGCATCCGACCGATCCTGACCGTTGTCCACCCGAACGGCGAACGGCTGATCGTGGCCCGGCTGACCAGTCTCGGCGGGTCCAGCCAGTCCAACCGCTTCGTCCTGCGCCGCGCCGATTTCCGCGCGCCGTGGGAGCAGCCGGACAAAGGCTATTTCGGTTATGCGGAGGTCGCCCGCGCGCTGGACGCCAACGGCTGGCGCGGCTGCGCCATCGAAGCGATGCCCACCACCGACCTGGAGGAGCGGCGGACCCGCCAGCTCGCCCGCAAGAAGCTGCACCTGCAATGCGTGGAGGCGGCGATCCGCCGCGCGCAGGAAAGCCAAGCCCCCTGAGCGGGCGCCGCAACGCAGCCTTCCCCCGAACCCGCGCGGCGCTTATATCCCGTTCCAAGCACAGAACGGCCAAAGCCCAGCATGGCCCAAGCCCAGAACGGAGGGACAGATGACCCGCAGCGCCACCCGGCACCCGATTGGCGATTTCCTTGGCGCTCCCCAGACCACCATGCCCGACACCGCCCTGGCCGCCGCAGGCGACGCGCCGGACCTCGGCGCCCTTCCCTCCTGGGACCTGACGGACCTCTATCCGGGCATGGAGTCGGCGGAACTGAAGGCCGACCTGGAGCGGATGGAGCGCGCGTCCAAGGACTTCTACGAGAAGTACGCGACCAAGCTGGCCGGGCTGGACGGCAACGCCTTCGCCGCCGCCATCCGCGAGTACGAGCGCATCGACGAGGTGCTGTCGCGGGTGATGTCCTACGCCGGGCTGGTCTACAACGGCAACATGACCGACCCGGCCATCGCCAAGTTCTACCAGTCGGCGCAGGAGCGGGTGAACGGCATCTCAACCCACCTCGTCTTCTTCACGCTGGAGATCAACCGGCTGGAGGACAAGGTGCTGGACGCCAAGCTGACGGCGTCGAAGGACCTCGCCCGCTACGCCCCCTGGCTGCGCGATGTCCGCCTGTTCCGCGAGCACCAGCTCTCCGACGAGGTGGAACGGCTGCTCCATGAGAAGCATGTGGTCGGGCGCGCCGCCTGGAACCGCCTGTTCGACGAGACCATCGCCAGCTTGCGCTTCCCCATCGGCGGGAAGGAACTGACCTGCGCAGAGGCGCTGAACCGCCTGTCCGACCGCCGTCAGGAGGTCCGCAAGGAGGCCGGAGCGGTGATCGGCCGGGTGATGGGCGACAACATCCGCCTGTTCGCCCTGGTGACCAACACGCTGGCCAAGGACAAGGAGATCGACGACAAGTGGCGCAACTACAAGGCGCCGACCTCGGCCCGCAACCTGTCCAACCGCGTCGAGGACGAGGTGGTGGACGCGCTGGCCTCGGCGGTGAAGGACGCCTACCCGTCCCTGTCCCACCGCTACTACGCAATGAAGGCCAAGTGGTTCGGGCAGGACCATCTGGATTACTGGGACCGCAACGCGCCGCTGCCCGACGACACCGACCGCAGCATCCGCTGGGACGAGGCGCGCGATCTGGTTCTGGGCGCCTATGGCCGCTTCTCGCCGGATCTGGCCTCACTGGGCAAGCGCTTCTTCGACAACGCCTGGATCGATGCGCCGGTGCGCCCCGGCAAGGCGCCGGGCGCCTTCGCCCACCCCACGGTGCCCAGCGTCCACCCCTACCTGCTGGTCAACTACCAGGGCAAGACGCGCGACGTGATGACGCTCGCGCATGAGCTGGGCCACGGCGTGCACCAGATCCTGGCCGGCGGACAGGGGCACCTGCTGTCCGACACGCCGCTGACCCTGGCGGAGACCGCGTCGGTGTTCGGCGAGATGCTGACCTTCCGCGCCCTGCTCGACCGCGAGACCGACCCGAAGCGCCGCAAGATCATGCTGGCCTCCAAGGTCGAGGACATGCTGAACACGGTGGTCCGCCAGATCGCCTTCTTCGACTTCGAGCGCCGCGTCCACACCGAGCGCCGCGAGGGCGAACTGACCGCCGAGCGGCTGGGCGAGATCTGGATGGCGGTGCAGACCGAAAGCCTCGGCCCGGCGCTGCGCTTCGACGAGGGCTACCGGAACTACTGGTCCTACATCCCGCATTTCATCCACTCGCCCTTCTACGTCTACGCCTACGCGTTCGGGGACTGCCTGGTGAACTCGCTCTACGCGGTCTATCAGGAGTCGGAGAAGGGCTTCGCGGAAAAGTACTTGGCGATGCTGTCGGCAGGCGGCACGCTGCGCCATCAGGAGCTTCTGGCTCCCTTCGGGCTGGACGCCAGCGATCCGGCCTTCTGGCAGAAGGGGCTGAACGTCATCCGCGGCTTTGTTGACGAGCTGGAAAATCAGCCCTGACCGGGTTTTCTTGACGGACGTCAAGAATCCCTAATCGTGGGATGGGTATGGTGGCCTCCAATGATCCCTTCGGAGACCACCATGCCCACCCTTTCGATTCCCGCCTGGAGCCCGTCCCTGGAAGTCGGCAACGCCATCATCGACGCCGACCACAAGGAGACCGTCGAGCTTCTGGCCGAAGCCGCCAAGGCGTCGGATGCCGACCTGCCCGCCCATTTCACCGCCTTCGCCCAGCACCTCCGCGACCATCTGGCCCGCGAGGAGGAGTTGATGCACCAGTACGGCTTCCCGCCGACGCCCATCCATGTGCACGAGCACAACCGCGTCCGCCTGGAGCTGGAAGGAATCGCCAAGCGCATGGCCGCCGGCAATCTGGCCCTGGTCCGCGGCTACCTGACCGAGGTCGTGCCGGAGTGGTTCATCAACCACAAGAACACCATGGACAGCGCCACCGCCGCCTGGATCCGCAGCCAGGGCGGCTGATCCACCGCCTCCCACCGTCAAAGCCGCGCGAACACCGAATTGAGGGGTGGCTCCGTCCGGAAGAACACCGGAGGGAGCCCTTTCCCGGATGGCCTGAACACGGGCGAAACTTTACCCTTGTTGCGCCAATCCGCTCCGGATATTCGCGAAAATTGCTGCATTGACGTGGGAGGTGCTTGATGGGCGATTTCACGCTTCGCACCGCCGACCGGCGGGACGCGACCCTTTCCGAGGACGCCGTCAACGATCTTGCGGCCCGTCTGCGCGGCCCGCTGCTGACCCCGCAGTCGCCGGGCTATGACGAGGCCCGGACGATCTGGAACGCCATGATCGACCGCCGGCCCGGCCTGATCGCCCGCTGCGCCGGGGCCGCGGACGTCATGCAGGCGGTGCGCTTCGCGCGGGAGAACGGGCTGCTGGTCTCCGTGCGCGGCGGCGGTCATAACATCGCCGGCAACTCCCTGTGCGACGGCGGCCTGCTGATCGACCTCGGCGCGTTGCGTTTCGTCCATGTCGACCCCATCAGCCGGACGGCGCGGGTGGCGCCCGGCGCCACGCTGGGCGATCTCGACCGGGAGACGCAGGCCTTCGGGCTGGCCGTGCCGGTCGGCATCAACTCCACCACCGGCATCGCCGGGCTGACTTTGGGCGGCGGGTTCGGCTGGCTGACCCGAAAGTACGGGCTGACGGTGGACAATCTGCTGGGCGCCGACGTGGTCACCGCCGAAGGTAAGTTCCTGCGCGCCAGCGCCGACGAGAACGCCGACCTCTTCTGGGCCATCCGCGGCGGCGGCGGCAATTTCGGCATCGTCACCTCCTTCACCTTCCGCCTGCATCCCGTGGGGCCGATGGTCTTTGCCGGGCTGGTCGTCCACCCCTTCGCGGGGGCCGGCGACCTGATGCGCCGCTACCGCGACGCCACGGCGGCCCTGCCCGACGAGGCAACCGCCTGGATGGTGCTGCGCAAGGCGCCGCCCCTGCCCTTCCTGCCGCCGGACGTGCACGGCAAGGAGGTGCTGGTCATGCCCGTCATCTATGCCGGCAACGACGAGGCGGCGGCCCGCAAGGCGCTGGAACCGGTGCTGTCGCTGGGCACGCCGGTCGGGGAGCATGTCGGCCTCATGCCTTACGCGGCGTGGCAGGCGGCCTTCGACCCGCTTCTGGTGCCGGGCGCGCGGAACTACTGGAAATCGCAGAACTTCACCGGGCTGGAGGACGGGCTGATCGACCTGCTGGTCGAGGAGGCCGCGAGGCTGCCCTCCGACCAATGCGAGATCTTCGTCGGCCTGCTCGGCGCGGCGGCCAACCGCGTGCCGGCGGACGCCACCGCCTACCCGCACCGCGACGCCCTGTTCGTCATGAACGTGCACGCGCGCTGGAACACCCCGCCGGAGGACAGCGCCTGCATCCAATGGGCGCGCGGCGTTTCCGACCGGACCGCCCGCTACGCCACGGGCGGGGTCTATGTGAACTTCGTCACCGACGACGAACAGCGCGTCCAGGCCGCCTATGGGCCGAACTACGAACGCCTGCGGGCGCTGAAGGCGAAATACGACCCCGGCAATCTATTCTGCGTGAACCAGAACATCGCGCCGGGTGGGTGAGTCCGGTGATCCTGCGGAACGGTGGCGCCATCCTGCGCAAGCGGGTTACAGTGTCACCGATCCCCAGGAGAGCGAAATGGGCAAGATCGTCAGGCTCGAAATCGACGAAGCGCTGCACGCGACTCTGACCGAACGCGCCGCGATCAACGGACGCTCGGTCGAGGAGGAAGTGGGTGCCATCCTGTCGCAGGCCGCACGCCCCGGCCGTGCGGCGCTCATTGAGGAACTCCAGCGGGAGCAGGACGAGCTTGCCCGCAAATATGGTGTGCTTCCCGACAGCACGCCGCTGATCCGTGAATGGCGCGACCGGTGAGCGTGGTAAGCCAAGCGGTCGTGGTGGACGCCAGTGTCGCCGTGAAATGGATCATCAGGGAAGACGCAAGCTCAGACGCACTTGCGTTCCTTGCCCAGGAAAAGCCGCTGCTGGCACCCGATATTCTGCTCATCGAAGTGGCTGCGGCGCTGGCCAAGCGAGTCCACACGGGCACTTTGGAGACGTCGGATGCCGACACGCTCTTGGGCCGCTTGCGTGGATTGGTCGCCCAACTCCCGCTGACGCTGACTCGGGCGGTGGATGTGGCGGAACGTGCACTCGACCTCAGCGGTACGCTTCGGCATCCCTTGGTCGATTGCCTCTATCTGGCTCTCGCTTGGTCGACGACCGCGGGACTGGTGACCGCAGACCGCAAATTGGCGGAAGCCGCCGCCCGAAGCGGATTGCCGGGACTGGTCCGGATCGGTCCCGCTGCCTGAGGCAACACCAGGGGACTCGCCTTTCGGCCCCGCCGCACCCACCTATTCGGCATGCCGAACACGGATGAGAACAGGCTTGGCGGCCGGATCGCGCGGTATGCGCGGGTCGGGACCGCCGTGGGGGGCCTTGCGGCCCGTTTCGCCGGAGAACGGGTGCTGGGCATCCCCCTGGAGCGGGATCGCCACGCCGCTGAACTGCGCGCCGCGCTGGGCGGGCTGAAGGGACCGCTGATGAAGGTGGCGCAACTGCTGTCCACCATCCCCGACGCCCTGCCCCGCGAGTATGTGCAGGAGCTGTCGCAGCTTCAGGCCGATGCGCCGTCGATGGGCTGGCCCTTCGTCAAGCGCCGCATGGCCAGCGAGCTTGGCCCCGCCTGGCACAAGCGCTTCCGCCACTTCGAACAGACCGCCGCGGCGGCGGCCTCGCTGGGGCAGGTGCACCGCGCCGTCGGGCTGGACGGGCAGACCCTCGCCTGCAAGCTCCAGTACCCCGACATGGCGTCCGCCGTGGAGGCCGACCTGCGCCAGCTCGGCCTGATCTTCGCCATCTTCGAGCGCACCGACAGCGCCATCTCCACCAAGCAGATCCAGGCCGAGATCGGCGCCCGGCTGCGCGAGGAGCTGGATTACGAGCGCGAGGCCAAGCACGCCCGCCTCTACCGCGCCATGCTGGCCGACACGCCCGGCGTCCATGTCCCGGCGGTGGTGCCCGACCTGTCCACCCGGCGCCTGCTGAGCCTGGAATGGGTGGAGGGGCGCAAGATTCTGGAGTTCGTCAAGGACCAGCCGGAGGCCCGCGATGCGCTGGCGATGAACATGTTCCGGGCCTGGTACGTGCCCTTCTATGGCTATGGCATCATCCACGGCGACCCGCATCTGGGGAACTACACGGTACGCCCCGACCGCTCCATCAACCTGCTGGATTTCGGCTGCGTCCGTGTCTTCCCGGCCCGCTTCGTGAAGGGGGTGATCGACCTCTACGACGCGCTGCAGACCGGCAACCAGGACAAGGCGGTGGAGGCCTACCGCACCTGGGGCTTCGGCAACCCGACCAAGGAGTTGGTGGACGTGCTGAACATCTGGGCGCGCTTCGTCTACGCCCCGATCATGGACGACCGCAGCCGCCGCATCGAGGAGACCAACTCCGGCCACTATGGCCGCGAGACCGCCGCCAAGGTCCATGCGGAGCTGCGCCGCGTCGGCGGGGTGGAGGTGCCGCGGGAATTCGTCTTCATGGACCGCGCGGCTATAGGTCTCGGCTCCGTCTTCCTGCATCTCCAGGCAGAGGTGAACTGGTACCGGCTGTTCCAGGAGATGATCCAGGGCTTCGACGTGGACGTCCTGCACGCCCGCCAGACCGCCGCCCTGACCGCACAGGCCCTCCCTTTGCCCGAATAAGCGCCGACTCGTAATGCTTCCCCCGTCCCACCGCTTTGGTCTATACGAGCGGCTCCCATGAAGACCGCCGATTTCGACTTCGACCTTCCGCCGGACCGCATCGCCGAGCATCCGGCCAAGCCGCGTGACGCCGCCCGTCTGCTCGACGTGGCGGAGCGTCTGCACGACCGCACCGTGCGCGACCTGCCCGCCCTGCTGGAGCCGGGCGACCTGATGGTCGTCAATGACACCCGCGTCATCCCCGCCCGGCTGGACGGCCGGCGCGGCGAGGTGAGGGTGGAGATCACCCTCCACAAGCGCGAGGGCGAGCGGGAGTGGGCGACCTTCGCCCGTCCCGGCAAGCGGCTGAAGCCCGGCGACGTGATCGCCATCGCCGAGGACTTCGCGGCCGAGGTCGTCGCCAAGGACGGGATGGAGGTGCGCCTGCGCTTTTCCAAGGGCGGACCGGCGCTGATGGAGGCGCTGCATCGCCACGGCCGGATGCCCCTGCCCCCCTATATCCGGCGCGAAGCGGACGAGCAGGATGCGGCGGACTACCAGACCGTCTTCGCCGCGCGAGAGGGCGCCGTCGCTGCCCCCACCGCCGGGTTGCACTTCACACCGGAGCTTCTGGCGGCGCTCGACGCGCGCGGCGTCCGCCGCGTGCCGGTGACGCTGCATGTCGGGGCCGGCACCTTCCTTCCGGTCAAGGTGGACGACATCGCCGAGCACCGCATGCACAGCGAGTGGGGCGAAATCTCCGCGGAGACGGCAGAGGCCATCAACGCCACCCGCGCCGCGGGCGGGCGGATCGTGTCGGTCGGCACCACGGCGCTGCGCATCTTGGAGACGGCGGGGCTGGACGACCGCAGCATCCGGGCCTTCAGCGGCGACACCGACATCTTCATCACCCCCGGCTACCGCTTCAAGATCGTGGACCTTCTGGTGACCAACTTCCATCTGCCCCGCTCCACCCTGTTCATGCTGGTCTGCGCCTTCGCGGGCATGGACACGATGAAGGCGGCCTACGCGCACGCCATCGGCCAGAACTATCGTTTCTTCAGCTACGGCGACGCGTCGCTGCTCCGGAGGGTCTGATGACCGGGATCGGGTTCGAGCTTCTGAAGACCGACGGGCGCGCCCGGCGCGGGCGGGTTTCCACCGCGCACGGCGTCATCAACACGCCGGCCTTCATGCCCGTGGGCACCGCCGCCACCGTCAAGGCGATGACCAGCGACGCGGTGAAATCCACCGGCGCGGAAATCCTGCTGGGCAACACCTACCACCTGATGCTGCGTCCCACGGCGGAGCGCGTCGGGCAGTTGGGCGGCCTGCACCGCTTCATGAACTGGGACAAGCCGATCCTGACGGACAGCGGCGGTTTCCAGGTCATGTCCCTGTCCGACCTGCGCACCATGACCGAGGAGGGGGTGACCTTCAAATCCCACCTCGATGGCAGCAAGCATCATCTGACGCCGGAACGCTCGATCCAGATCCAGCACCTGCTGGACAGCAACATCACCATGTGCCTGGACGAGTGCACCCCCTTCCCGGCGACGGAGGCCCAGGCGGCTTCGTCCATGCGCCTGTCGATGCGCTGGGCCAAGCGCAGCAAGGACGCCTTCGTCGAGCGCACCGGCTACGGTCTGTTCGGCATCGTGCAGGGCGGCGTCTACGCAGACCTGCGGGCGGAGAGCGTGGCGGCGCTGAGCGACATCGGCTTCGACGGCTACGCCATCGGCGGGCTGGCCGTGGGCGAGGGTCAGGAGACGATGTTCACCGTGCTCGACTTCACCGAGCCGCTGATGGTCAAGGAGCGCCCGCGCTACCTGATGGGCGTCGGCCGCCCCAGCGACCTGATCGGCGCGGTACGGCGCGGCGTCGACATGTTCGACTGCGTGATGCCCACCCGCTCGGGCCGCACCGGCCAGGCCTTCGTGCGGCGCGGCACCATCAACATCCGCAACGCCCGCCACGCCCACGACGAGCACCCGCTCGACGAAGAGTGCGGCTGCCCCGCGTGCCGCAACCACAGCCGTGCCTATCTGCATCACCTGTTCAAGGCGGGCGAGATGCTGGGGCCGATGCTGCTGACTTGGCATAACCTGCATTACTACCAGGACCTGATGGCCGAGCTTCGGCAGGCCATTGAGGATGGCCGGTTCGAAGAGGTCGCGAGCGCGCTGGAGGCCCGCCTGAACGAGGGCGACGTCCCGGCCACCGAAGACCCTCTGGCCTCCCTGAAGGCCAAGCCGGCCAAGCCGGCGAAGCCCGCGAAGAAGGAATCCGCCGATGTCTGAAAGCATCTACGCCGGCCTGACGCAGCTCGGCGGCGCCACCGTCCAGCCGAAGACGCCGGAAGAGGCGGTGCTGGAGCGCGTGCCGAACCCGAACCCCGGTGAAAACTACGTCGTGCGCTTCACCGCGCCGGAGTTCACCTCGCTCTGCCCAATCACCGGCCAGCCGGACTTCGCCCATCTGGTCATCGACTATGTACCGGGCGAGTGGCTGGTCGAATCCAAGTCGCTGAAGCTGTTCCTGACCAGCTTCCGCAACCACGGCGCCTTCCACGAGGCCTGCACCGTCGGCATCGGCAAGCGTCTGGTGGACGAGCTGAAGCCGGTGTGGCTGCGCATCGGCGGCTACTGGTACCCGCGCGGCGGTATTCCCATCGACGTGTTCTACGCCACCGGCGAACCGCCGAAGGGCGTGTGGATTCCGTCGCAGGACGTCCAGAACTACCGCGGCCGCGGCTGATCTGGGGATAGAACCCTCCCAAATCCCCTCTCCCCTCTGGGGAGAGGGGTAAGCAGCTCAAAACATCGCCATGCCCGACCCAGACACCTCCACCCGTGAAGCCATCCGCGACCGCGCCCTGTCGCTGGGCTTCGACGCGGTCGGCTTCGCACGGGCGGAGCTGGGCGAGGAGGCCAAGGCGCGGCTGGCCGAATTCCTGCGCCAGGGCCGGCACGGCGACATGGGCTGGATGGAGGACAAGGCCGACCGCCGCGTTCACCCCCAGTCCCTATGGCCGGAGGCACGCACCGTCATCGCGCTCGGCACCAGCTACGCCCCGGCGGAGGACCCGCGCGCTCTGCTGGCGCATCCCGACCGCGGCATCGTGTCGGTCTATGCGAGGAACCGCGACTATCACGACCTCACCAAGGGGCGGCTGAAGACGCTGGGCCAATGGATCGCCCACCGCTTCAAGGCCGAGCTGAAGGTCTTCGTCGACACCGCCCCGGTGATGGAAAAGCCACTGGCCGAGAAGGCGGGGCTGGGCTGGCAGGGCAAGCACACCAACCTCGTGTCGCGCTTCCATGGCTCCTGGCTGTTCCTGGGCGAGGTCTACACGACGCTGGAGCTGCCGCCGGACCCGCCGGGGGTGGACCGCTGCGGCCAGTGCCGGCGCTGCCTGGACGCCTGCCCCACCGCGGCCTTCCCCGCTCCCAACCAGTTGGACGCACGGCGCTGCATCTCCTACCTGACCATCGAGCACAAGGGACCGATCCCCGAGGAGCTGCGCCCGCTGATGGGCAACCGCATCTACGGCTGCGATGACTGCCTGGCCGCCTGCCCGTGGAATAAATTCGCTCAACGCTCGCGCGAGGCGGCCTTCCTGCCGCGGGCGGAGCTGACGGCGCCGCGGCTGGCCGATCTGGCGCAGTTGGACGACGCAAGCTTCCGGCAGGTCTTCAGCGGCTCGCCGATCAAGCGGATCGGCCGCGACCGCTTCATGCGCAACGTGCTGGTGGCTTTGGGAAACAGCGGCAGCGCCCGCCACGCTGCGGTGGCTGAACGCCTCCTGGACGACCCGAGCGAGGTGGTGCGGGACGCCGCGGGCTGGGCGCTGGCCCGGCTCAGGGCCGCGCAGAGCCCTTCAGGCTGAGCCAGAGCAGGCCACCGGGCAGCGACGACAGGGTGACCGACAGCCCGATCATCAGCGACAGGGCCAGCGCGTCGGTGGCGTCGAGGCCGTAGAGCGCGAAGCCGGCGACGAAGGCTCCCTCCCGCACGCCCCAGCCGTTCAGCGAGATGGGCAGCGCCGCCGCGAAGATCGTCATCGGCACAACGGCCAGCGCGTCCAGAACCCGCAAGGGAATGCCCAGCGCGTGGGCGTAGGCGATCACCGCGAAGACGGTGCAGGCGTGGACCGCCGCGCTGTGCAGCAGCCCGGCCAGCGCCGCCCGGCTGACCAGCGCCGAGCGCAGACGCGCGACCTGAGCCTGCACCGCCCGGACCGGTGGGCGCAACAGGACCCCCGGCAGCGGGATGCGATCCGCCTGGAGCCCCACGACCATGGCGATGGCGAGCAGCGCCACCGCCACCGGCCCAGCCCAGGCGACCGAGGGCGGGGCCGTCGCGACGAGGTGCGGCAGGCCGAGGAACAGGAGCAGGATGCAGCCGGCCAGGGCCAGCAGCCGGTCCAGCACCAGGGCCAGCACCACGGCGGTGGAGGACGCCCCGCCCCGGCAGGTCAGCCAGCCGCGCACCACGTCGCCGCCCAGCGCCCCCGGCAGCACCTGCCCGAAGAACAGACCGGTGAACATCAGCCGCATCGCCAGCCCGTGCGACACCCGTTGCCCCGCGGCGCGCAGGGCGTCGCGCCAGCGTTCGCCGGCGCAACCCACGGCGAGCAGCTTCGTCGTGAAGCCGGCCGCCAGCCAGACGGGGTCCGCCCCGGCGACGCGCGCCAGCAGGGCCGGCCAGTCGGCCTTGGCGCCCAGCACGCCGAGAACCACCAGAGTCACCGCCAGCTTGGCGAGCAGCATCAGACGCTCGCCCGGCCTTCCGGCGGGCATGGTGACCGCTTCGGCGGGCATGGTACTGGCGTCCTGGCTGCTCAAATCCTTCATGGCTCCTGCAAAACGATCGGCGGCACTCTACCGGCTCGGCGGAAGAGCGTCCATTGCCGCCAGCACACCCGCCGCGTCCATGTCGGCGAAGGACGGGCGGTGGTGGATGACCATGCGCGGCCCGTTCGCATGGATGGGAACGGAGGCGTCACAGTACAGCCCCAGCGTCGGGCACCCGACGGCGGCGACCAGATGGGTGGGACCGGTGTCGTTGCCGACCGTTGCCCAGGCCCGGCGGGCCAGCCCGGCGATCTCCGGCACACTGGTGCGGTCGGTCAGGTCGACGGCCTGCGGACAGGCGGCGGTGATGGAGCGGGCGAGGTCCGCCTCAATGGCCGTGCCCAGCACGACCGGCGTGATGCCGCGCGCCGCCAGCGCCGCCGCCAGTTCGCCATAGCGCCCCACCGGCCAGCGCTTGTCGGGACGTCCGGGAGAGGAGCCGGGGATCAGCAGGGCATAGGGCGCGGCGATGCCGAAACCGCCGGTGTCGGCGTCGAGCCAGGACAGGTCCGGCACCGCGTCCGGCACGATGCCGAAGGGCGCCAACTGCCGGGTGTAGCGCTCGATCACCGGCACCTTGCGGCGGCCCGGATAGTGATCGCGGTGCGAGGCGCCCCAGGCCGTGCCCGACCATTCCGGCCAGGGACCGGGGGCGAGCAGCCAGAAGTAGCGGTCAGTGCGCCGCTGCGCCTGGAGGTCGTAGACCCGGTCGAAACGCCCGGCGCGCAGCAGGCGGCGGACGCGTCGATAGGCCCCGAGCGACCGCTCCCGCGGGTCCTCCAGAACCTCGTCGAACAGGCCGCTGAGGCGGGCGAGCGGAGCCAGGGACGGCAGGGTCAGCAGCGCCAGATGGTCGGCGGCGTGGTGCCGCCGGATGGCCGAGAAGGCGGTCTGGGCCAGGAAGAAGTCGCCGAAGGCCCCCAGCTTGATGACCAGGACGCGGCGGCGACCGTTGCCTTGCGCGCCCGTCATTCGCCCCCCGCCGGGGTACGCGCGGCCAGCCGGAGCATCAGGCCGGCGGCCAGCATGCCGCCCATCCACCACGCCTGCCAGATGCCGTAGGCCGTGCTCGCCATCGCCAGCGCCGACGCGAAGAGGGCCAGCGCGAAGGGTTGCAGCCGCCGCTCCATCTGCCCCGTGCCGAGCAGCAGAAGCAATGCCGCCGCCAGAGCCAGCAAGGCGCCGAGAGCGCCAAGCTCCAGCCAGACCTGAAGGAAGGCGTTGTGGGGGTGCAGCGGCAGCAGGCTGTCGGTCAGCGTACCGAAGCGGGACACCGCTCCGTCCGGCTCCAGCGCGCGCGAGGCGTCGATGCCCTGCCCGAAGAAGGGTGTCTCCAGCGCCCGGCTGGCCGCCATTCCCCAGATCTCCACCCGGTGCTGGGCCGACCGGAACAGCCAGTCGGCACCGTCCAGGTTCAGCACGCGGTCGAACAGCAGCACCAGCGGCAGCACGAAGGCAAAGGCCACCCCCAGCACCGCCGCCAGCGCTCCGCGGACAAGGCTCGGCGACCAGACGGCCAGCGCGAAGGCCACCCCGCCGACGGCGATCCCCAGCATGGCCGATCGGCTGGTCAGCAGCAGGCAGGCCGCCGCGAAGACCGCGGGAAGCGCGACGGCCAGCCCCCGCCGTCCGGCCCGGTCGAGCGCCATCGCCGCTGGCCAGACCAGCAGGCAGAGCAGGACCGCCGTGCGCTTGGGCACGTTGGTCTCGGCGATCTCGACGCCTGCGGGCACATGATTCCACCAGCGGTGCAACGGGAAATCCAGCGCGGCCTCCACGGCGAACAGCAGGACGCCGGCGAACACGCCCAACAGGAACAGGCCGGTCAACCGCCGTGCCTCCACCCCCGGCAGGGATGACAGCCATGCCCCGCCGGCCAGCGCGCCGAGGCCGATGTAGCCGATCTCCACCACCGTCAGGCCGGCGCGCGGCGATGGGCTCCACAGGATCGAAAGGGAGGCCAGGACCAGGAAGGCGAGAACCACCGCCGTGCCAGGCATTGCCCGCTGCAGCCGCCCCAGGGCGCCGCGGCGGGCCAGGCCGGACAGCCCGACCAGCGCGATCAGGATGGCCCAGACCGGCAAACCGCGCGGCGCCATGGCGGCCAACGGGCCGAGCGCCGCCACCGCGATGCCGGCCAGACCCGCCAGAATCGCGTCGGGTATTCCCCGGGCGGAGTCGCGCTGTGACAAGGGGAAAGCCATGAGATCTCGCGTCCGTGAGGCACGGCGCGGCTTAACAGATGCCCCGTGCGAAAGCAACGGGAACGGGCCGGGGGATTTTTCGACCCCGGCCCGCGGTCCCACGATGAAAGGCAACCCCCGCCAGACGGCTCAGGCGGTCCGCACCTTGTTGAGGAAGCCCTGCACCTCGGAGCGCAGATGATCGGCCTGGCGGGCCAGAGTGCGGCTGGCGCTCAGCACCGCATCGGCGGCGCCGCCGGTCTTGGTGGCGGCGTTGGTCACCTCGGCGATGTGATGCATCACCTCCTGCGTGCCTTCGGCGGCCTGATTGACGTTCTGGGCGATCTCGCGGGTGGCGAGCCCCTGCTGCTCCATGGCGCGGGCGATCTCGGTGACCGTGCTGCTAATCGTGCCGACCGCGTCGGAGATGGTGCGGATGGCGCCCACCGCCCCGCCCGTCGCCGCCTGCATCTGCGCCACCTGACTGGAGATCTCCTCGGTCGCCTTGGCGGTCTGGCCGGCGAGGTTCTTGACCTCCGTCGCCACCACGGCGAAACCCTTTCCGGCCTCCCCGGCCCGCGCCGCCTCGATGGTCGCGTTCAGGGCCAGCAGATTGGTCTGCTCGGCGATCTCGCCGATCAGGTCCACCACCTGCCCGATGCGCTGCGCCGCCTCGGCCAGCCCCTCAACGATGCCGTTGGTCTCCGTCGCCTTGGCCGCCGCCCCCACCGCAACCTGCGAGCTGCTGTTGAGCTGGCGGGAAATCTCGGCGATGGAGGAGGACAGTTCCTCCGCCGCCGCAGCGACGGTCTGCACGTTGCTGGACGCCTGCTCCGACGCCGCAGCGACCGCGCTCGACTTGGCGGTGGTCAGGGCAGCGTCCGACGACATCTCCTGCGCGTCGCGGCCGAGGTTGCCGGCGGACTCGGTCAGCGACAGGACGACGCCCGACACCGCCTGTTCGAAGCCGTTGGCGAACTCGTTCATGGTGCGGCGGCGGTCGGCGTCGATTTGCCGGCGCATCTCCTCCCGCTCACCCTCCATGCGCTGCATCTCCAGGGCGTTCTCCTTGAAGACGCTGAGCGCCTCGGCCATGGCGCGCAGCTCGTCCTTGCGGTCGCCGGCGGGAATGTCCACCGTCAGGTCGCCTTCGGCCAGCCGGCCCATCGCCTTGGTCATGGCGTGCATCGGGTGGGTGATGGCGCGGTCGATGATCCAGGCCATCACCATGCCCAGCGCCAGCGCCACGGCGGCGCCGATGATGATGATCAGTTCCGCCCCGCTGCGCCCGTTCTCGCGGTCGTCGCGCTGGATGGAGACGAGACGGGCCACCTGCTCGCTGACGTCGCCCGCGGCCTTGGCCATGGTCTTGGAGGCGGTGCGCTGGTTCTCGCTGGTGGTGACGAGGGCGGCGAACTCCCGATCGAAGGCCTGGGCGGCCTCGGTGATGGCGGCGATCAGCGCTCGGCCTTCCGAATCGACAAGCACGGCCCCGGCCTGGGTGGCGAGCCCCAGCGTCTCCTTGACCGCGCCGTGCACCCGGGCGCGGGCATCCTCCCCGTTCATCAGGATGAAATCGCGCTGCCCCAGCATCGCGGACTGCGCGCCCTGGATCAGGCGCATGGCGATGCCGCGCAGTTGGACGGCCTCGTTCACCTCGCTCTGGGCGAAGTTCGCGGCCTCCTGGAGCGCGCTGGAGACCATCGACTGGTTCTCCTGCATCTCGTGGGCGAGGTTCTGGATCTCGTGGGCATGGCGATCCAGCGCCTGGACGCGGCCGCTGGCCGGTTCGCCGGCGCCTTCGGCGCGGGTCTGGTCGAACACCATGCGGTAGGCGCCGGCGATGGTGACGATCCGCTGGGCCAATTCCTCGTCGTTGGTGCCGAGAAGATCCTTCTCGATGGCTTCGGCGTTGGCCAGCAGCGCCGCGATAGCCTCCCCGGCGGCGGCCATCGTCGCCGGATTGCGGGTGTGCGCGAAATCGGACTGCAGGCGGCGCGCCTCCAGCACCATCTCGATCAGCCGGTCGGCGCGGTCGGAGGTGTCGCGGCTCTGCCGCACGGCGTGCTCCGCGTCCTTCAGGCTGACCATGTTCTGGTCGTAGCGGTCGGACTGCTGCTTGCCGATCTTCTCCGCGATCTCCCGCAGGGCCTGGGCGCGTGTCTCCATGCTCTGGGTGCGGGCGCGGGCCTCCGCGTCCTGGGCGACGAAGTTGGCGAAGGCGCTGCGATAGCCGGCGATGCCCGCCAGGATCTCGTCGACCAGCCGGATGCTGCCGGCGTCCTCAAGCGCGGACCGCGTGCCCTGCGCTTCGTCGCGCAGCCGGTCCAGCATGCCGGGCACATTGTCGGCGGCCTTGGAGTCGCGCTCGGTGAGGAAGCGGGCTTCCTCGATCCGCACGGTTTTCAGCCGGGCGTCCAGTTCGGCGGTGTGGGCCGCCAGATCGACACGTCCGGCGTAGGTGCGCAAGCTGTTCCAGCCAACGAACGCCACCGCGACCGTCATCAGAAGGACCGCCGCAAAACCGAGCGCAATCCGCGTTCCAATCGTCATGAAATCGGGCTCCCCCGGATCGTACGGCCTTATGCTTTGGCCGTCGTCATGCCTTTGTCGCTAAGGGATACATCAGAAAGGGTTAATTTCTGGTTTGATAAACGCAACTGGTATCACCGCTTCAGAACCGGTCCGGCATCCACGGCGCCGGCCCCGAGAAAAACAGCGCCGCCAGCGCCATCGCGTCTTCGCCGCCACGCAGAAGGCCAACCTGGCGGAGAATCTGCGGGCCTTTGTGGCCACTGTAGAGGGCGGACAAGGCCGCGATGGACAGGGAAAGCCCGGCTCCGGCCGCTTTTCCGCCGCCGCCCGTCTTTTCCGGAACCCGGTCCACGGCGGCCTTTCCATCGGACAGACGCAACCGGAAGGTGCCGGAATTCTCCGGAATCACCGCATCGGAAACGTCCAGCACCAACTCGCCGGCAACCCCAGGTGGATAGCCGCGGGCCTCCAAGGCGCGCCGAAGGTCGAGAATACGCAACAGCCACTCGTCCCGCGCGTCGGCACGCGGACCGGCATCCGGCGCCATCAGGACCAAGGGGTCGTCGGGCCCGCCGCGCCAGGAGACGCGGTCGATCTGCGCCCGGTAGCCGGCAAGGAAACCTTGCGCCAGCCGCACCGAACGCGGGCTGAGCAGGCACAGATCCGCAACCACCAGCTTCCGGTCCGACGGCGGCGCCACTGCCACGTATCCCTCCGCCCCTCTCGGACCACCCAAAGTGTAAACATCGGACGGAGCACCGTCCGGGCAGAGGGCGAAGCTCCACAGGCCTTCATTGCGCTCCACCAGTCCATTGGTGGTGGTGAGCAGGCTGCGACGTAGCGCCGCAAGCTCGCTGGCGTCGCTCGCGTCGGTCCGGCGGATCCACCCGTCCCCCGGCGGCGGCCCGGCGGACAGGGCGCCCGGCGGCGCGCTCCAGTCGAAGGACGCCCCGCCCCGCCCGAAGCCCAGGCGGGTGTAGACCGGTAGGGTCGCTGGGTAGAGCACCGACAGCGCGGCGCCCCCGGCCCGCGCCTCCTCCAGCAAACCGCGCATCAGCGCGGTGCCGTAGCCGCGCCCGCGCTCCGCCGGATCGACCGCCACCGCCGCCACGCCGCAGGACGGCACCGGGCGCCCGCCGAACCACTGGTCCATCGGCCAGACGGCGGCGCAGGCAACGAGCTGCCCGGCGCGACCCGCCTCCGGTCCGGCGCGCAGGCCCCGCATCACGCCCGGCCCGAACAGCTCCACCGACCGGTCGAAATACTCACGGGGAATGCCGAAACCCTGGCGAACCAGGGCCGTGGCGTCCGCCCGCTCCTCGGGCAGAAGGGGGCCGAAGCCCCCGGTCACAGCGGTCACACCTTCGCTCCGTTCAGCGCGCGGGCCTGATCGCGCAGCACGTATTTCTGGATCTTGCCGGTCGAGGTCTTCGGCAGGGCGGTGAAGACGACGGTGCGCGGGCACTTGAAGTGGGCCAGATGCTCGCGGCAATAGGCGATCACCTCGGCCTCGGTCAGTTGCTTGCCCTCCTTCACGGTGACGAAGGCGCAGGGCGTCTCGCCCCACTTTTCGTCCGGGCGGGCGACCACGGCGGCCTCGACGATGTCCGGATGCTTGTAGAGGACCGATTCGACCTCGATGGTCGAGATGTTCTCGCCGCCGGAGATGATGATGTCCTTGGAGCGGTCCTTCAGCTCGATGTAGCCGTCCGGATGCCAGACGCCGAGATCGCCGGTGTGGAACCAGCCGCCGGAGAAGGCCTCCTGCGTGGCCCGCGGGTTCTTCAGATAGCCCTTCATGACGGTGTTGCCGCGCATGAAGATCTCGCCCATCGTCACGCCGTCCTTGCGGGTCGGCTGGAGCGTGTTGGGGTCGGCGACCATCAGCCCTTCCAGCGTGGCGTAGTTCACGCCCTGCCGCGCCTTCAGCGCCGCGCGCTCCTCCAGCGGCAGGTTGTTCCAGTGCTCGTGCCAGGCGCAGATGGTGACCGGGCCGTAGACCTCGGTCAGGCCGTAGACGTGGGTGACGTCGAAGCCCAGCCGCTCGATCTTCTCGATCACCGCGGCGGGCGGGGCGGCACCGGCGGTCATCATCTTCACGCCGGTCGGGATCTCCCGCTTCTGGTCCTCCGGCGCGTTGACGATCAGGCCCATGATGATGGGCGCGCCGCACATATGGGTGACGCCGAGGTCGGCCAGCGCGTCGTAGATGCCCTTGGCGGTGATGGTGCGGACGCAGACGTTGGTGCCGGCCATGGCGGTGACCGTCCAGGGGAAGCACCAGCCGTTGCAGTGGAACATCGGCAGAGTCCACAGATAGACGGGATGGTGCGGCATCGCCCAGGTCAGCACGTTGCCCATGGCGTTCAGGTAGGCGCCGCGGTGGTGGTAGACGACGCCCTTGGGATTGCCGGTGGTGCCGCTGGTGTAGTTCAGCGCGATGGCCTGCCACTCGTCGGCCGGCATCGGCCATTCATAGGCCGGGTCGCCGGTTTCCAGGAACTGCTCGTAGGTCTGCTCGCCGATCAGCTCGCCGCCCTTGGCCTGCGGGTCGTCGATGTCGATGACGATGGGGCGACGCTTCGGCTCCAGCATGTGGACGGCCTTGGAGATGACGCCGGAGAATTCCCGGTCGGTCAGCAGGACCTTGGCCTCGCCGTGCTCCAGGATGAAGGCCAGCGCCTCGGCGTCCAGGCGGATGTTCAGGGCGTTGAGGACCGCGCCGGTCATCGGCACGCCGAAATGCGCCTCGAAGGATTCCGGGGTGTTGGGGGCCATCACCGCGACCGTGTCGCCCAGCCCGATGCCGCGCTTTGCCAAGGCCGAGGCGAGGCGCACGCAGCGTTCGTAGGTCTCCGCCCAGGTCCGGCGGACCGGGCCGTGGATCACGGCGATGCGCTCGGGATAGACGGCGGCGGTGCGGCGCAGGAACGAGAGCGGCGACAGCGGCACCGTGTTGGCGGCGTTCTGGTCGAGGTCGGTCTCGTAGGGGTTGTGCCGGGCGTCAGTCATGGGGGCCTCCCTGATGCGTCTCTGTTCAAGAACTCGTTGGGAAGAGTCTTGCCAGAGAATCCAGAGGCTTGGAAGAGGGGTGGCCCGGCGATGCGCGGTCATGCCGCGCTGCGGCATCCTGCCCGGTTGACCGGCTCGGTTGCCGGACGGTCAGCCCTTGCGGATGGCTTCGACCCGTCCGCCGGTGATGGCGACGAGTTGCGCCGGGGTCAGGCGGAAGACCGCGTTGGGGGTACCGGCGGCGGCCCAAATGGCGTCGAGGTCCATCAGGTCGGCGTCGATCAGAACCAGCGGCGGCACGGCGTGGCCGATGGGCGGAATACCACCGATGGCGAAGCCGGTCGTCTCCCGCACGAAGTCCGGATCGGCCCGCTCGATCTTTTCTCCAATCAACCGCCCGACCGCCTTCTCGTCCACCCGATTGGCCCCGCTGGCCACCACCAGCACCGGACGGCCGCTGTCCTTCGCGCGGAAGATCAAGGACTTGGCGATCTGTGCCACGGCGCAGCCGACGGCGTTCGCGGCATCCTCCGACGTGCGGGTGCTGCCCTCATGCTCGACCACGCTGTGGCCGTGGCCGAAACCGTCCAGCAAGGCCTGGACCCGTTGGGCGGAGGGGCTGAGGGCCGCCATGGCGCCTTACTTCGCCAGTTCGCGGGAGCGGTTCGCGGC
This sequence comes from Azospirillum brasilense, assembly GCF_022023855.1. Taxonomy (NCBI): domain Bacteria; kingdom Pseudomonadati; phylum Pseudomonadota; class Alphaproteobacteria; order Rhodospirillales; family Azospirillaceae; genus Azospirillum; species Azospirillum brasilense. The sequence continues at coordinate 90,903 of NZ_CP059449.1, forward strand.
GGCAGCCACGGCGCGGTCGAACAGCGGCTGCATTCCATCCCCGGCCATCAGGACATCGAGCGCCGCCTGGGTGGTGCCGTTCGGGCTGGTCACGGCCTTGCGCAGGTCGGCAGCGGCGGTCGGGGACTGGTGGAGCAGCTCGCCCGCCCCCGCAACGGTGGCCCGCGCCAGACGCATGGCAAGCTCGGCGGGCAGCCCGGCGGCCTCCCCGGCCTTCGCCATGGCCTCGACCATCAGGAAGACGTAGGCCGGGCCGCTGCCCGAGACTGCGGTCACCGGATCGAGAAGCGACTCGTCCGCCACCCAGGCCACGTCGCCGACCGCGCGCAGCAGAGAATCGCACAGCGACTTCTGCGCCTCGGTCACCACCGGGTTGCCGACGGCGACGGTCATGCCGCGGCCGATGGCGGCGGGCGTGTTGGGCATGGAGCGGACGATGGCCGCCCCCTCCCCCAGCGCCGCTTCGAAAGAGGCGATCGTCTTGCCGGCGGCGACGGACAGGAACACCGTGCCGGGGCGGACCAGCGCCCGGTAGGCCGGAAGGACCGAGTCCATCACCTGCGGCTTCACCGCAAGAACGACCACGTCCGGCGCGAAGCCGGCGGGCAAGGCGTCCGGACCACTCGCCAGGGCGACCGCGGGGTTGCCGCGCAGGGCCTCCGGCAGGCCGGACGGCTCCACCACGGCGACGCTGGACGCGATGCCGGCCTTCAGCCAGCCGTCGAGCATCGCCCCGCCCATCTTGCCGCAGCCGACCAAAAGCAACGTGCAGCCCTGCGTCCCAGCTTGCGCCATGGCGGTCACGCCTCCCCGGCGGTGTCGAGGATGGCGGCGGACACCGCCTCGGACGCGGACTTGCCGCCCCAGATCACGAACTGGAAGGCGGGATAGAAGCGCTCGCACTCCGAGAGGGCGATTTCGACGAGGTCCTCGAGCTGCTCCACCGTCGCGCCGCGCGAACCGCGCAGCAGCATGGTCTGGCGGAACATCGGGGTGTGCTCCTCGGCGCAGACGTCGAAATGGCCGAGCCACATGCGCGCGTTGACCTCCGCCAGCAGGTCGTTGACGGAGGAGCGGCGCGCCGCCGGAACCTTCATGTCGAACTGGCAGGAGAACTGCATCGCGCTGACGTCGGACTGCCAGACGAAATAGAGACGGTAGTCGCACCAGCGCCCGCCGATCTCGACGATCAGCTCGTCCTCGCCGGCCCTCTCGAAGGGCCATTCGTTGGCGGTGACGATCTCCTCGACGATGTCCAGGGGATTGTGCGCGGATGAGGGAGTGTCGACGGCAACAGCCGACATGTCGGCGTCCTCCTGTAAAGGCGCGGTGGACGGAACCGCCCCGGGGCCGGTCCGCCTTCGCGCAAGAAGGGGAAGCCCCGAGATGTTGTGGCTGGCAGGCGGATGAATACCACCCAATGCACCGTGCCAAAAGGGTCTGGCCGGCGCAACTGGTTTTCAGCGGTGCATCCGTGAAGGGATGGAGACGTGGCGGAGGCCGGATCAGACCGGCCCGCTGCCGCCTCCGGCGATGGGGCCGACGGCGGGAGCGGAGGCGCCCGTTGCCGGTTTCGGATCGTGTTCGGCCTTGAGCGTCGCGACCGTGGCCTCCAGCGCGGCGAGCCGCTCGGCCATGGCCTCCTGCTCCTCGCGGGCTTTGGCGGCCATGGCGCGGACGGCCTCGTACTCCTCGCGGCTCACCACGTCCATCCGCGACAGAACGCGCTCGAACTGCTGGCGCATCTGCGCCTCAGCTTCCTCGCGCAGGGACGACAGCGCGCCAAGCGCGCCACCCGCAACGCGGGCCAGATCGTCCAGAATCTTATTGTCCACCTGCATCGACTCAAAATCCGCTTCTTGTCTGCCGCATTATGGGACCCGCCCCACGGAACTTCAACGGGCTTGGACGCAAAGCGTCACGGGGCTTGGACGCAAAGCGTCACGCGCGTCCACACTCTCAACGCTTCAGCCCGTCGATCAGCCCCTTCAACAGCGCGTCCGGCTTCGGAGCGTTGCCGCCGCCGGGAATCGGCAGATCCTTCGGCAGCACCTTGTTCAGCAGCCCCTCGGCGGCGCGGCGGGCGAAATACTCCTGCACCTCCTGCATCTCGAAGGAGCGGGTGGGCTTGTCGAGCGCGCCGGTCATGCGGACGGTCAGCGGGGGCAGCGACTGGTCGGACTGCACGGTCAGGCGGACGCGCATGTCGATGGTCTGCGCCGGAAGGTTGACCTGCCCCACCGCCACCGCCTCGCCCAGATCGGAGGTCAGGCGCGTGTCCTCGGTGCGCGCCACGCCCTTGTCGATGGCGAAGCTGCCGTCCAGCCGGGCGAAGCGGGTCTCCCCGCCCTGAAGCCCGCCCATCACGGCGCCCAGCAGCTCCTGCGGACGCTCCAGCTTGGTCAGCCGGTCGCGCAGGGCGCCGAGGTCGAAGCCTCGCAGCAGACCGTCACGGGCACTGATCCGGCCCTGGCCGGCCAGCGCCTTGAGCATGGCGTCGCCGCCGGCCCCGCTGGTCGTCAGGTTGGCCTCGGCGTCGAGCACGCCCCCGGCGATCTCCAGCGCTCCGCCGCCCAGGCCGCCGCCCACCGCCTCGGCCAGCTTGGCCTTGGACAGGGTGATGGTGGCCTCGGCGGTCGGCGTCTGGTTGCCCGGCGCGGCGAGCCGCCCGGTGGCGCCGAGCTGGCCACCCATCAGGGTGCCGTCGAACCGCTCCACCGTCAGCACGCCGTTGGTCACGGTGGCGCGCAGGGCCGGATTCTCGATCCGCGTGCCGCCCTTGGCGAGAGCGGATGAGGTCAGCGCGAAGCGCCCGTCGAAGCGGCGCAGCCCACTGAAATCCCCTGTCGCGGCGGCGGGCGCGCCCGGCGACGCCTCCACCGCCGGAGAGGACGCGCCGGCGGGGCGGGCCGCCGCGGCGGGAAGCACCGCCAGCCGGTCCAGCTCCAGGTCACCGGTCTGCAGATCGGCCTCCACCCGCGGCTTGCTGCCATTGAGGTCGGCGCTGGCCTTGCCCTTGACGGTGACGCCGGCCAGCACGCCCTGGATGTTGCCCAACGTGAAGGCTTTCCGCGTCCCCGCCAGCTCCGTGTAAAGGTCCATCGGGCCGTAGGAACCGGACACCGCGCCGCCGGAAGACGGGTTATCGGTAAACAGGCCGGCCAGCCGGGCCAGTTCCGGATGCTTGGCGCGCAGCTTCAGATCGACGGACGGGTTCTTCTCGACGTTCAGCACCGTGCCGCCCGCCTCCAGCGAGCCTTCGGCCGCCTCAGCCCCCAGCTCGACCGCCAGACGCTCGGCGTCGCCCGACAGGCGGGCCTGCGCCTTCACCGCGCCCAGCCGCTCCGGCGCAGGGGCGCCCTCCGGCCAGGGCACGGCGCGGGCCACCCCTTCCAGGCTGGCAGCCTCGGCGTTCAGCGTCAGATGGGCGCCGCGCAGCGGCTCCAGCCCGGCGATCTGTCCGTCCAGGCGGAGCTTCACCCCGGCGGCATCCTGCACCGTCGCCTCTTTGATGGACAGGGCGCCGCCCGCGGCGGTGGCGTCGAGCCGAAGCCCCTGGACCGGCGTATTGCGCACGGTCAGTTGCCCGACCGACAATTCCAGGTTCGCGTCCACGCCGGCCAGCAGCCGGGCCGGTGTCATCGAGGAACGCCCGTTGCGCGCGGGGGCCTGGGTGGCACCATTGGCGGAAGTGGGAGCCGCAGCGTTGCCATTGCCCACGCCATTGGCGGCAGGGATGGCCTGGGGCGCCGCATCGCCGCCCGGTTGGGGCAGATAGGCGTCGAGGTTCAGCCGGTCGAGGTCGAGCCGCGCGCCGAAGGCGGGCCGCCCGCGGTCCACATAGGCGACGGCGCCGGTCAGGCGGCTGGCGTCCACCCGCAGGTCCAACCCGTTCACGTCCAGCCGCCCGGGTCGTCCCTGCAACTGCGCGGCGACCGAGGCCCGGCGCAGCCGGTCCGCCGGAACGGCGCGGACGTCCACACGCAGCCATTCCAGCACAGCGCGCAGGTTGTCGGCGTTCGCCTCCATCCGCAGATTGACGTTCGGCTGGCCGTTGGCCGCCGCCAGTTCCCCCGCCGCCACGATGTCGGAGCCGCCGGGCAGCAGCGCGCTGACACGGTCGATGTTCAATGTGCCGCCGGTCAGGCTGGCCTCCACCCGCCCCTGGCGGATGACGCCGCCGTTGTAAGTGATGCCGTCCACCGCGAGGTCGAGCTTGGCGTCCAACGTGTCCGGCAGGGCGAAGCCGCCGGGCGGGGTCGTGCCGCCGGTCGGGGCTGGGGCGCTGCCGGATGGAGCGCTGGGCGGCGCGCTTTTGGCTGTGTTCCCATTGCGGGCGGCAGGCTGGGCGCCGGCGTCCGAACCACCGCCGGCGCCCGCGCGGTCCAGCCAGGCGTCGAGATCGAGCCGGTTCAGGGCCAGCGTCAGTTCCGCCCTGGCCGGCGTTCCGCTGCGCAGGGTCGCCGTGCCGGTGGCGCGCGTGTCGCCGAGCTGCGCCTCCAGATTCGTGAAGCTCGCCGCGGTCGGGGACGCCTCGACCGCCGTACGGATGCCGAAGGACTGGGCGAGCAACGCGTTCGCCTTCTTGTCCTCGCCCGTGGCCGAGCCTTTTCGGACCAGGGCCAGCGCGCGGGACAGGTCGCTTCCTTCGACGCGCAGATCGCCCTGGGCGCGCGAGCCGCCGCTGCCCGGTGGGTTGGTCACGATTCCGGCGAAGCGCAGCGTGGCGTCGGTATCGGCCATCGACAGCGCCGCCCGGACCTGGACGGCGGCGCCGTCGATCAGGCGGCTGACGAACATCTCGCCGCGCAGCGGCACGCCGCGCGCCCGGAAACCGCCCTGCCCCTGGAACGGCCCGGTAAAGCTGCCCGCAACGATCCGCGCGTCGATCTGGTCGATCACCTCCGATTGACCGGTGCGGGCGTCGCGATACTGGATGGTGCCGTTCTGCACCGTCACCTGATCGAAGCTGACCGCCGAGGCCAGCCCGTCGCCCGATCCGCCCGGTCCGCCGCCCGTCGCACGGCCGGCGCCGGCACCCGACAGATCCCAGTTGAAGCGCCCGTCGGGCAGCGTCTCGAACAGGAAGGTCGGGTCGATCAGCTTGATGCTCTGCACCTGGATGTGACCGCCGAGCAGCGGACCGAGGGCCACGCGGACGTCCAACTCCTTCAGGCGGGCCATGTCCTCCTCGGACCCGCCGGGCGCGTTGGCCAGCCGCGCGTCGCGCACCGTCAGCGCCGGGGCTGGCAGCAGGGACAGACCGATGTCGCCCCTCAGCTCCACCTTGCGGCCCGTGGCGGCGGACACCTTGTCCGCGATCTGGGCCTTGTAGGCATTCCAGTCGACCACGCTCGGCACGATCAGCACCGCTGCCACCAGCAGGCCAAATAGAATCAGCGCCGCGATCAGGAGTTTCTTCACCGGTTGCCCCGCCTTCCCCACCGTTCGGCTGTTAAGTCGCCGTATTCCTGCCACAAGTTGTCCGCCACAAGCCGCGGAAACCGTCGGCGCCCGCTCCGGTCTTCCGGGTGGCACGGGGTTCCGCTAAACTATCGTCCCGAAAGAAAACAAGCAATTTGGGCATTCCAACGGCCGAGTTGTCCAAAAGACGATATGCCTCGCCCTCAGGAGACGCGCCCCATGGCCGATGTCGTGAACCTGAACCGCTTCCGGAAGATGCGCCAGAAGGAAGAGCGTGAAAAAACCGCCGAGGAGAACCGTGTCCGCTTCGGGCGCACCAAGGCCGAGAAGCTGCGCGATTGTCAGGACGCCCAGCGCCGCAAGGCGGATCTCGACGGCAAGAAGGTCGATGGCAACAAGGCTGAGGAGTAACGGTCAAGCTCGTGCTTTGGTATCGCTTTTGTGACAATTAGGCATTCAAACAGTTCGTCCGTAAGACAATCTGGAACGCAGCGGACCGCTTTGCTACACTCCCCTCTCACGAGAGGCGCAATGGGCAAAGGGGAGGACCATCAACATGGTCGACATGTCGTCTCACCGCGGTCCGTCCCAATTCCATCGGCCGGTCCGGCGCAAAGAACCCTCCGAATTCCACAAACCGGCACCCTATCTTCCGCGAATCCGCAGCGTCGACGTCGACCGCCCCTGGGTGTGGCTGAGCGCCGGCTGGCGCGACATGTGCGCCAGCCCCATGATCAGCGCCGCCTATGGCCTGCTGGCGGTCCTGTCCAGCCTCGCGCTGGTGGCCGTGCTGTCGATGCAGGGCATGCAGTATCTGGTCCTGCCGATGGCGGCGGGCTTCATGCTGTTGGGGCCGGTTTTCGCCGTCGGCCTCTACGAGACCAGCCGCCTGCTGGAGCGGGGGGAGACGCCGACCCTGATGAAGGTCGTCGGGGCCTACCGCCGCAATGGCGTGCAGATCGCCGGGATCGGGCTGGCGCTGATGCTGGCCATGCTGGCCTGGATCCGCATCGCCTTCCTGCTGTTCGCACTGTTCTTCGCGACCGAGCCGCCGGCCTTCGACCAGCTCGTCGACCGCATCTTCTTCTCGGCCCAGACGATCCCGTTCCTGCTGACCGGCACCATCGTCGGCGGTGTGATCGCCACGGCGGTCTTCGCCATCAGCGTGGTGTCGATCCCGATGCTGCTCGACCGCGAGACCGACAGCTTCACCGCCATGGCGACCAGCGTCGCGGTGCTTCGCGAGAATCTGCGGACCATGGCCGGCTGGGCCTTCCTGATCGTGCTGTTCACCGCGGCCGGAATGGTCACCGGCTTCCTCGGGCTGGCGCTGGCCCTGCCGCTGATCGGCCACGCCTCCTGGCATTGCTACCGCGATCTGGTCGGCGCGGACTGAGATTTCACGGACCGACGCCCCTCTCCCATCCCGGGCGAGGGGCTTTTCCCGTTCGTCAGGACGGCTTCTTGAAGAAGGCCTCCGCGGCGTTCTTCTGCGTCTCCTTTGCGGCGATGGCGGCGCGGGCGCGGGCGATCTCGGCCTCCAGCCCGGCGATGTAGTCCTTCAGCTCCGCCACGCCCAGCGCGGTCAGGTCCTTCAGCGCCGGCTTGGCCTTGCGCGGCTCCAGATCGTCGATGTCCATTGGGCTGCTCCTCCCGCGTTCGCGCATCCCTGCCCCGCGCCGTCCGCTTCCCGCCCGTCGGAAAGGCCGGCGGGGCGTGCTTGTCAGCGCCGGTGCGGAATTCTAACTTTGGTCGCCTGCGGACACAAACGGCCCGGCCGCCCGGAGTGGCGACAGCCGGATTGGCGGACACCGCGTCAACGAGGAATGGGGGAAGACACCATGGGCATCGCCCTGCCGGACAGCATGACCTGCGTCGAGATTTCGCAACCCGGCGGTCCGGAGGTCCTGCGCACCGTGCAGCGTCCCGCCCCGGTGCCCGGCCCCGGCGAGGTGCTGGTGGCGGTGGAGGCGGCGGGCGTCAACCGTCCGGACATGCTGCAGCGCCAGGGCCGCTACGACCCGCCACCGGGCGCCTCCGACCTGCCCGGCCTGGAGATCGCTGGGCGCGTCGTCGCCATCGGCGAGGGCGTCACGGAGTGGGCCGCCGACGATGCGGTCTGCGCCCTGATCGCCGGCGGCGGCTATGCCCAGTATTGCGTGGTCCCGGCGCCGCAGCTCCTGCCCGTGCCGAAGGGCTATGGCATGGTCGAGGCCGCCGCCGTGCCGGAGACCTTCTTCACCGTCTGGACCAACGTGTTCGAGCGCGGCGCGCTGAAGCCCGGCGAGACGCTGCTGGTCCATGGTGGCTCCAGCGGCATCGGCACCACGGCGATCCAGCTCGCCAAGGCCTTCGGCGCCAAGGTCTTCACCACCGCCGGCAGCGCCGAGAAGTGCCGGGCCTGCGAGGAGCTGGGCGCCGATCGCGCCATCGACTACAAGACCGAGGACTTCGCCGCCGTCATCCAGAAGGAGACCGGTGGGCGCGGCGTCGACGTGGTGCTGGACATGGTCGGCGGCGACTACATCGCCCGCGACATCGGCATCATGGCCCCGGACGGGCGGCACGTCTCCATCGCCTTCCTCCAGGGGCCGAAGGTTTCCATCAACATGTTCCCGGTGATGACCAAGCGCCTGACCCTCACCGGCTCCACCCTGCGCGCCCGCTCGGTCGAGGAGAAGGGCCGCATCGCCGCCGCCCTGCGCGAGAAGGTCTGGCCGCTCCTGGAGAGCGGCACGGTCAAGCCGGTGATCCACAAGGTCTTCACGCTGGAGCAGGCAGCCGACGCGCACGCCCTGATGGAATCCAGCGCGCACATCGGCAAGATCGTCATGACGGTTGGCGGCTGACCGCAGCCGCGACCGCTGCCGCACCGGCGAACCATTGGATTGCGAAGGGAATTCCCCGGTTTCACAGCCGGGAATTCCCTTTCAAGAAATTTTTTCGCTTCATTCTTGTTCCCGGACAGCCGGGTGGGCTTGCTAAAGCGCGCCAAGACGGTTAGCAGAGGGATCGGTGTCCGGGTTTTCCCGGCCGCCTGCCCGAGCACGCTTACATCGACCGGTTCCGGCCCTATATGGAGGGCGAAGCTCGGGACCATCCGGTAAAGTATGGCCGATCGCGCCACCCGCCAGCGGGTGCGGTCGGGTTGGAGTTGTCAGGAGGGACGATGGCACTGCCCTTGATGCCGAAAGCGACGGCCGTCTGGCTGGTCGAGAACACATCCTTGACCTTCGAGCAGATCGCCGCCTTCTGCGGCCTGCATTCCCTGGAGGTCCAGGCCATCGCCGATGGCGAGGTGGCGGTCGGCATGGTCGGGCTGGACCCGGTGGCCAACGGTCAGTTGACCAAGGGCGAGATCGAACGCTGCGAGCGCAACCAGGATCTGCGCCTGAAGCTGCTGGTCCCCGACCTGCCGCTGCCGGCAGCACGGTCCAAGGGGCCGCGCTACACCCCGATCACCAAGCGCGGCGACAAGCCGGACGCCATCGCCTGGCTGCTGAAGCACCATCCGGAGCTGTCGGACGCCCAGCTCTGCCGCCTGATCGGCACGACCAAGCCGACCATCGCGGCAGTCCGCGACCGCACGCACTGGAACGCCCCGAACATCAAGCCGCGCAACCCGGTGCTGCTCGGCCTGTGCACCCAGCGCGAGCTGGAGGAATCCCTGGCCCTGGCCGTCCGCCGAGGCGGCGTCCCTCTGTCGCAGGAGGAGCGCGAGGCCCAGGACGGCGAGGACGGCTACGGCGACGAGTCGCCCTATTCAGAGCGGGAAGAGGCGCGCTGACGCCGCCTTACCGGCCCCTCTCCCCCGGCGGGAGGGGGGCTTTTTGCTTTTAAGCGCCGGGTGCGGCCCGTCCCTCCGCCCCCGGCGCCGGACCCGTGAAGGAGTCCATAAGACCGCGCTCTGGACGACACCCGGCCCGCGCGCTACTTCTTCGGCATGACTGCATCCTCCCGTCTTGTCGTCGGTATCAGCGGAGCCTCGGGCGTGATCCTGGGCATCCGGCTGCTGTCCGTGCTGCGCCGGATCGGCGTCGAATCGCACCTCGTCGTCAGCCGCTCCGCCGAGGTCACCCTGGCCCATGAGACGGACATGAAGGTGGCGGAGCTGCGCGCTCTCGCCGACGTGTCCTACGCCGCCGCCGACATCGGCGCGGCCATCGCCAGCGGCAGCTTCCGCGCCATGGGCATGATCGTCGCCCCCTGCTCCGTCCGCACGATGAGCGAGATCGCCACGGGCGTGACCTCCACCCTGCTGACCCGCGCCGCAGACGTCACGCTCAAGGAGCGCCGCCCGCTGGTGCTGATGGTGCGCGAGACGCCGCTGCATCTGGGGCACCTGCGCACCATGACCCAGCTGGCCGAGATGGGCGCGGTGATCGCCCCACCGGTTCCCGCCTTCTACAACCGCCCGCAGACCATCGACGATCTGGTGGACCACGCCGTTGGGCGGGCGCTCGACCTGTTCGGGCTGGACGCGGGCATCGTCCGCCGCTGGGGCGAGCCGGCGCCTGCGGAGGTTCTGGAAACATGACCCGGCCTGGGCTATACCGCATCCGCTAAATCCCGACCGAAGAGGGGTATCAGAACGATGCCACACACCCGCGACCAGGACGTTCCGATTCGTCAGCTTCTCGCCGGGATGAAAGGTTTCCGCGCCCGCTACTACGAGCGCCGGCCCGACAGCATGCGCCAGCTCGTCGAGGAGGGGCAGAAGCCCAAGATCCTGATGATCGGCTGCTCCGACAGCCGCGTCGATCCGGCGCTGCTCACCCAGGCGGAGCCGGGCGAGATGTTCGTCGTCCGCAACGTCGCCAACCTCGTCCCGCCCTACCAGCCGGACGGCAGCTACCACGGCACCTCGGCGGCCATCGAATACGCGGTGCGGGTGCTTCAGGTCAGCCACGTCATCGTGTTGGGCCACGCCCTTTGCGGCGGCATCCAGGGGCTGATCCGCCTGCGCAAGGGCGAGCCGGACCAGAACGACTTCGTGTCGCCCTGGGTGTCCATCGCCAGCGCGGCGCTCGATCCCTACATCCCGCCCGCCCAGGGGGACACCGACGAGGAACGGCGCAAGGCCGAGTTCGAGCGCCTTCAGCAGAAGCCCGACGTGATCGAGCGCGCCGCCGTCCGCACGTCGGTGGACAATCTGATGACCTTCCCCTTCGTCCGCGAGCGGGTGGAGGCCGGGACACTGGAACTGCACGGCTGGTGGTTCGACCTGGACAGCGGCGACCTGTGGGCCATCAACTCCCAGACCAAGATGTTCGAACCGGTCGATTGAGACCGGCGAGGGGGCCGGCGGGTGGGCGAAAGCTGCCCAGCGCAGGGTGAGGAGCCGCTTCCGCCGGGAAATTTCTGCCCATCCCTGGGTTTCCCCGGCCTGAACAAATCCCTCCCCCGCCACAGGAGAGGGTTGTTTCAGCGGCTCCCCGCTTTCTGGCACGACGGTTGCAGTTCTCTGCGCGGCGCGTTCCAACGGACGTGCGTCGATGGGAATGAGGCGGCCGGACCATGGGCATCACCACGATCTTCAACAATGGCGTTCTCGGGCTGACGGCGCAGAACCGCGCCCTGGGCACCATTTCGAACAACATCGCGAACGCCTCCACGTCCGGCTTCAAGGCATCGGAGACGCAGTTCTCCGACTTCGTGCTGAGCGACCGCACCGGCAACAAGGACCCCGGCAACGGTGTGCGCGCTTTCGAGCGGTTGGACCACAGCGGCGGCACCGTCACACAGACCGGCGTCACCACCAACGCGGCCATCGTCGGCAACGGCTTCTTCCTCGTCCAGGACCTGGATGCTCAGACCGGCACGACCGCGACCACCGCCCGGACAAGCGACGATTCGGTCTTCCTGACGCGGTCCGGCGACTTCTCCCCCGACAAGGAGGGCCGTCTGGTGAACGGCGCCGGCAAGGCGCTGATGGGCTTCAAGCTCGACCCCGCCAGCGGCTCCGGCTCCTTTGGCAGCCTCAGCAGCATGACTCCGGTCTCGCTGAGCGGGTTGCAGGACTACCGTGAAGCCTCGACCCAGGCATCGCTGAACCTCAACCTGCCCTACGACCAGCAACCGGTGACCGGTCCGATCACCACGGCGAACACCACCGGCGTTGTTCTGAACATGGTCGACAGGAACGGCGCCGACGGGGCGATGGCCCTGCGGTTCGTGAAGACCGGGCAGGCGGAGGACGGCACCTCGACCTGGCAGGTCTTCAACGCCGGAGTCGTCGGCGCCGACGGCAAACCGGTGGGCAACGGCAACGTGAACGACCCCACCACTTGGCAATCGCTCGGCACGCTGAACTTCGCCCGCAACGGCACGCTGACCGGCGGCCCAACCGGCAGCCCGGCGACCCTGACCCTGAACCCCGGCGGCGATTTCGCCCAGACGACGTTGGATCTCGGTTCCTATGGGAAGATGACCAACTCCATCACCACCATCGCCGGCATGGATCTGGGGATCGTCCAGGGCAACAACGGCATCCGCGCCAGCACCTATCAAGGGGCGGAGCTGACCGAGGACGGCTTCGTCGCCGCCAACTTCCAGGGCGGTAAGCAGCGCTACATCTACCGCATCCCCGACGCGACGGTGATCAACCCGACCGATCTGGAAAGCGTGTCCGGCACCATGTTCCGGACCAGCGCCAATTCGGGCGCCATCCGCCTGAACTCCTTCGGCAACCTGACCAACGAGACCGGCACCAGCGCGCCGAAGACCGTCGGGGCGTCGCTGAGCACGGCCAGCGTCGAAGGCTCCAACGTCAAGATCGAGGAGCAGTTCACCACGCTGATCCAGGCGCAGCGCACCTACTCCGCCGCCTCCAAGCTGGTGTCCACCGCCGACGAGATGACCCAGGCGACGATCACTCTCAAGTCGTAAGAGCCGCGGCACGCAGCGCGTCGGCGACGCGCCCGGCCACCTCCGTCCAGTCGCCGACGCGCGTCTGGCGGAACAGGCGGGCGGTGGGATACCAGGGGCTGTCCTCCCGCCCCAGCAGCCAGCGCCAATCCGGCGACAGGGGCAGCACCACCCAGACCGGCACCCCCAGCGCCCCGGCCAGATGGGCCGGCCCGGTGCAGGAGGAGATCACGAGGTCGAGGTTGGCCATGATCGCCGCGGTGTCGGAGAAATCGGCGATGTCCGGCCCGAGGTCGGTGAAGGAAGGCGGCATCACCACCCCTTCCAGATCCTCCCGCCCCGGCCCCTTCTGCAACCCGAAGAAACGCACGCCCGGTACGCCCAGCACCGGCCGCAGCCCCGCCAGCCGGGGCGAGCGCAGCGCGTCGCCGGGAAAGCGTGGGTTGCCCGCCCAGACCAGCCCGACCCGCAGCCCCGGCCCGTCCGCCAGCCGCTTGCTCCAGGCAACGGCGCGTTGCGGGTCGGGGCGCAGATAGGGCACGGCGGCGGGCAGGTCGTCCAGCTTGGTCCCGAAGGCGCGCGGCAGGCTCATCAGCGGGCATTCCAGATCGAAGTCCGGCAACGGGTCGCCGCGGGCGATCAGCCGCTCCACCCCCGGCAGGCCGGACAGCACGCTCATCAAGGGCGGCTGCACCTCCAGGATCACCCGCGCCCCGCGCTCCGCCACCAGCGGGACGTAGCGGACGAACTGCAGGGTGTCGCCCAACCCCTGCTCGGCATAGAGCAGAATGGTGCGCCCGGCGATGTCGCCGCCGCTCCAGGTGGGCTGCACGAAGCGGCGCCACGGCGGTTCCGCCCGCGCGTCGTGGCGGCGCCAGTCGAACTCCGGCCAGCCGCCCTCGCAGTCCCCGGCCAGCAGCCGGGCGAAGCCGCGGTTCCAGCGCATCCCGGCGTCACCGGGACGCGCCTCCAGCACCCGATCAAAGTCGGCAAGAGCCTCCACCGGTCGGGCCATGGCGAGCAGCGCACCACCGCGCGCCGCGCACAAAGACGGGCCGGAGAAACCGCATCCCTCCGCCGCGGCGAAGGCCGCCAGCGCCTCGTCGAAGCGGCCCTGCCCGGCCAGCAGCGACCCGAGATTTCCCCACGCCGCGCCATAGCCGGGGGCGAGGTCCAGCGCCGCGCGGTAGGCAGCCTCCGCCTCGTCCCAGCGCTTCTGCGCGGCACAGGCGGAGCCGAGCATCATCCGGGCCGCCGGCGATTCCGGCGCCAGCGCGGCGGCGCGGCGAGCCGCGCGCTCCGCCGCCGCCGCCCGCCCTCCGGCCAAGGCCGTTTCGGCGAGGTTCACCAGGGCGTCCGCCGAGGCCGGGAGCAGGGCCAAGGCCCTTTGCGCCGAACAGGTGGCCTCCGGCACGCGGTTCAAATCGCGCAGGGCGGCGGCCCTGCTGGCGTGGGCGTCGGCAAGCTGCGGGTCCAGCCGCAAGGCGCGGGCGTAGCCGGCCTCCGCCGCCGCCGCATCGCCCATGGTCTGACGCGCGCCGGCAAGGTTGGAGTGACCGCCCGCCGAGTCGGGACGCAGCGCCAGCGACCGGCGCAGCAGCCGCGCCCCGTCCGCCGGGCGGCCCGTCTGCGCGTGCAGCACGCCCAGGAACTGCGCAGCGTCGGGTTGTTCGGGGTCGGCCTCCAGAATCCGCCCGTAGAGCGTCGCCGCCTCGGCCAGACGGCCCGACTGGTGATGGTCGATGGCGGCCAGAAGGGCCTCGATGATCGTCGCCATGGGACGTGCCTGATGGTGGAAGGGTTATCGGAAGCCGAAGGAATGGACAGGCCCGCTGACGGATTGGTCACAAGTCCTGCCGTTCCCGCAACCCACCCACGAGAAGCCCCGCGTTGCATTTCACTTTTGCAAAACTTATTCTGCACCCCATGCCCCGCAGCATACTGGGGTATTCAGCGCGAGGCCCGGGTCCCGCTTATGAAAAGCATTCCGTCGATGACAAGCACCTTGAACGTCTGTGCCCTCGCCCTCACCTGCGCCCTCGTCCCGGCGATCCTGACCGCGGCGCCCGCCGCCGCCAACGAGAAGCCCGCCGGCGGTGGATGCCCGTGGGCGCAGGACGTCAAGCTGGACCTCAACGGCAAGACGCTCACGCTGAACCAGGAGGCCTTCTCCGCGAAGGGGGAGCCGCTGGACCTTGAGGGCTATCAGATCTACCCGCTGCTCGACCAGTTGAAACTCCGCATCCTCGGCCCGCGCGGTCAGGAGTGGGAGGCTGGGCTGACCCGCCTGTCCGGTGGCAAGCGCTGCCAAGCCTTCTACGTCGGCAAGCCCTTCCAGGTGTCCGACGAGACGGGCGACCGCAACAGCCTCATCCTGGTCCGCTGACTCCCGCCTTTATCCTCGCCTGGAAGCGGTCGCGCCCGATCCGGTAGAGGACATGCCGCTTCAAGCGGTGGCCGTCGGGAACCCGCGGGTGGCTGAAGTCGCCCGCCGCATCGCGCTCCATTCCCAGCCGCTCCATGACCCGCCGCGACCGCCGGTTCTCCGGCACGGTGAAGGCCACGATCCCGTCGAGCCCGAGGCTGCCGAAGCCGTAGGCCAGCGCCAGACCGGCGGCCTCGGTCGCCAGCCCCTGCCCCCAGTGGTCGGGGTCGAGCCGCCATCCCACCTCCACGGCGGGGGCGAAAGGCGCTTCCCACGTCACCCGGGCCAAGCCGACGAAGCCGATGAAGGGGCTGTGCCCGGGCCGCTCCACCGCCCAGAAGCCAAAGCCGTGCCGGTCGAAATGCTCGCCGATGCGCTGGATCACCGCGTCGCTGGCCGCCCGGTCGGGAAGCGGCAGCAAATGCTCCATCACCACGGGATTCTGTGACAGCGCGTGAAAAGCGTCACCATCCCCGTCCCGCCAGGGCCGCAGGATCAGCCGGGGCGAGGTTAGGATGGCGGGAGTCGTCATCGCACCGGTTCCGTCAGGGCTTGGGCGGCGTGTCGAGCGCCGCCAGCAGCGCCAGCAGCGCCGGGTCCCCCTCCGGCACCAGCCGGTAAAGGTTGGTCGCGGCCAGAGCGACGCCGCCCCCCGCCGCGGGGGTGAGTCCGGACAGGGCGAAGAGGCGGTCCTGCTGGACGCGCTCCGCCTCCAGCTCCGCCGCCTTCAGGCGCTTGTAGAGGGCGTCGTCCTCCCCCTTCGCCCGGCGGCGGACGGCGCGCAGCGGGCGAACCACCTCGTCCCGCCAGGGAGCGACCGCGGAGTCGATCCGCGCCAGCTCGTCCGCCAGAAGGTCGGCGCTGCAGGCCATGCCCGCCCAGGCGGCGAACAGCAGAAGGTTCACGTCCTGGCCGAGCCGGTCCTGAAGGTCGAGGCAGGCGGCGGGCACGCCGGGCCGTCCGTAGACGGCGAGCGAGAAGTCCCAGAGCGGGTTTTCCGACATCGCCGCGCCTGCCTCCCCACAAGCCTCCGCTCAGTCGCCCAGGCTGATGCCCAGGCCGCGGGCGGTCTTGACCATGGCGCCGTCCAACTCCACGCAGGCGTACTTGGCGATGGCCTCGGTGATCGGCACGTCGATGACGCCGCGGTCCGACCAGGCGACCATGCGGTCGAACTTGCCCTCGGCGATCAGATCCACGGCGTGCACGCCGAAGGCCGAGGCGACCAGACGGTCGCGCGGGCTGGGCATGCTGCCGCGCTGAACGTGGCCCAGAACGGTGACGCGGGTCTCCGCCCCGGTCGCCTCGGCGATCTTCTCGCCGATGTAGTCGCCGATGCCGCCATAGCGCTTCTGGCCGCCCTGGAACAGCTTCTGCACGCCGGTGCCGTCCACGGTCTTCACCGCCTCCGACACCACGACCAGGGCGAAGTTGCGGCCCGTCGAGCGCACCTGCTTGATCTTCTGGGCGATCTTCTCGATGGAATAGGCGATCTCGGGGATCAGCACCACATCGGCGCCGCCGGCGATGCCCGCGGCCAGAGCGATGTGGCCGGCGTCGCGGCCCATCACCTCCAGCACCATGACGCGGGCGTGGCTGGCCGCGGTCGGCTGGAGCCGGTCGAGCGCCTCGACCGCCACGCCGACCGCGGTGTCGTAGCCGACCGACACTTCGGTCAGGCCGAGATCGTTGTCGATGGTCTTGGGGATGCCGACCATCTGGAAGCCGCCCTTGTCGGCCAGCTTCTTCAGGATGGCGAAGCTGCCGTCGCCGCCGATGCCGATCAGCGCGTCCAGCCCCAGCTCGCGGTAGCCGCCGATGATCTCGTCCGACCGGTCCTTCTGCGTGCCGTCGGCCATCGGGTAGGCGAAGGGGTCGCCGCGGTTGGTCGTGCCGAGGATCGTGCCGCCCATGCGCATCATGTTGCCGTCGACCTGCGGCAGGTCGAGCACCTGATACTGCACCGGACGCTGCAGCAACCCCTGGGTGCCTTCCTTGATGCCCAGGACCTGCCAGCCGTAGGTCAGGACGGCCCGGTGGACCACCGCGCGGATGACCGCGTTCAGCCCGGCGCAGTCGCCGCCGCTGGTGAGAATGCCGATGCGCTTGCCTGCTGTCATGGAGACTGTCCCGTGTCGTCTGGAACCGCTGCGAAAGGTAGTCATACCAGAACGTTGCTCCACCGCAATGGTTCTGGTCCTCCGAGTATATTACATTCCGGCGACCGGATTATAACCCTGCGAAGAATGCGTGGTTTCGCACTGCCGTTGCGGCGGAAATCTGGTATAGTCCCCGCCGCTCAGCCAGCGGGCCCCGCGCGTATGAACGAACAAGAGATGCTGAAGGAAAAACTGGCCACGCTTCGCAGCGAGCATCGCGACCTCGACGACGTGATCGCCCGACTGCACGAACGTGCGCCGTTCGACCAGCTTCAGATGCAACGTCTGAAGAAGCGCAAACTCGCGCTCAAGGACCAGATCATGGTCCTGGAAAGCCGCATGCTGCCCGACATCATCGCCTGAGACGGCTTTTCGGCGGGGAACATGGCCCGGCGCATCGCGTCGCGCTGGACTCCGCGTGCGCGCTTTCTATAATGCGCCGCTTTCCGGACCTAGAGGAAAGCGCGCGCCGTGTCCGCATCCATCGCCGCCACCACCGACCGCAAGCCGCTGGTCGGCATCATCATGGGCAGCCAGTCGGACTGGACCACCATGAAGCACGCCGCCGAGACGCTGACCGCGCTCGGCGTCCCGCACGAGGTCCGGATCGTCTCCGCCCACCGCACCCCGCAGCGTCTGGTCGAGTACGCCACCACCGCCCGCGACCGTGGCCTGAAGGTGGTCATCGCCGGGGCCGGCGGCGCCGCCCACCTGCCGGGCATGGCCGCCTCGATGACCCCCCTGCCCGTCTTCGGCGTCCCGGTGGAAAGCCACGCGCTGAAGGGCATGGACAGCCTGCTGTCGATCGTCCAGATGCCCGGTGGCGTTCCGGTGGGCACGCTGGCCATCGGCAAGGCCGGGGCGATCAACGCGGCCCTGCTCGCCGGTTCGGTCATCGCCCTGATGGACCCGGCGGTCGCCGAGGCGCTCGACGCCTGGCGCGCCCGCCAGACCGCCGCCGTCGCCGAAGCCCCCGTCGACGAGCCCGCCTGAACCATGGCCCACCGCATCCTTCCGCCCGGTTCGACCATCGGCATGCTGGGTGACGGGCAGCTCGGCCGCATGACCGCGCTCGCCGCCGCCCGGCTGGGCTACAAGACGCACGTCTACGCGCCGGGATCGGAGGGCAGCCCCGGCGCCCAGGTCGCGGCGGCCGTCACTTCCGCCGGCTGGGACGACCTCGACGCGCTGGAGGCCTTCGCCCGCTCCGTCGACGTGGTGACGCTGGAGTGGGAGAACGTCCCGGTCGCCGTGGTCGAGCATCTCGGCCGCTTCACCCCCGTCCATCCCGGCGGCAAGGTTCTGTCGGTCGCCCAGGACCGGGTGGAGGAAAAGTCCTTCGTCAACGCGCTGGGCATCGGCACCGCCCCCTGGCGCGCCGCGCGCAGCGCCGACGAGGTGGCGAAGGCGGTGGCGGAGATCGGCCCGCGCTGCATCCTGAAATCCACCCGCCTCGGCTATGACGGCAAGGGCCAGGCGCGCATCGAACCGGGCACCGACCCGGCGGAGGCCTGGGCGGCCATCCGCTCCGACGCCGGCATCGTGGAGGG
The DNA here is from genome assembly GCF_022023855.1 of Azospirillum brasilense. Taxonomy (NCBI): domain Bacteria; kingdom Pseudomonadati; phylum Pseudomonadota; class Alphaproteobacteria; order Rhodospirillales; family Azospirillaceae; genus Azospirillum; species Azospirillum brasilense. The sequence goes on from NZ_CP059449.1 coordinate 109,328, forward strand.
CTTCGTCTCCTTCACCTGCGAGGTCTCGGTGATCGTCGCCCGCGGGCTGGACGGCAGCATGGCCGCCTACCCCGCCGTGGAGAACCGGCACAAGGACGGCATCCTCGACAAGACCATCGCCCCGGCCCGTGTTGCGGCGGAGACGGCGGCCGAGGCTGAGCGGGTCGCCCGCCGCATCGCCGAGGCGCTGGACCTCGTCGGCGTGCTGGCGGTGGAGATGTTCGTGACGCCGGACGGCGGCGTGCTGGTCAACGAGATGGCGCCGCGCCCGCACAATTCCGGCCACTGGACCATGGACGCCTGCCATTCCTGCCAGTTCGAGCAGCTCGTCCGCGCCGTCTGCGGTCTGCCGCTCGGTTCGGTGGAGCGGGTGGCCGACGCCGAGATGGAGAACCTGATCGGCGCCGACGCGGGCCGCTGGCCGGCGCTGATGGCCGAGCCCGGTGCCCGCCTGCACCTCTACGGCAAGGCGGAATCCCGTCCGGGCCGTAAGATGGGCCATGTGACCCGGCTCCATCACCGCTCCTGACCCTTCCGGTCGATTCTCCGCTTTCGATCGTCGCAGCGGGCCGTTTCCTGTTCGGAAACGGCCCGCAGTCGTTTTTTTCTCGCGGCGGGTGCGATAATCCGGCGCGGCTCACAACCATATTTCTCTTTAAATCATTGAAAATTCTAAGTTTCGAACTTTCCTTCGGAATGGCGGGGCAAATCTTGCCGCTTTTTTCAGAACGGGAACGCGGCTAGTCTCCATTTAATGAATGACGCAATTCGATAAACTTTTTCTCAATTTCGGGCTATTGCCGATGCAGCTTGTGCATGACTCGATCAGACGCCCGGTGCCGCAGACCAACGCGCAGGTCCGTCGCCCGTCGCACCGCGAGCGTGACCGCTTCGTCGGCTTCGCCTTCGCCGCTGCGGATTTGCTGATCGAGACGGATGCGCGGGGAAATATCCTGTTCTGCGCGGGCGCGCGCTGCCGCCTGACCGAAGGGGACGTGGCCGGCCTGGTCGGCAGCAGCCTGCTCGACGTCGTGGCGCCGAACGACCGCAAGTACGTCAACGTCCTGTTCAAGCGCATCCAGGACAAGGGCCGCATCAAGCCGGCCCGCGTCGTCTTCCAGGGCTGCGACGGCAACCGCTTCCCGGCGCTGCTCGGCGGCTGCCGGCTCGACTCCTGCCCCGGGTCGCTGTTCCTGACCGTCCTGCTGGCCTCCGGCCCGCGCAACACGAACGAGGCGCTGGCCGCGGCGGGGCAGCTTCTGGACGGCAACGCCTTCAGCCACATCCTGGAGGACCGCATCATCAAGGCGCGGGAGAAGGGGCTGGACAACGCCCTGACCCTGTTGCTGATCGACGGCCTGCAGTCGATGGTGGACGCCCTGCCCGAGGGGGCGGCGAGCGAGGTGATGCAGGGGATCGAGGCCTATCTGCGAGCGATCTCCGCCAACGGCGACAGCGCCGGGCAACTGGCCACCGACCGCTACGGCGTCGTCCACGCCTCCGACATCGACGGGCAGGAGGTGCAGGCCCACATCACCCAGATCATCCAGAGCGCCGGCGGAGAGTTGCCCGGCGGCATCCGCACTTGGTCGCTGGACGTGTCGGACGAGCGGCTGGATCCCGCCGATGCGGCGCGCGCGCTGGTCTACACGGTGCAAGCCTTCGCGTCGGCCCAGGGCGGCGAGTTCACCATCTCCAGTCTGGAGGACGGCGCTAAGCGCATGCTGTCCGACGCGGTGGACCGCATTGGCCGGCTGCGCGCGACCATCGAGAAGCGCGACTTCTTCGTCGTCTACCAGCCCATCGTCGATATCGGGACGCGGACGGTCCATCATCTCGAAGCGCTGACGCGGGTGGAGGGCACGCTGTCACCGGCGGACTTCATCACCTTCGCCGAGGATGTCGGGCTGATCTACGACTTCGACCTGCTGCTGACGCAGTCGGTGCTGGACACCATGCACGCCCACCGCAAGGAGCCGACCCTGCCGGACGTGGCGATCAACCTGTCCGCCAAGACGTTGATGAGCCCGATCTTCCTGCGCCAGTTCCTGGCGGTGACCGAGCCCTATGGCGAGCTGGCCCGCAAGTTGCTGATCGAGGTGACCGAGACCGTGGTCGTCACCGACATCGCCAAACTGAACGACGTCCTGCAGAAGCTCCGCGCCGCCGGATTCCGCATCTGCCTGGACGATGTCGGGGCCGGATCGACCTCCTTCCAGTCGCTCTACGGGATACAGGCCGACTTCGCCAAGATCGACGGTCACTTCGTCCGCGGCGCCGTGCACAGCGGCCGCGACATGGCCATGCTGCGGTCCATGGTGGACGTGTGCCGCCAGTTGGGACTCGGGCTGATCGGGGAGCAGGTGGAGGGACCGGAACACGCGCAACTCCTGACGGAGCTGGGGGTGTCGCTGGCCCAGGGCTACCTCTACAGCCGCCCGTCCCGCGATTTCGCCTATTTCGCGAAGGACTGGGCGAAGATGGCCGGCACGGGCGGCAAGGTCCTCAGGAAGGGCTGACGCGCAACGGGAACCGGCCACTCCCGCCCATCGTCAGGCCGGCATCAGGCCAGCTCGTGCGCCGCATCGATGCAGTGGCGTGCCTGGGCGAGAAGCTCGCGGTTGCGGTCCATGAACTCCTTGGCGGCACCGCAGGCCCCCGGATGCAGTCGGACTTCCGCCAGAAGCCGTTCCGCCTCGTCCAGCGAATTCAAGACCGATACCGCTGTGTCGATGTCCATGGCCGATCCCCTCAACATGGCGTGCTGCAACGCACGCGTCCATCAGGCGGCTATGACAAAAGCATCAATTTGCGCTGCAGCGTATTGGCCATAACGTCGCAGATTTAGAACATTTTAACATATTTATCGCCAAAAACGTGCATCATCGCCGCTCGCGTTTCTCCAGCGCATCCACCTGTACGCGGATGACCTTTTCCGTCGCGGAGAAGCCCTGCCGACGGGTCAGGACGACGATGACCGCCGCGGTGGACACCATGAAGAACCAGGGGCCGAGCATCCAGGCCAGCGCCGCCATGGCGAAGTAATAGGCGCGCATGCCACCGTTCAGCGCCTTGACAGCCAGCGTCATGGCGGCGGCGATGCTGTCCGCCATGGCCGTCTTCTCTTCCGCCGGCACCGGGGGCAGCGGGGCGGAGCCGATCAGGGCACAGCAATAATTGTACTGGCGCAGCGCCCAGGTGAATTTGAAGAAGCCGAAGGTGAAGATCGCCACGAGCAGCAGCATCTTCAGCTCGAAGAACTCGCGCGTGGTCTGCACCGTGAAGGACAGCGTGCCGACCAGCTTGTGGGCGTTCTCCACCGCGCCGAAGGCGCCGACCAGACCGGCCAGCACCAGCATGTTCGTGCTGGCGAAGAAGGTGCAGCTCTGCATCGTGTGGCCGACGAGCTGCGAATCCATGATGCGGTTGTCGCGCTCCAGCATCCGCTCCATCCAATGGCGGCGCACCTTCTTCAGATGCTGGTTGACGACCATGCGTCCGCCCAGCATGTGGTCCTGGATCAGCGTGAAGCCCGCCCAGCAGGCGAGGAACCACAGGATGGCGATAGTGTCGAGGAGGGTGATGTCGGGCGTCACGGGCGGACACTCTGGCGCGAGGGGAAGGGGTCGGTCCGGCGCAAGGGTGTAGCCGTCCCCCCGCCGCCTGTCCAGGGGCGCTCCCGGCGGGGGCAGGACCCCCTACCCCCGCCCCTGCACCGCGTTCAGCACATGGACCCGGATCGCGCTCGACAGGTTGCCGCTGCGGGTCGAATCGATCTCCTCGATCAGCGCGTTGACCGACATCCCCCGCGCCTGTGCGAGCCCCTTCAGCGCCTCCCAGAATTCCTCTTCCAGGGAGACGCTGGTCGGGTGCCCAGCGATGAGGACGGAGCGCTTCTTCATGGACGGCGCATGGCCCCGGTCACCGGGGCTTCACCATGGTTTCCGGCTTGACCCACTGATCGAACTGCTCCTCGGTCAGCAGGCCCAGCGCCACGCCGGCCTGTTTCAGGGTCGTTCCCTCCTTGTGGGCCTTCTTGGCGATCTTCGCCGCGTTGTCGTAGCCGATGTGCGGGTTCAGCGCGGTGACCAGCATCAGGCTCTCGTTCAGCAGCTGGCCGATGCGCTCGCGGTTCGCCTCGATGCCGACGACGGCGTTGTCGGTGAAGCTGTTGCAGGCGTCGGCGAGCAGCCGGATCGACTGGAGGACGTTGTAGGCGATCACCGGCTTGAAGACGTTCAGCTCGAAATGGCCGGTGGCGCCGGCGATGCTGACGGTGGTCTGGTTGCCCATCACCTGGGCGCAGACCATAGTCATTGCCTCCGACTGGGTGGGGTTCACCTTGCCGGGCATGATGGAGGAGCCGGGCTCGTTCTCCGGTAGGGCGATCTCCCCGATGCCGCAGCGCGGGCCGGAGCCGAGCAGGCGGATGTCGTTGGCGATCTTCATCAGCGACACCGCCAGCGTGTTCAGGCTGCCGTGCGCGTCCACCAGCGCGTCGTGGGTGGCCAGCGCCTCGAACTTGTTCTCGGCTGTGACGAAGGGCAGCCCGGTTATGGAGGCCACCTCCTCGGCGAAGGCTTCGGCGAAGCCGGTCTTGGCGTTCAGCCCGGTGCCCACCGCCGTGCCGCCCTGGGCCAGCCGGTAGAGCTGCGGCAGAGACGCCTTCACCCGCTCGATCCCGTAGGCGATCTGGGCGGCGTAGCCGGAGAACTCCTGCCCCAGGGTCAGCGGCGTGGCGTCCTGGAGGTGGGTGCGCCCGATCTTCACGATGTCGGCGAACTCCGCCGCCTTCGCCGCCAGCGCCGCGTGCAGGTGCTCCAGCGCCGGCAGAAGCTCGTGGTGGATCTGCTCGGCCGCGGCGATGTGCATGGCGGTGGGGAAGCTGTCGTTGGACGACTGCCCCATGTTGACGTGGTCGTTGGGGTGGACCGGCTTCTTCGACCCCATCTCGCCGCCCAGCGCCTCGATGGCGCGGTTGGAGATGACCTCGTTCGCGTTCATGTTGGACTGGGTGCCGGAGCCGGTCTGCCAGACCACCAGCGGGAAATGATCGGCGAGCGTGCCGTCGATCACCTCCTCCGCCGCCTCGACGATGGCACGGCCCAGCCGGGGGTCGAGCACCTCCAGCGCCATGTTGGCGAGCGCCGACGCCTTCTTCTGGATGCCAAGCGCGCGCACCAGCGCCGGCGGCATGCGCTCCCCGCCGATGCGGAAGTTGCGCAGCGAGCGCTGCGTCTGGGCGCCCCAGTAACGGTCGGCGGCAACCTCGATCGGTCCGAAGCTGTCGGTCTCGGTGCGCATCCCGGTCTTGCCGGTCATGGTCATGTCCTCGTCGGTTCGAACATCGTTCCGGTCAGCGCATTTTTTCCCGAATCGCCGGCCGGGCAAGGGGAATCAACGCGGAATCCCCTTTGGGCAAGGGTCCGCCGAATTTGTTCTTGTTGTGTTCCGTTTCCTGCGTTACCGTTTCGGCGTGACCGGCCCTGCCGCCCCCATCCCGCTGCCTTCTCCAGCCCTGGGAGATTCGAATGAGCGACTTCGCCATGGACCATGTCCGCGCCTTCATCGCCAAAACCCGCGTCGCCGAGATGACGGCGAAGGGCTGGCGCGTGGTGGGGCCCGGCGAGGAAGGCTCCCTGCTGATGGAAGGACCGCAGCTTGGCGGCGCGCCCGTGCGCCTGTCGGCCTTGGTCAACGACCTGTTCGACGATCTGGTCGCCCAGGCGCTGGACCGCGCCGACCGCATTGACCACGCCGCGGGCCGGCTGCCGCGCGCCGCGTAAGGAGCTACGCCCGGCGCACGGGCCCCGCAAAGGATGTACTCCACCCGGCGAGGCGGCCTGTTAACGCCTCGCCGTGGCGGCTTAAGGCTTGCGGACGCCGCCGTTAAGGCTCCGCTTCCCTCCCGCCTATGCCGGTCCGGTCGCTACGACCTTCGACGGAAGTCCTTGAAAAGTCTCACAGCCTCAGAAATGCGCCCGCTTGCTTAAAGAAAAGTGGTAATACTTATGGGTAAAATCCCCCTATATTTGTCGGTCGCGGGATTACCCCTCAAGACACCAGCCCCGCAGAGCCCCCGTTAGTAAGTCGTTAACCGGGACATGGCCAAATAGAGACATCACGAACACACAAGACAAAACGGAGTTTTAAAATGCTGATCGCCACCACCACCGAACAGATTACCTCGTCCTCTCGCGTTCACATCGCCCTGGTCGATGAGTTCATCCAGCTGGCGCTGAACCGGATCGACGGCCAGAACGACCCCTTCGTCCGCGAAAGCCTTGCTGACCTGCTGTCCACCCTGCGCGAGGAGCGGTCCGGCTACCTGGACCTGCTGAACGCCGCGATGCCGGTCAAGGCCGCCTGAGGGTCCCCGCAGGACCAAGGCGTTAGTTCAGCGTGGTGGCGATGAGGTCGGGGCCATCGACAAGCCCCGACCATCAGCCCACCGGAACAGAACAGCGCGTTTGCTCCCTCAAGCCTCATCCGCCTGCGCGGCCAGTGCCGCGATCGCAGTGCCGGTAAGACGGTAGGGAAGCCACTCCTCCATCTGTTTGAAGCCGATGCGCAGATAGAAATCGCGCGCCGGGTTCCAGTGCAGCACATTCAGGTCGACACGGCGGCAGCCCCGCTCGTCCGCCAGTTTCGCCACCGTCGCCAGCAGCTTGCGGCCCACGCCATAGCGCCGCGCTTCCGGGGTGACGTAGAGATCCTCCACGAACAGACCGGCCTGCCCTTCCCAGGTGGAATAATTGCGGAAGCACAGCGCGAAGCCGACGGGCTCTCTGTCCAGTTCGGCGATCAGCGCCTCGAAGACCGGACGCTGGCCCCAGCCGTCGCGCCGGAAGTCCGCCTCGCTCGCCTTCACAGCGTGAGGTTCATTTTCGAACACGGCGAGTTCCCGGACGAAGCGGAGGATGGTCGGGCAATCGGCTTCGACGGCCGGACGGACGGTCACGGTGGGCATGGCAACTCCAGATCTCACGATGACGCGACGATAGCCGCGCCGGCCACACGGCAACAACCGCTTTGCCATCGGTCCTGAGCGGGCCTAGGCTGCGCGCCATGCGGGACATCCAGACCATCGGCGGGTTTTCCATCCGCGAAGCCCGGCCCGGCGAGCGCCACGCCCTGCTGGCCCTGGTCGCGCGGATCGACGCGGAAAGCGATTTCCTGCTGCGCGAGCCCGGCGAACGGCCCTTCTGGGCGCGCGACCTCGCCGCCTTCCAGGCGTCCGGCAACTCCACCATCTTCGTAGCCGAGACTGCCGGGAGCCATTCCCCAAACCTCATCGGCTACCTCAGCGCTTATGGCGGGCGGTTCCGCCGCAACCGCGGCGCGGTGACCCTGGCGGTCGGGGTGCGGCGCGACTGGAACGGGCGCGGCGTCGCCACCGCGCTGTTCGGCGCGGCCGAAACCTGGGCGCGACGCACCGGCGCGCACCGGCTGGAACTCACCGTGGCCGAGAGCAACAGCCGCGCCCTGTCCCTTTACGAACGGCTCGGCTTTCTCGATGAGGGGCTGATGCGCGACGTCCTGCGCGTCAACGGCGCGTGGCGCAGCGAGCGGCTGATGGGCAAAGCCATCGGGGCGGACGGAATTCCCGAATGGCCCGCTCCGGCCCCCGACCCGACCATCGGGGCGCCACGCCAAGCGCGGATCGGACGGCTGGAGATCCGCCCCGCCCTGCCCGCGGACGCCGCCGCCTACCTCGCCTACGACCACGCGGTGCGGAGCGAAACCCACTTCCTGATGCGCAGCGCCGCCGAATCCCTGCCGGACATCGCGGCGGCCCGGCGCTTCCTCGCCGAACAGAGGATCGGCGACCGGACGGCCACCCTGCTGGCGATCGCGGACGGGACCATCGCCGGGTCGCTGTCGCTGTGGATCGGCGCCTACGCCCGCACCGCGCACGAGGCCAGTCTGGGGCTGGCGGTGCGCCGGGACTTCTGGGCGCTGGGCGTCGGCGAGCGCCTGATCGCCGCGGCGGACCTCTGGGTGCGGGCGCGGCGGCTGCACCGGCTGTCGCTCTGGGTGTTCGGCCACAACAGCCGCGCCCGGCGTTTCTACGCCAAGCACGGCTTCGAGGAGGAGGCGGTTGCCCGCCGCCACAGCCTGATCGACGGGCGGCTGGCCGACCAGCTGTCGATGGCAAAGCTCTATGGAGCCAAGTCGTAAAGGAAGGGGCGCTACGCCACCCCCGCCACTGCCGCCTTCCCTCCCGCGACCAGCTCCTCGAAGCGCGCCAGATAACGTTCCGTCATGCCGTCCAGCGAGTAGCGGGCGCGGGCGACGGCGCGGCAGGCGTCGGGGTCCAAGCCCTCGCAGTCCTCGATGGCGCGGGCCATCTCCTCGGCGTCCTTGACCAGGAAGCCGGTGACGCCCGGTTCCACGAGGTCGGCCAGGGCTCCGGTGGGGAAGGCCACCACCGGGGTGCCGCAGGCCAGCGCCTCCAGCGCCGCGACGGGGGTCGGCTCCGACATCAGGCTGGGCGCCAGCAGGCAGCGCGCCGCCCCCAGCATCCAGCGCTTGCGCCCGAAGCCGATCCGCCCGAGGAAGCGGCGCTTGGGGTCCAGCCGGGGCCGGATCTCCTCCTGAAGGTAGCGCTGCTCCTCCGCGCCGCGGGACAGGCCGCCGCAGAGAAGAAGCTGCATGTCGATCTGCCGCGCCGCGTCCAGCGCGATGTGGAAGCCCATCTCCGGCTCGATGTCGCCCAGGCAGACGGCGAAGCGACGCTTCGGCACCCGGATGTGCAGGCGGTCCACCGCCACCCCGATCTCCAGCGGCGGCAGGAACGTCAGCCCCGGCGAGGCTCCGCGCACCTGCGCGGCGGACACCGGCTGGAGGTGCAGCTTCGCCCGCCGCGACGCCAGGGCCTCCGGCCGGTAGCGGTCCAGCGGCTCGTAGAGCGTCGCCAGGACCGGCACATCCTGCGGCGGCAGCAGGGCTTCGAAGTCCCGGACATGGAGGTGGACGAGGTCGGGTGCGTGGTCCGCCACCGCTCCGGCGACCACGGTGGCGACGCGCCTCAGAACGGCCGCCTGCGCCCGCTCGTCCGGCGCCTGCCCATGCGCCCCGCCATGGACGCGCGCCAGCGGGATGTGCGTCCCGGCCACTGCCGAATCCTCCGGCGCGATGACGATCGAGCGGTGCCCGGCGCGGACCAGGGCGGCGTCGATGGCGCCGGCCACCTGCTCCGCCGTGCCTTCGTTTTCCGGATCGGCGCCGATCGGGGCAAAGGGCGACGCCACGGTGAGAATGGTCAATGCCATCGCAGCGCCTCCAGGAAAGGAAGGCCTGAAGGGGCGCCGACGCTCGGGTGACGTTCTCCTGCCGGGCTGTTCCTACGCTTCACCGCTTCGTTCATCCCATGTCCCTGTGGTGTTATTCATTGGAACTTATTGTCTGACGCACGCCCTTCTTTCTCTCCGACATCTTGGCGGCCCGGAGAACAGCCGGAATCGGGACAGTCCTGCCGCGATAGCCCCCTCTTTGTTTTCTACGAAAAAGGGCTTCCGGTAACCGGGGTATTGGAAGTGGATCGACTCGCGAAAGGGATAGCCGTCCTGCACCGGGTTGCCGACCTCGGAACCGGGAACCCGACCGGACGGCCAGAGCGCCCAGGGAGGCTTACTTCCAAGAGAGGCAAGCCGGACAACCGGGGAACGTCGGATCAATCATCGCCGCCCCCCTTGATGTCGAGAATGGAGCGCAGCTCCCGCACGCGCCGTTCCGCCGTGTGTTCCTCCAGAACGCGCGACCGCGCGCGCTGGGCCAGCGTGGAAAGATGGCCGCGCGGCAGCATCAACGCCGTGGTCACGTCGTCGGTCTCCCGCGCGACCAGGATGTCGCGCCCCGGCTCGAAGAAGGCGCCGATCCCCTCCCATTCGTCGGAGATCACCGGAACGCCGCAGGCCGCCGCCTCGAACAGCCGGACGGACGGGCACCAGCCCATCGCCTTCAGGGACCGGCGCGTCACGTTCAGCGTCAGGGTGGAGGAGCAGAAGAAGGCCGCGTGCTCCGCCGGAGGCAGATGCCGGACGCGCTGGATGTTGCCCCCCCAGGACGCGTCGTCCGGATAGCCGCCGCCGGCCAGGACGAAGCGCCGCCGTCCCAGCCGCCGGGCCGGCTCAATGAACAGCGCTTCCAGCGCCGCCCGCCGGTCCTCGACCCAGGCGCCGAGGTGGCAGAGGTCGCCGAGATAGCGCCGCACCGGATCAGCGGGACGGTGCAGGTCCGGGTCGACCCAGGCGTAGAGCGGCGCCACGAACCGTGCGCCCAATTGCGTCTTCAGCGCCTCCAGCGCCTGCCCGCCGGTGCTGCTCAGCACGGTGTCGAATCCGCCCAGCCCTTCCGGCGGCAGATAAGCGGGCCGCTCCCCCGTTTCGGAGCGGGACAGGGTGATGTGCGTGTCGAGGTCGTAATAGACCGTGCGCTGCGCCTTCGATCCCAGCACGAGGTGGGAGGCCACCGCCCCGTCCACACAACCGGAGGTCACCATCGCGACGTCCGCCTCGTCGGCGTGACGCCGCGCCACCTCCGCCACATTCTCCCAGCGGTCGTAGAGCAGAAGCTCCCCGCCGGGGATGTCCCACAGGTCGCGGTGCTCCGCCCGTTCAGGCGTGTCGCGCTCCAGGAAGACGACGCGGTTGCCGCGCCGCGCCAGGGCCTTGACCAGCCCCCGCCACAGGGTGGCGTGCCCGTTGCCCCACGAGGAGCTGATGGATTGTCCGAAGATGATGATTTTCATGATGTTGGCGCCATGCCTCCGCCCCCGGGCCTCCATCCCGATGGCCCTTCCGGAACAACGTGCCCCGTCCGATCGTGTTCCGGCCGCCGGAACCGCGCGGAGGGGGTGCCCAAGGGGTCCGCCGTCGCGGCCGGCAGGCCGGTTCCCCCGCCGGCGCTGCAAGCTTTGCGTGTCGATTGCAAAAACGACCCAATGATGAACAAATTTGTATAAAAATGTCGTTTAACCACCTAAGCGGGATATGAGATAGTAAGTTCGTGAAAAAATAAAATCATTCACTTGTGTGACAACCGGTCGTCAAAGTTCAAAAAACAATCCCAACGCGAAGGACACATCATGCGCAAGGCTCTTTTCACCGCCGCGCTTGCGATGGCAAGCGGGACGGCTCTGTTCAGCACCCCCGCCGCCGCCTGCAACGACGAGGCGTACATCGGCACCGTCTGCACCTTCGCGTTCGACTGGTGTCCCCGCAATTACGTCCCTGCCGATGGCCGGACGCTGGCGATCAATCAGTATCAGGCGCTGTTCGCCCTGGTCGGCTTTACCTACGGCGGCGACAAAGCGACAACCTTCGGCATCCCCGACCTGCGCGGCCGCGCGCCCATCGGCACCGGGACCGGCCCCGGCCTGATAAACATCCCCATCGGCGCCAAGGTCGGCCAGCAGGAGCTTCTGCTGTCGGCGGCGCAGGTCCCGCTGCAGCCGCACACCCACACCGCCACCTTCACCGGCACCGGCGGCGGGTCGGGCGGCTCGACCACCGTTCCCTTCACCGGCACCGTCAGCGTTCCCATCACCAACGGCGGCACCCCGGTGTCGGCCCCGACCTCGGGCACCGTCTATCTCGGCGACACCTCGATCGACGACGGCGGCGCCGGCATGACCCTGAAGGGACCGTACAACACCAGCGGCCCGGGCACGGGCGCCAAGGTCGCCGGCACGGCCAGCGGCTCCATCACGGTTCCCAACACCGGCATCACCGGTGGGACCGTGGCGGTCGCCCCCGCGTCGGCCGGCGCCACCCAGAAGGTCTCCACCCAGTCCCCGGCGATCGGACAGACCGTCTGCATCGTCGCCAACGGCCTCTACCCGAACCGTCCGTAACGGATCGCGGACCCGGAATCCGAACCCTCCCAACGCCGAGGACCCACCATGCGCAAGTTTCTCCTCTCCGCCGCCTTTGCGATGACCGGCGGCTTGGCTCTGTTCAGCACCCCCGCCGCCGCCTGCAATGTGGAGCCCTACATCGGCACCATCTGCACCTACTCGTTCGACTGGTGCCCGCAGGGCTATGTGGTGGCCGACGGCCGCACGCTGGCGGTCCGCGAGAACCAGGCGTTGTTCGCCCTAATCGGCTACCGCTACGGCGGCAACAACGCGGATCTCTTCGGCATCCCCGACCTGCGCGGCCGCGCCGCCATCGGGTCCGGCACCGGCCCCGGCCTGGCGAACATCGCCATCGGCGCCAAGGTCGGCCAGCAGGAGCTTCTGCTGTCGGCGGCGCAGGTCCCGCTGCAGCCGCACACCCACACCGCCACCTTCACCGGCACCGGCGGCGGGTCGGGCGGCTCGACCACCGTTCCCTTCACCGGCACCGTCAGCGTTCCCATCACCAACGGCGGCACCCCGGTGTCGGCCCCGACCTCGGGCACCGTCTATCTCGGCGACACCTCGATCGACGACGGCGGTGCCGGCGTCACCCTGAAGGGACCGTACAACACCAGCGGCCCGGGCACGGGCGCCAAGGTCGCCGGCACGGCCAGCGGTTCCATCACGGTTCCCAACACCGGCATCACCGGTGGGACCGTGGCGGTCGCCCCCGCGTCGGCCGGCGCCACCCAGAAGGTCTCCACCCAGTCCCCGGCGATCGGGCAGACCGTCTGCATCGCCACCGTCGGCCTGTACCCGAACCGTCCGTAGCACCGGTGTGGGCGACCTCTTCCCACAGGAAGGGGCCGCCCACCGGTTGCGCTCACCAATAGACCATGGCGTCGGCGTAGAGCCCGCGCAGGTCCTCCTCCGTCACCGGGCGGGGCGCAATGGTCAGCAGCCGTTGCTGCGCCATCGCGCCGCGCACCAGATCCGGGATGTCCGCCGCGCCATAGCCGAGCGCCGACAGGCCGTTGGGCAGATGGGTCGCCCGCATCATGGCGATCAGCCGGGCGGCCAACACGGCGCCGCCGTCCGCCGGGGACACGTCGCGGACCTCCGCCCCCAGCGCTTCCGCGGCGCGCAGATGGCGCTCGGGCTCGGCGGAACCTGTGAAGCGGAAGGCGGCCGGCGCGTTCAGCACCACCGAAATGCCGTGCGGCACCATCGGGTTTGCCTTCTCGTAACCACGCGCCGTGAAGCGGTGGTTCATTCCGGCGACGGAGTAGGACATGGCGTGCGGGATGTGAACGCCCGCGTTCCCGAAGGCCAGACCGGCCAGAGTCGCCGCGAACATCAGGGCGTCACGCGCCTCCTCGTCCGCCGGGTCGTTGACGGCGCGCTCCAGATACTGCCCGCCGAGCCGGATCGCCTGGAGGCTGCCGATGTCCGACCAGGGGTTGGCGCCCTGGTAGGGCGGGCGCGGGTTGGCCGCGTCGGGCTTCGGGCGGGAGCGGTAGGACCGCGCGGTGTGGCTCTCGATGGCGTGGGTCAGCACGTCGAAGCCGGTGGAGGCGATGACGCCCGGCGGCAGGCTGTCGATGGTCGCCGGGTCGACCAGCGCCAGATTCGGCCGCAGATAGCGGGAAGAGATGCCCGTCTTCACCCGCATCTCCACGTGGTCGAAGATAGCGACGCCGGTCGTCTCGCTGCCAGTGCCGCAGGTCGTCGGGCAGGCGATGTGCGGCTTGACCGGACCCGGCACCGGGCGCCCCTCGCCCAGCGGCTTGTTGACGTAGGCGAGGAAGTCCGCCGGGTGGGTGGCGTAGAGGTTGGCCGCCTTGGCCGTGTCGATCACCGACCCGCCGCCGACCGAGACATAGCCGTCGAACCGGCCGTCGCGGGCGAAGTCCGCCGCCTCCAGGAAGGACGCGCTGGTCGGCTCCACCGCGCAGCGGTCGTAAACCGCAACGTCCAGCCCGGCCGCCTTCAGCGACTCCAGCGCTGCCGCGAAGGGGGCGATCTCCGCCACATGGGGGTCGGTGAACAGGGCCACCCGGCGCATCCCCATGGCCTTGGCGTCGCTCCCCGCCTCCGCCAGCATGCCGCGGCCGAACTTCATCGACGCGGCCTCCACCGTGAAGCCGCTGTCACCGTTCGGCAGGATGGGATGGGCGATGGGGCTGGTCATGACTTCGGGCCTCCCTGGCTTTTCTGCGTTCGTTGCCATCATCGGAGCGCGAGGGAGGCCGCCTGTCAACCCGACCGTTCGCTCAGGCGATTGTTTGCCCGCCCTGCGGCGCGGTGCCCTGGAGCCGGCGGTAGAGATAGCCGACGCCGATCAGGCTCAGCCCGAGCCCGAGGAAGGAGGCGACGCGGTACAGCCCGCCCAGCTCGGCCATGTCGCTGAGGAAGACCTTGGCGACCACCGCCAGGATCAGCGCCATCGCGGCGTGGCGCAGCCAGCCCAGCCGGTACCGCAGGGCGGCCACCAGCATCAGCACCGCCGCCACCAGGAAACCGACGGAATAGCCGTACCATTCGGCGTCCGGCAGCTCCGGGCCGGAGAGCACCGGTCCTTGGAAGGCGTGGCGGATCTCCAGCGCCAGATTCGTCCCGAGCAGCACCAGAGGCAGCAGCGCGACCCACGGACGCAGGCGGGCCGTCAACGGCTCCACCCACAGGAACAGCAGCCCGAGCAGGGCCGGAAGCCCATAGGCGAGCAGCAGCGTGTTCGCCACCGGCCACGCGCCAACCGCCTCGTCGCTCCACAGCGGGTTCAGCACGACCAGATGCAGCGCCGCCGCCTGGAGCGCCGCCAGCCCGGCCAGGATGCGCCGTCCCCACACCGCCACGGGCCGCGTCCGCCAGCGCCGCCCCGTCGCCAGCAGCAGGGCCAGCGCCAGCCAGACCAGCGTGTGCAGCGCCACCTCGCGCAGCGTGTCGGGCGGCTCGTCCAGCGTGCCGCGGGTCAGCGCCTGGATGCCGAGGGACAGCAGCAGCGTGACGAAGGCCAGCCCGCCGGCCTCCAGCAGCGCGACCACCCCGTCATCGCCCCTGCCGTCCGGGGCGGAGCGCAGCCAATGGGCGGCCAGGAAGAAGCCCGCCGCCGGCAGGCCGTAGCCGTAGACGATCCAGCCGAGCCCGTCCTCCCCATACTCCAGCACGGACGGGTTCAGCGCCAGCCGGACCAGCACGGCGCCCGCCACCAGCAGGATCACCGCGCGCAGCGAGCGCAGCCCCATCCGCCGCTCCAGCCACGCCAGCACCGGCACCTGTGCCGCTAGCGCCACGGTCAGCCACGCCTCGCGCAGCATCATGACGGCGCCGAGGCTGAGCGCCCCGGCGGCCCCGGCGGCGAAGGCGGCGAGCCCAAGACTGACGCCCGGCTGGTGGCGGTGGCGGGCCAGCGGGCCGGTTCCGGCGACCAGCAGCGCCGCCAGCGCGAGGCTCGCCACCGGCCACAGCGTGTCGGCCTGCGGCGGGTCCAGCCGCCAATAGGCGAGCGCCAGAAGCACCACCGGCATCCAGGCCGCCAGCGACGACCACAGCGCCGCCCGCGTCGACCGCCACAAGGCGATGAAGCCGCACATCCCGTACAGCATGGCAAAGCCGCCCACCGCCCACAGGAACCGTCCGGACTGAAGCGGCAACCCGGAACCGGGAGGAGGCACGATGGGATGCCCATCCGCGGTGACGTCGGGCGGCGGCAGGGGCCAGCGCGGCGCCGTCCAGCCGGCGAAGGCCAGCAGAACCGCCAGCGCGCCGATCCATGCAACGCCGGCGATCCGCTCGATCCGCCGCCCCGCCGCGACGCAGAGCAGCCCGAACAGGGCGAGCATCACCAGCGACCCGCTGCGGTGGCCGTCCACGGTGACGAGCATCGCCATCAGCAGCCCCAGCACCGCCACCGCCGCGACGGCCAGACGGTCAGCGCGCGGGCGCCCCCTCCAACGCAGCAGGTCGAACAGGGTGGTGCGCGGCATCGCCTCGACCGGCCCGGCCAGCAGGGCCGGCATCAGGAACAGCCCGGCGGTCAGCAGCAGATAGATCCCCACCGGCAGGGCATCGCCGGCGTTCCAGCCGCCGATGTACCAGACCGGCACCCAGCCCGCCGCCCCGATCAGCGTGCCCAGCCCCAGCCAGCGCCAGCCGCGCCACAGCACCACCGTCATGCCGGCGCCCGACAGGGCCAGCAGATAGGCGAACAGCCCCCACGCCGATCCCCCGATGGACGAGACCAGCAGCGGCGTCGCGAAGCCGCCGAGCAGCCCCAGCGCCGCGATGTACGGCCCTTGGAGCAGCGACAGCGCCATGCCCAGCGCCGCCAGCCCGCCAAGCAGCGCGAAGGCCAGCGACGGGGCGAACAGGTCGTAAAGCACATAGCCGCCATAGACGCTGGCGAAGCCGGTGAACAGCCCGGCCGCGGTCAGGGCCGGGGGCACCGGATCGCGGCCACCCGGCTCCGCCCCTCCGCCGCGCTGCCGCAGCCATTCGCCGCCGATCATCAGCGCCGCGGCGGAGAGCAGGCCGAGCGTGACGCGCACGCCGGGGCCGAGCCAGCCCTGCTCGATCGACATCTTGATGAAGAAGGCCGCCGCCAGCGCGACCGTGGCCCCGCCCAGCCAGATCAGCCAGCGCCCGGCCAGAGCGTCCTCCAGCCGGCTCCACACGGACAGCGGGGGTTGAGTCGGCTCCGGGAGCGGGTGGATCGGCGGCGGTTGGATCGGCGGCGGCTCCGGCGGAGCCTCCGCCATGACGGCGGCGCCCGCGGCGGGAACGTCGACCGGCGCGGCGTTGACCGTCACCGGCCCCTGCACCCGCTCCAGCGCCTGCCGCAGCCGGGCGATCTCGCGCTCCTGCGCCGTCAGCCGGCGGTTGAACCGGTGGGCGACGATGGCCCCGATCAGCACCAGAAGAATGACGTCCATGCCCGACCGCCCCGGCTGCGCTTGCGTTCGCGCAACGATAGCGGTCAGGCGCCGGGCTTGTCTCTCTGACCTGTGGAGGCACCCAAACGGCTCATCAGCGTCAGCGCATCGTCAACCGCGTGAAAGTCCGCCGTGTTGTCGAAGACGCACCAGACCGGCCGCTCCCGCGCCTCGTCCCGGAAGCGCCGGGCCAGCCGGGCCAGCACGTCCAGCGGGTAGGCGCTGCGGTACATCACCGGCGAGCCGTGCAGCCGCCAGTAACGGAAGCCGTCCCAGCCCGCCGGCTCCGCCGCGGCGGGCACCGGGGCCGGGTCGGCGGCGGCGCGGGCCACGGCGTGCTCGACCAGCAGCCGGTCCGGCTCCGCCGCGAACCAGCTCGGGTGGCGCGGTTCGCAGACGACGAGGCCGGCGAACCGCTCGCGCAGGGCCGCGAAGAAGGGTCTGGCCACCGCCGGCTGGAAGCGCAGCGTCGGCGGCAACTGCACCAGCAGCGGCCCCAGCCGGTCGCCGAGATGCCCGACCTCGTACAGGTAATGCTCCAGCGCGGCGGCGCAGTCCTTGAGCCGCTGCTCGTGCGTGATCGCGCGCGGCAGCTTGACCGCGAAGCGGAAGTCCGGCGGCGCCGAGGCCGCCCAGCGCTCCCAGGTCTCCGGCTTGTGCGGGCGGTAGAAGCGGCTGTTGACCTCCACCATCGGGAAGACGCGGGCGTAGCGCTCCAGATGCGTGCCCTCCGCCGGGAAGGCCGGGGCGGAAGGCTTCGGGATGCTCCAGCCGGCGCAGCCGATGCGGATGGCGTTGATGGTCCCTTCGGCCAAGCCTCTGCTCTCCCTGGGCGCGTGCGTTCCCGCCTTAGAACAGCGTCGGCTGCCGCTCGTCCCGCAAAGGGAAGCCTTCCGTGCGGTCGGCGCCGGCGATCAGGCGGGCCATCTCCCGGCGCGCCTTCTCCGCCTCGTAGCCGCCGCGGTAGCGCCCGATGAAGCCCTTCTGGCAGGCCCGGCTGAAGCGCTGCGACGCGGTTTCCCAATCATCGCCGGGGCGCAGCCAGCTCACATAGGTGGTGCCGGTCCGCGGGTCGGTGCGCAGGTAGCGGCCATGCCCCTTCGGACCCCGCACCCACTGGCCGGGATTCAGGCGCAGAGCCCCCCGCGCCAGCAGCAGGGACACCTGCGGGGTGAGTTCGATGGTCGGAAAATACGGCATGGCGAACCCTCTCGGCGGCGCGCCGGGGGGCGGGCCGCGAACGTCTCGTCTCTGGTTTCGGAATGCCCTAGATATGGGGATTTCAGCCCGTTTGTTCAAGTTTTGTTCACGGTTAAGCCCAGGCTGCTTGAACGGTTATTCGAGCTGTGTCCCCTGAACTTGTCCGTTGAGTGAAAGGGCCGTCCGTCCTAGGCTCCGGCTCAGCTTTTCCCTGATGGTCACGAGAGCGCATGCGCCCCCTGCTGTCCCTTCCCGTCCGCCTCCTGCTCGCCACCACGATCCTGGCCGGCTGCCAGACGACGGGCGCCCCGCCCGTGTCGGCCACCACCACGTCCGGAATCGCGAAGGCGTCCGCCGCCGCCCCGGCCAGCGTGGCCCCGGTCCAGCCCGCCGTCAGCTTTGCCGACTGGCTGAAGTCCCTGCGCGCCGAGGCGCTCGGCCAGGGCATCCGCGCCCAGACCTTCGACCGCGCCTTCGCCAACGTGAAGCTGTCGGACCGGGTGGTCGAGCTGGATTCCTCCCAGCCGGAGTTCAACCGCCAGCCCTGGCAGTATCTGGACAGCGCGGTCAACGACCGCCGCGTCCAGGCCGGGCGCCAGCGCATCCAGGACAACGGCGCGCTGCTGCGCCGCATCAGCCAGCGCTCCGGCGTCCCGGCGGAGATCCTGGTGGCCTTCTGGGGCGTGGAGACCGACTTCGGCAACTTCACCGGCGGCTTCTCCGTCGTCGACGCGCTGACCACGCTGGCCTATGAGGGCCGCCGCGCCAGCTACTTCCGGACGGAGCTGCTGGCCGCCCTGCGCATCCTCGACAGCGGCGACATCCCGCCGGAGCGGATGAGCGGTTCCTGGGCCGGCGCCATGGGCCAGACTCAGTTCATGCCGACCATCTTCCTGAAGCACGCCACCGACGAGGACGGCGACGGGCGGCGCGACATCTGGGGCAGCCTGCCCGACGTCTTCGCCTCCACCGCGAAGTTCGTGCAGGCCAACGGCTGGCGCACCGGGGAGCGCTGGGGCGAGGAAGTCACCCTGCCCGCCGGCTTCCCCTACGAGCAGGCCGAATACAACATCACCAAACCGGTCTCCGAATGGCGCCGCCTCGGCGTGCGGCCGGTCAACGGCGGCGATCTGAGCGGCGGCGAGGAGGAGCGGGCCGCCGTCCTGATGCTCGCCGGGGCGCAGGGTCCGGCCTTCCTGGTCCGGGAGAATTTCCGGGCGATCATGAAGTACAACCCCTCCACCAGCTACGCGCTGGCGGTGGCGCTGCTGTCCGACCGTCTGGCGGGTCGTTCCGGCGTCCAGGGAAGCTGGCCGCGCCACGAACCGGCGCTGAGCCGCGACGAACGGATCGAGCTTCAGGAGCGGCTGGCCTCGCTGGGCATGGAGCCGGGGACGGCGGACGGCATCGTCGGCGCCAACACCCGCAACGCCGTGCGCCGCTTCCAGCAATCGATCGGCGCCGTGCCCGACGGCTTCGCCACCAAGTCCCTGCTGGAACGGCTGCGCCAGTCCGCCGCTCCCGTCCCGGCGGCGGGCTGACAGGCCGCGATGCTGGCGGCGGCGAAGGGCTGGGCGCGGCGGATCAAGCGCGACGTGATCGCGCTCTACCTGGCGGCGCGCGACCCGCGGACGCCCTGGTACGCCCGCGTGGCCGCCGCCGCGGTGGCGGCCTACGCGCTCAGCCCCATCGACCTGATCCCCGACTTCGTGCCGGTTCTGGGCTACCTGGACGACCTGCTGATCGTTCCGCTCGGCATCCTGCTGGTCATCCGTCTGATCCCGGCGGCGGTGCTGGAGGAACACCGCGCCACCGCCGCCCGGCTGGCCGACCGGCCGGTCAGCTACACCGCCGCCGCTCTGATGGTCGGGATCTGGTTGGTCGCCGCCGTCGCCCTGTTCTGGTGGCTCGAACCCTATGTCGAGGGCTGGCTGGGGTAGAGGCGCGGACGCCGTCCCCTCATTCGCCCAGCAGATGCAGCGCCAGGGTCCGCTCGTGGGGCCGGCGGCGGTGCTCGAACAGATAGATCCCCTGCCAGGTGCCCAGCGCCATCCGCCCCTCCAGCACGGGGATGGACAGCTGCACCGTGGTCAGCGCGCTGCGGATGTGGGCGGGCATGTCGTCCGGCCCTTCCAGAATGTGGTCGTAAAGCGCGGGGCCTTCCGGCACCAGCCGCTTGAAGAAGCGCTCCAGGTCGCCGCGCACGCTCGGGTCGGCGTTCTCCTGGATCACCAGCGAGGCCGAGGTGTGCCGGCAGAAGACCGTCAGCAGACCGGTCTCCATGCCCTGGGTGGCGACCCAGCGGGCCACCGGCTCGGTCACCTCGACCAGCCCCTGGCCGTGGGTTTGGGTGGTCAGCGTTGTGACGGCCTGCCGCATGTTTGTCGCCCTCCGTGCTCGATTGCGCGTCTTGGAAGCGGGTCATCCATACACCAAATCGCTTGGCGTTCCCGACCAACAACAGGTGATTCATGGAACTGAACGGCCAGTACCGGATTCCGGCGGCGCGCGAGCGGGTCTTCACCGCGCTCTGCGATCCCGCCGTGCTGCAACGCTGCATCCCGGTGCTGGAGGAGATGGACCGGCTGTCGCCCACCGAATACACCGCGCGCGTTCGCGCCACGGTCGGGCCGCTGAACGCGCGCTTTGCCGGCAACGTCCGGGTAGCGCCGGAGGACGCGCCGCGCTTCTACATTCTCTACGCCGAAGGCAAGGGCGGTCTTGCCGGGGCGGTCAAGGGCGAGGCCCGCATCACGCTGGAGGAGGTGGACGGCCACACCCACTTGTCCTTCACACTCGCGGCGGCGCTGGGCGGGGCCGTCGGCCGTCTGGCGGTCAAGCTGGTCAAGGCCAAGGCCGACCGCGTCATCGACGGCTTTTTCGAGCGCTTCACGGCCGAGGTCCTGAACGGCTGACGCGGATGCCGGGGAAGCCTCGACAACGCACCCGCAAAAAACCACTTCGCAGTTGCGGGAATTTGATCCACCATCATGGTCATGACCGAACAACCCCCCGATGCGGGAGTTCGCCGAACATGATTGCCGACACCGTGATTGCCCATATCGCTGATCCGGCCCTGGCCCTCTCCATCCATCCACCCGCCGATGCACTGGACAGCCTTCCGGATGGCCCAGCCCTCGACCGGCTGCTGTTTACCCGCATCGTCGGCCTGGCCGCGCAGCATCCCGGCGGCGTCACAGCGTCCCTGGGACTGCCCCGCGGCGCGCTGGCCGAAGTGATCCGACGGCATGCGACGGGCTTCGCCCATCTCCTCCCCACCCTGCCTGACGGCAGCGGCGAGGACGCCATCGAGGAGGAGGATCTGCGAGCCTTCCTGCTCGACCACCGCGCCGCCGGGACCGTCGAGGAGGAATGGCTGGCCGCCATCGTCGCCCGCCGCACGCTGGGGCCGAATCACCTTTGGCAGGACATGGGCTTCGCCAACCGGCGGGAGCTGAACGCCATGTTCCGCCGCCATTTCCCGTCGCTGGTCGCGCTGAACAGCGGCGACATGAAATGGAAGAAATTCTTCTACCGCCAACTGTGCGAGCGCGAGGGGCTGATGCTCTGCAAATCCCCGAACTGCGAGGTGTGCGACGACTTCAGCGCCTGCTTCAGCGCGGAGGACGGCGACCCGCTGAGCACCCTGGCCCGCGTGGCCCGTGGCGAGGGGGCCTGAACGAAGGTGCCTGAACAAAGATGCGTTGCCGGTGAAGAAAGCCGCTTGACCGGAGCGCCGTCACCCGTTAGATAACGCCACCCGCCGGACGGAAGGCCAAGCAAGGCCCGATGAACGGCAGGTCTCCGATGGTCGCGTCAAGCATCAGCGGAAGGGTGGCCGAGTGGTTAAAGGCAGCAGACTGTAAATCTGCCCGCGTAAGCGTACGCTGGTTCAAATCCAGCCCCTTCCACCATCTGACGCGGCCGGTTCATGACAGGGTCATGGCCGGCCGTTTCCTTTTCCAGACAACGCTGAACTGTTGCCGCATCAGCGCGCCATATCAACGTGGCTGCGCTCCCAGATCCTCGAAGGTCAGGCCCTTGTCGGTGCGGGTGAAGCGGCCTTTTCCGTTCACGGTCATCGCCGGCACACCCGGCTGCGGCGCAAAGGTCGCCGCGTAATAGCAATCATACTGCTTGTCGTCCGGCTTCGGGGCGCCGTTCCGGTATTTGGTATCGACGCAGCCCTGCTTGCGGAAGCCCTCGAAACCGCGGAAGCCGCCCTGCCCCTGGCCGTCCAGTGCCCGCCGGGTGTGCGTTTCCACCAGCTTGCGCATGTCAGACTCGCCCGGCTCTCCTGAACAGGCGGCCAGCGGCAGCACCGCCAGACCGCACAGCACCGCACGCCGCACCACGCCCCCCATCCTCTTCCTCACTTGCCGGCCAGCAGACGGTCCACCCGCTCCTTCAGGGCACCGAAGGACGGCGGCTTCACGACGAAGCCGTTGACACCCAGGGACATGGCCTTCTTCACGATTTCGGATTCCGTGTGGTTGGTCAGGAAGACCACCGGCGTGCGGCGGTTCCGCACCTCCGCGCTGGCCCGCAGCTCAGCCAGGAACTGGAGGCCGGACACCGGCTTCATGTCGATGTCGCAGACGATCACGTCCGGGGTGGCGCGGATGCATTCCCGCATGCCGGTCTCCCCGTTGTCGGCCTCGGCGATCGAGCGGAAGCCGATCTGCGAGAGGATCTGCATGATGGTCCGGCGCACGAAGGGCTGATCTTCGATGACCAGAATGCTGTACTGCCCGTAATCGACCGGCTTCCTGTCCATCGCGGCACCCTCCTTCGCCCGAGCCCGGGAACTGGCCAGGGAGCTGGTCAAAGAACTGGCCAAGAACCGGTGGACCCAGCCCATGGTCGTACAGCCGAACACTGATAATGCGACTCCGCTGAACGAGCAACCAAAGGACGGTTACAACTTTTAAAGAATGGCGGATTTCCGGCGGCATGGAACGGCAAAGGGCCGCGCGGAACCGCACGGCCCTTGGTTATCCGCATGAATCGAAGGCACCTCCGGCGATCGCCCGACCCTACCGCCGGCTGGGACCCTGCAACCCCAGGAGGGAGGAAATGACGCCGGCGACGAACCGGCGCTCTGGGTGCAGTTCATGCACCGCCACCGCGCGCCCGGCAAAGGACAAGGCCGCTTTCGCCATGCCCGTCGGGTCCGGGCAAACCTCGCCGTCGATGCGGAAGCGCGTGACGGTCTTGGTCAGCTCGTGCATCGCCGTCAACGGCGGGATGCACATCAGGAAACGGGCGCTGGCGACCGGCGTGAAGCCGCAGCGCTCGAACATGGTCTGCACGGTCACCGGGGCACCGTCCGGCCCTTCGGTCCCGACCTGATAGCGGAGCAAGCGCTGCGCCCGCTCCTCCACCGCCTCGGACCAGCCGGCGGTGGCCGTAATCATAGGGTTGATCAAACCTGCCTCCAAATGCACCAGCCACGGGCCGCGCAGGCGCCAGGGACGTTAGATCGTTCGCCAAGCGAACAAGGTCAAGAAACATCCCGTATGATGGAAACCTGCATCCGTTTGCTTACAAAGCAATCGGTGTGCCAGCGAAGGGCGGCTGCGACGCAGGGCCGCCCCTTCCCATCGCCGGGTTCCTGCATCGCTTTGAAACTCCATCTGGTCAGCCTGTGGCGTCCGTATCGGCGCCGGAACGGCGCCACGGGATTCAACAGCGCAGCGACCGTTCCGGTGCCGCAGGCTGAGCTCCCCGCGCAACCAGGACATGTCGTATATGCGACAATCCGCCGCCCTTTTGGGCACAGCGTGTCGCTGCTCCGCAACCGACAGCCTAGAAGCGATGATTGGGACCCTTGCACGCGCGCGAATCGTCATGTCCGCGAAAACAATTCCTGTTCTGCGCTGTTGTCACCTGAAGCATGCGGATTCAAGAGCCGGAAGTTGTTGTGCGGCGGTGAGCGGGGGCCATCGTGGAGACATATATGCCGAAACATGCGGACTCGGATGAACCGGACAGGGGTGGATCAACCACCGGCAAGGCGTTGCGGGACAGCCTGGAAGCGCTGAACCGCAACCTTGCCGAGGGGGTCCGGACCGCGGATCGTCTGCAGCGCGACGCCAGCCGTCTGGTCGAGGAAAGCGCGCGTCTGGCCGCCGAACTAGTCGAGCAGCGCCGCGAGATGGGGCGGCTCCGCGACCGGCTTCACCGCGCCGAAGACCGCCGCACCGCTCGGGAGGAGGAACTGCGCCGTGCCCA
Organism: Azospirillum brasilense; assembly: GCF_022023855.1. Classification (NCBI taxonomy): domain Bacteria; kingdom Pseudomonadati; phylum Pseudomonadota; class Alphaproteobacteria; order Rhodospirillales; family Azospirillaceae; genus Azospirillum; species Azospirillum brasilense. The sequence goes on from NZ_CP059449.1 coordinate 133,535, forward strand.
TGAGACGGCGGAGCGCGCCGACCGGGCCAAGGCGCGCTTTCTGACCGCCGCAAGCCACGACCTGCGCCAGCCGATCCAGGCGGCGGCGCTCTATGCCCACATTCTGCGTGGCGCCGTCGGCTCCAACCCCTCGGCCAGAGAGGCGGCGGATCTGCTCCAGGCCTCCATCGACAGCCTGAGCGGTATGCTGAGCGGCCTTCTGGACCTTGCCCGGCTGGAAGCCGGCGCGGTGGACGTCGTGGTCACGGAATTCAGACCCGACGCGCTGATGCGCCGTCTGGCCCAGGAGTTCCGGGAGAGCGCAACGACCGAGGGGACGAGCTTGCACGTCCACCCCTGCGGCGTGGCGGTGCGGACCGACCCGCGGTTGCTGGAACGGATACTGACCCATCTGCTGTCCAACGCCATCCGTCACGGGGGGGGAAACGGACGACGTGTTCTTCTGGGCTGCCGACGTCGCCCCGATGCGCTGGAATTTCAGGTGTGGGACGACGGACGGGGCATTCCCCCCGACGCCCGCGACGCCATCTTCGAGGAGTTCCACCAGCTCGACAACCCGGAGCGCAGCGCGGCCAAGGGCTTCGGCCTCGGCCTGCCGCTGGTGGCCCGCATGGCGCGGCTGCTCGGCCTGACGCTGGACCTGCGGTCGCAGGTCGGTCGGGGCACGGTCTTCATGGTGACCGTTCCGCGCGCCGCCCTCCCCCCCCAACCCGACCGCCGCCTGACCGCTGCCGCGCGCGCCATGGCCGTCGCCGCCACCAGCGCGGCGGTGACGGCATCGCCAACGGACCGGATGAAGGGCCGGCGGGTGCTGCTGGTGGAGGACGACGAGCGGGTACGCCATGCCATGACCATGCTGCTGAAACGCTGGGGCGTCCAGGTGACGGCCGTCGGCTCGGCGGAGGAGTTGGCTGCCCGCCTGCCCCGGATGCGCAACCGCCCCAATGTGGTGCTGGCCGACCATCGCCTGCCCGGCGGCCAGACCGGCCGCAAGGTGGCCGAGCTTGTACGGAGCCGCTGGGATGTGCCGGTGGTCATCATCACCGGCGACACGGCGCCGGAGCGGCTGCGCGAGGCGCGCTCCATCGGTTGCCGCCTGCTGCACAAGCCGGTGGAGCCCGGCGACCTCGCCGCCACGCTGGGCGACGTCATGGACCCGTGACTGTCGGGAGCTGCGGGAGCGGATCCGCAACTCCTGCCGACAACCGTAGCCCTGGAACGGAAACAGGCGCCCCCTTGGGACGTGTCCATTCATCACGAGGATTTCCCAGATCCTCTCGGCAAATGCAGCAAATGGCTTGGTGCCTCCGTGCGCAGAAGGAAGGAAATCTGACCGTGGATGATTGGCCGCCTCCCCTATCACCGATGCACCTCGGCGAAATGCGATCAGTAGCAAACAGGGCGCAGTGCTTGCTGACAAATTTCCCACTTCGCTACTTTTTCTAGCGTTATGTTCTTTTACGCACAGAACATGATAATAAAACCACGACTGTTTCGCGTCACAACTTCCACGATTTTAATAATTTGCAATGCATTAATACGCCGTACATTGTAATATATTGCAATTTTAAACACAGGGGCGATCATGAATTCTAATAATGGTTCGGCTGAGGCGGCGGGGCCGGAGCGCATTCCAGAAAAGAAGGCGGGCGCTGGGGCCTCAGGGTTCCGGTACCCGCCGTTTCCGTTTCCAGGTAGCCATACGTTGGGACGCGAGCCGCAAGCTGTGGGGGCGGTCTCCGGAAACGCAGGCCCGTTCAAGCGCGGAGCTTGACACAACCCTGGTGAGAACTTGTTGAGACGCGCCCCGCAGGTTATCCTGCAATTCCGCGCAGCCATCACTCCACCACTCTCGCTCGCCGGACCGCCGCCTTCGTGCCAAGGCGAGTCCGCCCACTCCCAGCATCCGTTCAAGGACGTCTCCCAAAGTGGACATTCCTCGAATATTCAACATCAGTGAAAGCGCTCACCGCATTCACAACCCGATCACACCGGAAAAGCTCGCCGCGCTCGGCGCCGCGCTACGTCTGGAATCGGGAGCCCGGGTGCTTGATCTCGGCAGCGGTTCGGGGGAGATGCTGTGCAGCTGGGCACGCGATCATGGCATCGTCGGCACTGGCATCGACATGAGCCGGTTGTTCACCGAGCAAGCGAAGCTCCGTGCCGTCGAACTCGGGGTCGCCGATCGTGTCACGTTCATCCATGGCGATGCCGCCGGATACGTTTCCGACGAGAAAGTCGATGTGGCCGCCTGTGTCGGTGCCACCTGGATTGCCGGTGGTGTCGCCGGCACGGTCGGGCTTCTGACGCGGAGCCTGCGCGCCGGAGGGATCATCCTCGTCGGCGAGCCCTACTGGAGGCGGATGCCGCCGACGGAAGAGATTGCCAAGGGGTGCCTCGCCAACGCCATCGCCGACTTCCTCACGCTCCCTGAGCTTCTCGCGTCCTTCGGCCGCCTTGGCTGCGACGTCGTCGAGATGGTTCTGGCCGACCAGGACGGCTGGGACCGCTACGAGGCGGCCAAATGGCTGACCATGCGCCGCTGGCTGGACGCCAATCCCGGCGACGACCTCGCGGAGGACGTTCGAGCCAAACTGACTTCGGAACCGGTGCGCTACGCCACCCACACGCGGGATTATCTGGGCTGGGGCGTTTTCGCGCTGATGCCGCGGCAACGCCTCGACTCACCCCAGACGTGACGCTCTCGGCGACACACCGTTCCGCGCCCGCAGATGATCGATGAGGACGCGCAGCCGCGGCGGCACCGTCCGGCGGCTGGGGTAGTAGAGATGGAAGCCGGCAAAGGGCGGGCAGAACGCCTCCAGGACGGCCACCAGCGCGCCGCGTTCCAGATGGGGCCGGAAGGTCTCCTCCATGCCGCAGGTGATCCCGGCGCCGGCCAGGGCCAGCCGGACCATCATCCCCATGTCGTTGGTCGCGACCCTCGGGTTCACCGCGATATCGAAGTCGCGGCCGTCCTCGGTGAACTCCCAGCGGTAGGGCGCCACGTCCGGCGCCGGACGCCAGCCGATGCAACGGTGGGCGAGAAGATCGCGCGGGTGAACGGGGCGGCCGGCCAGCGCCAGATAGGCCGGTGAGGCTACCACCAGCTGCCGCTGCGGGGCGGAGACCGGGACCGCGATCATGTCCTGCTCGATGGCCTCGCCCAGCCGGACACCCGCATCGAAACCCGCCGCGACGATGTCGAACTCCTCGTCGGTCACCAGGATGTCGATGCCGACCGATGGGTAGGCGGCCAGGAAGCCGGCCAGTGCCTCGCCCTCCAGAATGCTTTCCGCGATGGACGAGACGGCCAGCCGCAGCATGCCGCCGGGCGCCCCATGCGCCGAGGCGATGACCTCCAGCGCCGTGCCGATCTCCGCCAGCGCCGGGCGCGTCGCGGCCAGCAGATGCGCGCCCGCGTCGGTCAGCCGGACGCTGCGCGTCGTCCTTTGAAGAAGCGGCACGCCGATACGGTCCTCCAGCCGGCGGACCGCCTGGCTGACGGCGGAGCGGGTGACGCCCAGGCGCTCGGACGCCCGACGGAAATTGAGCGTCTCGGCCACCGCCAGAAACGCCGCCATGCCTTCGAAAGGATCGCTCATTGGTTAGAGAACCTAACCAGCCTGTTCACGATTGGCAACTCGAACTATCGAACGGTTGATCATAGCTTTTCTCCGTCACCGCAACGATCGACGGAAGGGAGCACGATATGACCGCGATCACCGACAAGACGATTCTCATCACCGGCGCCTCCAGCGGCATCGGCGAAGGCACCGCCCGCGTCCTCGGCGCCGCCGGGGCGAAGCTGGTGCTCGGCGCCCGCCGGACGGACCGGCTGGAGGCCCTGGCCGCCGACATCCGGACCGGGGGCGGGACCGCCGAGGTCCGCGCGCTGGACGTGACGAGCCGCGCGGACATGGCGGCCTTCGCCGCCTTCGCGCAGGAGCGGTTCGGGCGCATCGACGTGCTGGTCAACAACGCCGGGGTCATGCCGCTGTCCCCCATCGCCTCGCTGAAGGTCGAGGAATGGGACCGCATGATCGACGTGAACATCCGCGGCGTCCTTTACGGCATCGCCGCGGTGCTGCCGGTCATGAACGGCCAGGGCTTCGGCCAGATCATCAACATCGCCTCCATCGGGGCGCTCGCCGTGTCGCCGACCGCCGCCGTCTACTGCGCGACGAAATACGCGGTGCGGGCCATTTCCGACGGGCTGCGCCAGGAGAACGAGCGGCTGCGCGTCACCTGCGTCTGCCCCGGTGTCGTGGAATCGGAGCTGGCCCACACCATCACCGACCCGGAGGCCGAGGAGCTGATGCGGAGCTACCGCGCCGTCTCCATCAAGCCGGACGCCATCGGGCGGGCCATCCTGCACGCCATCGAGCAGCCGGACGACGTGGACACCAACGAGATCGTGGTCCGTCCCACGGCCAGCCATTGAGCCAGCCAAAGCGAAGGAAGTCAGCATGACCCACGGCACCGACACCCTCGGCCGTCCGCCCGCGCGCCTGCGCACCCTCGTTGCGGCGGGGCTGCTCGCCGCGGTTCCGGCGATGCCCGCCCCCGCCCTGGCCAGCGCCCTGACCACGGAGGAGCGCGCCAAGCGCGGCGGCGAGGTGATCCGCAGCCTGAACAACGGCCAGCCCCAACCCACACTGGAGCGGATGCGCGAGGAGTTCCCCTTTCTGGCGGAGGCCACCGAGGCCTACGCGCTGGGCGACGTCTGGTCCCGGCCGGGACTGGACACGCGGACCCGCCAGCTGGCTGCCGTCGCCGCCTTCGCCGCCATCGGCGAGACGGCCTTCATGAAGATCCACGCCGGCTACGCGCTCAACGCCGGCGTCTCCGAGGACGAGTTGAAGGAGATCGTCTACATGGTGACGGTCCCCGCGGGCTTCCCCCGCGCGATCTCCGCCGCACGCACCCTGTCGGAGCTGTTCGCCGAGCGCCGCCCGTCGGAAGGAGGCACGCCATGAAACGTGCATTCGCCCGAACCGCCACCCTAACCGCCGCCCTGCTCGCCTCCGGCGCCGAGGCCCTGCCCGACCGCAAGGCGCTGGCCCAGACCGCCGACCGGCCTGAAGTGCAGCAAGCGGATCACCCCTATGTCGGCCTGTGGGTGACGGAGGACGGCCGCGTCCGCCACGAGCTTCTCCCCAACAACCGCTACGTCGAGGCGCGGGGCAACCGGGAGAAGGCGTACCAGGGCCGCTATCGGGTTACCGGCGACCACATCGACTATTGGGACGACACCGGCTTCACCGCCGACGGCGACTTCATCGACGGGGTGCTGCACCATGGCGGGATGATCCTGTACCGGCGACGCTGACCGCAGCGCATTTTCTCTCCTGTTCAAAACTGTGAGGTGGACAACAGTGCCGGATGCCCGATCCGGGAAGAATGGCTGTGCAAGGGCGAGGTCTTCAAAGCGAACCGGCAAGAAGAAAGCCGAATGAAGCACCTCCCCCTGCACGGCACAATCCCCTGATCCGAAGGAAACGCATCAATGGCAAACGTTTACGGCACCAACAACGCCGACTATCTCGACATGATCAAGTACGGCGTCAGCAATGACTACGTGCAGGGTTACGACGGCAATGACACCATTCTCGGCTGGTCCGGCAACGACACGCTGGACGGCTGGAACGGCAACGACGTGCTCTACGGCGAGTCGGGCAACGACCTGCTGATGGGCTATTACGGCACCGACACGCTCTATGGCGGCAGCGGCAACGACCAGCTCTACGGCGAGAGCGGCTACGACAAGCTCTACGGCGGCGAGGGCAACGACACGCTGAGCGGCGGCGACACCTTCGACGACCTCTATGGCGGCATGGGCAAGGACCAGATGACCGGCGGGGCCGGGGCCGACTGGTTCTTCTTCGAGACGAAGGACAGCGGCGACATCTACGCCGGCAACGCCGACACCATCACCGACTTCAAGGACGAGGACCAGATCTGGCTGAAGGGCAGCTACAGCTACGCCGGCTCGACCAGCGCGCCCGCCGACGGCCAATACAGCATCTGGCAGAAGGACGGCAATTACGTCGTCACGTGGAACGCGGCGAACGACACCGGCTATCACGACCTGATCGTGAAGGGCGACAACCCGATGGGCGACATCTCCTTCTACTGATCCGCCTGACCGAGGTCCCGGGCGCGCCGTCCTTCCCGGCGCGCCCCTTTCCCTTCTCCGGACGACAGGAGCGCCCTTCCCATGGCCGCACGGGAATCCCGCCGCAGCCCATCCGCCGGCCCATCCGACCACCCGCCGGCCTTGCACGCGATCCGCCGGCGCATCGCCACCGGCCTCGCCGCCGCCGGCGGGTTCAGCGTCTTTCTCGCCCTCATCCAGCTGGCGATGCCGCTCTACACGATGCAGGTCTACGACCGCGTGCTGGGCAGCCGCAGCGTGGAGACTTTGGTGGCCCTGTCGCTGCTGGCGCTGGGCTGCTTTGCCGTGTTCGGGCTGGTCGAGGCGATCCGCGGGCGGCTGACCCAGGCCATGGGGCATCTGGCGGCGCGCAGCCTGACCATGGACGCGCTGGAGGCGTCTATGGGCGGCCTGCTGCGCGGCGGCGCCAGCCGCCCGGCCCAGGCGCTGCGCGACCTAAACGAACTGCGCCAGTTCCTGTCCGGGCCGAGCCTCACGGCACCGCTCGACGCCGCGCTCAGCCTCGTCTTCCTGCTTTTCCTGACGCTGATCCACCCGCTCTACGGCCTCGTCTGCGGTGGAAGCATCCTCTGTCTGGTCGGGGTGAGCCTGCTCGGCCGGATGCTGACCATGCCGGGTGCGGCGGAGGCCAACCGCGCCCTGTGCCGCCACGGCGCCGAGGTCGAAGCGGCATCGCACGGCGTGGAGGCCGTCGCCGCCATGGGCATGATGGGCAACCTGCGCCGCCGCTGGCAGGCGGTTGAGGACGACCATCTGCGGCTGGTCAACCGGACCGCGGGACGGGCACAGGCCGTCGCCTCGCTCGCCAAGGTTTGTCGGATGACCTCCCAGGTGGCGATCCTCGCCGCCGGAACGATGCTGGTGCTGGACCGGCAGGTGTCGCCGGGCAGCATGCTGGCCGCCTCCATCCTGATGGGCCGCGCGCTGGCGCCCTTCGAGCAGCTGATCGACTCCTGGCGCAACTGGTCCTCGGCCCGCGAGAGCCTGCGCCGCCTGCGCGTCCTGTTCACGGCGGACGCGGCTCCCACGCCGGGCGCTCCCCTGCCCCGCCCCAGCGGCTCCCTGCTGCTGGACCGCGTGACCTACGTCCCCCCGGGCTCGGAGCGCCCGACGCTGCGCGGCCTGTCCTTCTCGGTGGAGCCGGGCGAGGCGGTGGGCATCGTCGGCCCCTCGGCGGCGGGCAAGTCCACGCTGGCCCGGCTGCTGGTCGGCGTGCTGGAGCCGACCCAGGGCGGCGTCTATCTCGACGGCCACAATGTGTGGCGCTGGCACCGCGACGACTGCGGGCGGCATGTCGGCTATCTGCCGCAGGGCGTCGGCCTGCTCGGCGACACCGTGGAGGACGCCATCGCCCGGCTGGGCGAGCCCGACCCTGTGCTGGTCACCGCGGCTGCGCGGCGGGCCGGCGTGCACGAGATGATCGGCCGCCTCCCCGACGGCTACCAAACGGCGATCGGCGAAGGCGGCGCCCGGCTCTCCGGCGGGCAGAGGCAGCGCATCGCGCTCGCCCGCGCCCTCTACGGCGATCCCCGCCTGCTCGTTCTCGACGAGCCCAACGCGAACCTGGACCAGGCCGGCGAGGCGGCGCTGCTGCGCGCCATCGCCGAGGCCAAGGCCGGCGGCGCCGCGGTGGTGGTGATCGCCCACCGCCGCTGCGTCCTCGACGCGGTGGACCGCATCGTCGTGCTGCGCGACGGCATGATCGACCAGACCGCGACGCGGGCCGAGATGGTCCGGCGGCTGGGTACCGCCACCCCGCAGCCGGTCGCCGCTGCCGCCACCCCCTGATTGGAGAGTTCACGATGACCACGACCGAAACGCTGCTGGGCCGAAGCGCCATTCCGGCGGAACCGCGCCGCGCCGAGCCATCCATCGGCGGAGCGGTGCGGGCGGGCTGCGCGGTGATTGCCCTGGCGCTGGGCGCCGGGCTCGGCTGGGGCTTCCTGGCCCCGCTGGACAGCGCCGCCCACGCGCCGGGTACGGTGGTGGTGGACGGCAACCGCAAGACCATCCAGCATTTGGAAGGCGGCATCGTCGCCGAACTGGCGGTGCGCGACGGCGATACGGTGGCCGCCGGCCAGACCCTGCTCCGCCTGGAAGGGACGCAGAGCCGCGCCACCCTGGAGGAACTGTCCAACGAACAGGCTGCCGCCCTGGTCCGCATGGCCCGCTTGCGCGCCGAATACGCCGGCCAGCGCGCCTTCTCCGTCCCGGCGGAACTGGTGGATGGGAGCGCCGCCGCCCGGCGCGCCCTGGCCGTGCAGCAGCAGCTGTTTGCCGCGCGCTGGACCCGCCATGACGGCGACATGGCCGTGCTGCGCGAACAGCGCCTCCAGGCCGAGCGCGAGGTAACCGCCCACCGCGCCCAGGAGCGCGCGGCGGCGGAGCAGATCGTCTTCATCGAGGAGGAGTTGGCCGGCGTGCTCGACCTCTTCAACAAGGGGCTGGAGCGCAAGCTGCGGGTTCTATCGTTGAAGCGGGCCATGGCCGACCTGGCCGGCACCCGCGATCAGTCCCGCGCCCGCGCCCTGCTGGCCGAGCAGGCGGTGACGGTCGCCGACACCCAGCTCCATGCCAAGGAAACGGCCCGCCGCTCCGATATCGCCGCGGAGATGGAGGAGGCGCAGAACGCCCTGGACCAGACCGCCGCCCGCCTGAAGGCCGCCCGCGACGCGGTGGAGCGCACGGAGATCCGCGCCCCCGTCCCCGGCCGCGTGGTCGGGCTGGCCGTCTTCACCGTGGGCGGCGTGGTCAAGCCGGGCGAGCCGCTGATGGACATCGTTCCGGACAGCGGCCCGCCGACCATCGAGGCGCGCATCGACCCGCTGGACATCGACGTGGTGAAGGCCGGCCAGACCGCGCAGGTCCGCCTCAGCGCCTTCAAGCCCCGCCGCATGCCCTCGATCGACGCCACCGTTGTCGACGTCTCCGCCGACCGCCTGACCGACCCGACGACCCATGCCCCCTACTTCGTGGCCCGCATCCGCCCCCTGCCCGGCGCGCTGGAGCGCCTCGGCCCGGCGGCCCTGCATCCGGGCATGCCCGCCGACGTGCTGATCGCGACGGGTCAGCGACGGGCCATCGACTATGTGCTGGCGCCGTTGCAGGACGCCATGGCCCACGCGCTGACGGAGGATTGAGGGGAAGCGCGCCTACCCCACGTCGGCCAAAGAAAAAGCCCGCCAAGTCGAAGACTTGACGGGCTTTCGTGATGGTAGCAGCGGAGGGATTTGAACCCCCGACCAAGGGATTATGATTCCCCTGCTCTACCACTGAGCTACGCTGCCATCGTGCTTACCATCATCTCCCGGCGCGGTCCGTTTCGGTGTTGGCCGCCGCGGTTCGTGCCGGGGCCGCTTATGTATTCCAGGGGGGCCGGGGTGTCAACGCTGAAATTTCACTTTTTGCGAAGTTTTCGTCAGGCTCCCGTGCCGGCGATCCAGCCGCCGCCCAGCACCCGGTCGCCCTGGTAGACGACGCAGGCTTGGCCGGGTGCCACACCGTATTGCGGCTCGTGCAGTTCGGCCTGCGCGGTGCCGTCCGCACCCAGCCGCCACACCGCCGGGGCGGGCGGCTGGGCGGAGCGGAGCTTCACCTCGACCTCCAGCCCCTCGCCGGGGGCCAGGGCGGGGCCGAGCCAGTTGACCTCACGGATCGTCACCACGCTGCGCGCCAGCTCGCGGCGCGGGCCGACGACGACGCGGCGCTGGCCGGGCTCCAGGCGCACTACGAACAGCGGCTCTTCCTCGCCCCGGATGCCGCCGATGCCCAATCCCTTGCGCTGGCCCACCGTGTAGTGAACCACGCCGCGGTGACGACCCAGGACGCGCCCGTCGACATGCACGATGTCGCCGGGCTCGACCGAGCCGGGGCGCAGCTTCGCCACCACGTCGGCGTAGGAGCCGTTGGGGACAAAGCAGATGTCCTGGCTGTCCGGCTTGGCCGCCACCTCCAGCCCGTGGCGCTCGGCCAGGGCGCGGGTCTCCGGCTTGGTCAGGCCGCCCAGCGGGAAGCGCAGGAACTCCAGCTGCTCGCGCGTCGTGGCGAACAGGAAGTAGCTCTGGTCGCGTCCGGGATCGATGGCGCGGTGCAGCTCCGCTCCCGCTCCCCCCTGGACGCGGCGCACGTAATGGCCGGTTGCCAGAGCGTCGGCGCCGAGGTCGCGGGCGGTGTTCAGCAGGTCGCGGAACTTGACCCGCTGGTTGCAGCGCACGCAGGGGATCGGCGTCTCGCCGCGCAGATAGGTGTCGGCGAAGTCGTCGATCACGTCCTGGGAGAACTTACCCTCGTAATCCAGCACATAGTGCGGGATGCCGATGCGGTCAGCCACTTGGCGGGCGTCGTAGATGTCCTGCCCGGCGCAGCAGGCGCCCGGCTTCTGCAGGGCGATGCCGTGGTCGTAGAGCTGGAGCGTGATGCCGACCACGTCGTAGCCCTCTTCCCGCAGAAACGGCGGCGGTGACGGAGGAATCGACGCCGCCGGACATGGCGACGACCACGCGGGTGTCCTGGGGACGCTTGGCGATGCCGAGGGAGTTGGCGTAGGAGATCATGGCGCCCTATATGGGCTAGTTCCCAAAAAATTCACCACCGGAGAACCGGGGCGCCCCAGCCCCGCGAAGGGGACGGCGCGCCGGTTTCCCGGTGCCGGGTGCAGACCGCGGCGGCCCCGGAAGGCGCCGCGGCGGCAGGTCAGCGCATGGCGTTGTTGGTGCCGCCGGGAAGGCGCACGGCCAGACCGTCCAGTTCCTCGCTGATGATGATCTGGCAGCCCAGGCGCGAGGTTTTGGTCAGGGCCGAAGGCGAGGTCGAGCATGTCCTCCTCGTCCTCCGAAGCCTCGTTCAGCACGTCGAACCACTCCGGCTCCACGATGACGTGGCAGGTCGAGCAGGCCAGCGAGCCCTCGCAGGCGCCTTCCAGGTCCAGGCCGTGCTTGTGCGCGACCTCGAGCACGGACAGGCCGAGCGGGGCGTCCACCTCGTGGCGGGTGCCGTTCGGCTCGATGAAGGTCATCTTGGGCATTGGGGTGCTCTCCTGAACAAAGGCGTCGGTATGCGGTGGCGATGGTTAGGGTGTCTTCGGGGCAAGGCCGGAGCGTCGCGTCCGGGATTCGGCCGCCAGCGCTTCCAACCGCTCCAGCCGCGCGAGGATGCGCGCGGCGTTGTCGGTCTGCCCGTTGCGGAAGGCAATGGCAAGATACTTGATGCAACTTTCCACGCGCTGACCGATGTCCTGGGCCAGCCGGTCCACGGCGGTGACGTCCGGGGTGCCGTCCAGCCGGTCGGCGAGCGCCGCCACCTCCTCGTCCTCCTCGACGGAGAGGACGGCGGTGGGGGCGTTCAGTTGGTCCAGCAGATAGCGGGCGCGGCGCACCGGGTCGCGCAGCGTCTCATAGGCTTCGCCCAGCGCGTCAGCCTGGGCGCGGGCGTTGGCCTGCTGCCGCGCGCCGCGCGCCGCGAAGCGCTCGGGGTCCATAGCACGGGAGAAGCCGGTGTGCTGGCGGGCCAGCGCCTCCGGCTCGATGTCGAAGCGGCGCTCCAGACCCAGCCGGGTGAAATGGTCGAGTGGGCGCGGCACCTGCACCGCCCCGCAGGAATGGCAGAACATCGCGCGCGCCGCGACCGAACGGCCGCACAGCCAGCACGGCTCCAGATCGCCGTCGATGGTCCCGGCGATGCCCTTGGGGGACTCTCCCATGGGAAAGCGCGGCGGGCCGGAATCGGATGTCGTCATGCTTGCCGTCCGTTGAAGCGCTGCACAGGTCGGCCGTGAAGGCGGCGGGTCGCCGCCGTCCCTTCGGCCGGGTGATACCCAGAAGCGGGGCGCCGCGCAACCTTACACGGCCCACGGCGGGAGGTGGAGGTCATGGAGAGGCGATTACGCCGCAGGGGCACGGGCCAGCCTTGCCGCCATCGCGGCGTAGGCGGCAGCGAAACGCTCCACCGCCGCGCCGTCGCTGTCCCAGCCCAGGCTGACCCGGATGGCGCAGGCGGCGTCCCCGGTGCTTTCGCCCATGGCGGCCAGGACGTGGGACGGCTTCACCTTGCCGCTGGAGCAGGCCGAACCGGCGCTGACCGCCACCCCGGCGAGGTCCAGCGCCATCACCTGCGTCTCCCCCGCCACGCCGGGCAGCAGCAGGTTGCTGGTGTTGCCGACCCGCGCCGCGCCGACCCCCATCACCCGCGCAGCCGGAACGGCGGCGAGCGCCGACGCCTCCAGCGCGTCGCGCAGGGCGGTCAGGCGGGCGCCGTTGGGAAGCTCCTCCCGTGCGAGGCGGGCGGCGGCGCCGAAGCCGACGATACCGACGACGTTCTCGGTGCCGGCGCGGCGGCGCTTCTCCTGCCCGCCGCCGCGGATCAGCGCCTCCGGCTCCAGCCCGTCGGCGAGGATCAGCGCGCCCACACCGGCGGGGCCGCCAATCTTGTGGGCCGACAGGGTCAGCAGGTCGGCACCAAGCATCGCGAGGTCGAGAGGCAACCGCCCGGCGGCCTGAACGGCGTCGCAGTGGAGCAGCGCGCCATGGGCGCGGGCGATCCGCGCCGCCTCGGCCACCGGCTGGATCACGCCGGTCTCGTTGTTGGCGAGCATCAGGGAGACCAGCGCCGGGCCGTTCACCTCGGCGAGCAGGTGGTCGAGCGCGGCGAGGTCGGCGACGCCGTGGCGATCCACCGGGATTCGGGCGGCGCCGGGCACCGCCTCCAGCACCGAGTCATGCTCAATGGCGGAGGTCACGACCGGCCGGCCGGGAAAGCCGCGCAGCGCCAGATTGTTGGCTTCCGTCCCGCTGCCGGTGAAGAAGACCTGGGCGGGCCGCACCCCGGCCAGGGCGGCGACCTGGGCGCGCGCCTCCTCCACCGCGCGACGGACCGTGCGGCCGAAGCCGTGCACCGACGACGGGTTGCCGGCGAGATCCATGGCTTGGATCATCGCCGACTTCACCGCCGGCTTCAGAGGCGCCGAGGCGTTGTGGTCAAGATAGACGCGGGTCATCGGGACAAAGGGCCGGAGGGCGCTCCCTTACTCCGCCGCGACCGCAGCACCCTCGTCCGCCGGCTGCGGTCCGCGGATGGTCAGGCTGCTGGTGCCGATGATCCGCCGCTCCACCACGTCGGCCACGGTGACCGAGCTGAGATACATGTGGATCTGGTTGCCCAGCTCCTCCCACAGGTCGTGGGTCAGGCAGCGCGAGCGGTTGGTCCGGCAGCCCTGCGGCGTCCCGTTGGCGCAGCGGGTCGTGCGGATCGGCTCGTCCACCGCCAGGATGATGTCGGACACGCGGGTCGCGTCCGCCGGATGGGCCAGCAGATAACCGCCGCCGGGGCCGCGCACGCTCTTCACCAGACCGCCCTTGCGAAGCTTGGCGAACAGCTGCTCCAGATAGGAGAGCGAAATCTCCTGCCGGTCGGCGATGTCGGCAAGGGCGACGGGGCTCCCCTGGCTGGTGGCAGCAAGATCGACCATAGCCATGACGGCATAGCGTCCCTTGGTGCTGAGTCTCATTTTACCCTCCTTACCCTTCCTTCACCCCGGCCCGACCGTTCAGCGGATCGACGCCAAGCCTCGTGTTTGTGTTTGGTTCAACAGGACGCCGCCGGACCGCTGTCCACGGACACCGGCTCGCGCACCCCATTGTCGGGCCGGGCGCTTCCGTTGGGAACGCCCGATGTTTCGTATACGGATGAATTATGCGCGTCGCCGCGCTCCGATTCCAGTTCCTCGACGCGCCGGCGCAGGGTCGACACCTGATCGAGCAGGCCGTTCAACGCGCGCGCCACCGGATCGGGGATGTCACCGCAAGGCGTGCCATAGGGCATGAACTTCTGCGTCTCGACACGGTCGCGCGTCACCACCGCCTTGGCCGGGATGCCGACCACCGCGATGCCCGGCGCCACATCCGCCACCACGACGGCGTTGGCGCCGACGCGGGCGCCGCGCCCAATGGTGATGGCCCCCAGCACCTTGGCCCCCGCGCCGACGATCACGCCGCTTTCCAGCGTGGGATGGCGCTTGCCCTGGTTCAGCGAGGTGCCGCCCAGCGTAACCCCATGATAGAGCATCACGTCGTCGCCGATCTCGGCGGTCTCGCCGATGACGACGCCCATGCCGTGGTCGATGAAGAAGCGGCGCCCGATGGTCGCCCCCGGATGGATCTCGATCCCGGTCAGCGCGCGGGCGATCTGCGAGACGGCGCGCGCCATCAGATGCCAGCGGCGATCCCAGCAATAACGGGCGACGCGGTGCATGACGATGGCGTGGAAGCCCGGATAACACAACGCGACCTCGGCCCGTGACCGCGCGGCCGGGTCGCGGGCCATGATACCGTCGATCTCTTCGCGAAGATGCTTGAACACCGGAACACCCGCCGTGGTATAGTCCGCCCTCTTGCTGGAAGAGGTGATCTTTCGCAAGAGCCCTCGACCCGTGCCTCGCCGGTCGCGCGGGTTGCCCTGGAAGGACGCATCGACGCATATATGATGACCAAGCAAAACGGTCAAGAATTGTGTGCGAAAAATCCATGCTTGTCCATGGGCAACCACGTCCGCTTGCCGTGGCGTCCGCTCACCGCTCCGCCGGTGGTCCGGATCACCTTATATTCGCGTCAGGATCGCCGTTCCCATGCCTGAAGTGATGATCAACGGTCCGGCCGGACGTCTGGAAGGGCGCTACACACACGGCACGATCCCCAACGCGCCGATGGCCTTGCTGCTGCATCCGCACCCGCATCACAACGGGACCATGAACAACAAGGTGGTCTTCACCCTGTTCCAGTCCTTCACGAAGCGCGGCTACTCCGCCCTGCGCTTCAATTTCCGCGGGGTTGGCCGCAGCCAGGGCACCTACGACAAGGGCGAGGGCGAACTGGCCGACGCGGCGGCGGCGCTCGACTGGCTGCAGACCCACAACCCCAACGCCCCGGTCTGCTGGATCGCCGGGGTCTCCTTCGGGGCGTGGATCGGCATGCAGCTTCTGATGCGCCGCCCGGAGATCGACGGCTTCGTGTCCGTCTCCCCGCCGGCCAATCTGTTCGACTTCTCCTTCCTGGCGCCCTGCCCGTCCTCCGGCCTGATCATCCACGGCGACAAGGACGAGCTGGTTCCAGGGGCGGCGGTGAACAAGCTGGTGACCAAGCTGTCGCACCAGAAGGACATCCGCATCGACCACCGCGTCGTGCCGGGCGCCAACCATTTCTTCGCCAACCGCAGCGACGATCTGGCGGTTCAGGTGGACGACTATCTGGACCGCGCGATGGGCAACCCCGTCGCCGCCGTGGCGGAATGAGCGCGATGAAGCTCCGTCGTTTTGCCCTCGTTACCGGTATCGCTGTGCTTCTGCTGTCCGGCTGCAGCAACGCCCAAATCGCCAGCACCTTCGGGAACTGGTGCAAGCACGCCGACAACTGCACCGACAACAGCCGCCCGCGCCCGTAACCTCCGGCGTCACACCGGGTGGAAGCGCCCGCCGGTCATCGGCCGGGGCACGCCGGTCGTGGCCGGCAGGCTGAGCGGCAGGCCCTTGCGGCTGCGCACCGCCAGATAGGCGAAGGCTTCGGCCTCCAGCGCGTCGCCGTTCCAGCCCACCGTCTCCACCGGATCGACCGGCACACCCAGCCGGTCGGCCAGCATGCCCATCAGCGTCGCGTTGTGCCGCCCGCCGCCGCAGACCAGCCAACGCACCGGCGCCTCCGGCAGATGCGGGACGATGCGGGCGACCGACGCGGCGGTAAAGGCGGTCAGGGTCGCCGCTCCATCCTCCAAGGACAAGCCACGGACGGGCGCCGGGTCGAAGGCGTCGCGGTCCAGCGACTTCGGCGCCGGCTGCTCGAAATAGGAATGGGCAAGCAGCGCCGCCAACACGGCCTCGTCCACGTTGCCCCGCGCCGCCAGCGCCCCGCCGGCATCGTAGCGGGTGCCCTGGCCGGACAGGACCCAGTCATCGACCAGCGCGTTGCCCGGCCCGGTGTCGCAGGCGATGACCGCTTCGGCGCTCTCCCCGATCCAGGTGACGTTGGCGACGCCACCGATGTTCAGCACGGCCAGAGGCCGCGGCAGGGCGTCGGCCAGCGCGCGGTGGAACAGCGGCACCAGCGGGGCGCCCTGCCCGCCCGCCGCTACGTCCGCCGTGCGGAAGTCGTTGACCACGGCGATGCCGGTCGCCCGCGCCAGCCGCGCGCCGTCGCCGATCTGCCAAGTGCGGCGCTGCGCCGGGTCGTGGAAAATCGTCTGGCCGTGGAAGCCGATCAGGTCCACCGCGGCCGCCTCCGTCCCGGCCTCGGCCAGCAGGCGGCGCACGGCGTCGGCGTGGGCGTCGGTCAGGACCTGCTCGACCGCCTCCACCGGCCCCTTGCCGCCAAGGCAGGAGCGCAGCTCGGCGCGGAAGCCGTCCTCGTAGGGGATGGTGACGAAGGCCAGCGGCTCCACCCGGCGCTCGCCGTCGGTGCGGACCAGCGCCGCGTCGATCCCGTCCATGGAGGTGCCGCTCATCAGCCCGACGACCGTCTGCATTCCTTACCCCAATCCCATGCCGAGTCAGCCCCGAGAATTGTGGGGCCGCGCGTTCCATGCTAACAGACGCGACCCTGGACCCTACCACGACAGCCGGATCGCGGCCATGACGACGCTGACATCGGATTTCCTCCGCACGCTGCAGGAACGCGGCTTCATCCACCAGTGCACCGACCTCGCCGGGCTCGACGAGCGCGCGGCGAAGGGGCCGATCATCGCCTACATCGGCTTCGACTGCACGGCGGACAGCCTGCATGTGGGCAGCCTGCTGCCGATCATGATGCTGCGCTGGCTGCAGAAGACCGGCCACAAGCCGATCGTCCTGATGGGCGGCGGGACGACCAAGATCGGCGATCCCTCCGGCAAGGACGAGGCGCGCCAGCTCCTCACCGACGAGGCCATCAACGCCAACATGGCGGGCATCAAGCGCATCTTCGGGCGCTACCTGTCCTTTGGCGACGGCGCCACGGACGCGGTGATGGTCAACAACGCCGACTGGCTGGACGA
The DNA here is from genome assembly GCF_022023855.1 of Azospirillum brasilense. Taxonomy (NCBI): domain Bacteria; kingdom Pseudomonadati; phylum Pseudomonadota; class Alphaproteobacteria; order Rhodospirillales; family Azospirillaceae; genus Azospirillum; species Azospirillum brasilense. Next base: position 150,723 of record NZ_CP059449.1, read on the forward strand.
GCTGAAGTACATCCCGCTGCTCCGCGACATCGGCCGGCACTTCACGATCAACCGCATGATGACCTTCGAATCGGTCAAGCTGCGGCTGGACCGCGAGCAGCCGCTGACCTTCCTGGAATTCAACTACATGATTCTCCAGGCCTATGATTTCGTGGAGCTGTTCCGGCGCGAGAAGTGCATGCTCCAGATGGGCGGGTCGGACCAGTGGGGCAACATCATCAACGGCGTCGAGCTGGGCCGCCGCACCGACGGGGCGGAGCTGTTCGGCCTGACCACCCCGCTGCTGACCACCGCGTCGGGCGCCAAGATGGGCAAGACCGCCGCGGGCGCGGTGTGGCTGACCGCCGACAAGCTCAGCGCCTATGATTTCTGGCAGTACTGGCGCAACACCGAAGACGCCGACGTCGGCCGCTTCCTGCGCCTCTACACCGAGCTGCCGCTGGACGAGGTGGCGCGGCTGGAGTCCCTGGAGGGCGCCGGCATCAACGAGGCCAAGAAGATCCTCGCCCACGAGGTGACCAAGCTCGCCCATGGCGAGGAGGCCGCCCTGGAGGCCGCCGAAACCGCCCGCCGCACCTTCGAGCAGGGCGCCGCCGCCGAGGGCCTGCCGACCATCGACGTGCCCCGCGCCGAGCTTGAGGCCGGCGTCGCGGTGGTGGACCTGCTGGTCTCCGCCGGGCTGGCCGCGTCGAAGGGCGAGGCCCGCCGCCTCATCAAGGGCGCCGGCGCCAAGATGAACGACGCCGCCATCCCCGACGAGGCCGCCAAGGCCACCGCCGCCGATCTGAACGCCGACGGCGTCATCAAGCTGAGCGCCGGCAAGAAGCGTCACGCGCTGGTCAAGGCGGTGTGAGGCACCGCTGAATCCCTCTCCCGGGACGGGAGAGGGAAAATCACCCCCCTACTTCACGAAAGTCCCCGGCGACGGCGCTTCCTTGCCGTCGCCCCCCTCGCCCAGGAAGAACAGGTTGCGCAGGAAGCCCGGCGCCAGCATGGCGAGCGGGTTCACCGTCACGTCCGGGTCGGCCAGCGGACCACGGACGTGCCAAGTGGCGCTGAAGATGCCCTGCCCCTCGCCGCCGCTCAGCGCGTCGCCCAGCAGCGGAATCTGGCCGATCAGACGGTTCAGCCCGTAGATGGGCACGATGGTGCCGCGCAGGTTGGCGGTGTCCGTCTCGATGTCCACCTCCCCCGACAGGGTCAGGCCGAGCGCGGAGCCGGAGGTGCGCAGGTCCTTGACGGTCAGCAGGCGCCCGTCCTTGCGGTAGTCGCTGACCGCCCGCCCGAAGCGGATGCCCTTGCCGCCGCCCATCAGCTCGGCGAAGCCGGAGGGGGAAATGGAGTTCAGGATGCGGGCCAGGACCGGCGCATCGACCAGCGCGTAGTCGGTCAGCTCCATCCGGCCTTCGATGGCGGCGTCGGCCCGCGGCTCCACCGTGCGGCCGGTGATCGCCAAAACACCGCCTTGCACCCGATCGTTGATGTCAAGCGCGCGGAAGGTCGCACCGGCGTCGCTGGCCGAGATGGCCACGTCATAGAATCCCTGGGCGCCCGGCAGATAGCGCAGGGACACCGCCCCGTCGCGCCCCGCCTTCGCCGTCACGTCGAGCGCCGTCCAGGACAGGCGGTCGCGCCTGATCCGTCCGGCCACGTCGGACAGATGGCGGCCGTCCCCGAAGACGACGCGGTTCAGCTTCAGGTCGAAGTCGAGCGGCAGCGGCTTCTCGTCGCTCGGCCCCTGCTTCTTGCCGCCGGGCGGGTCGGCCTTGCCGGCCAGGACCCGGGCGTCCAGGCTCTGGCCCGTGATTGTCCCGGAGTAGCCGCTCTTGCCGCCGTCATGCACCGTCACGTCGGCCTTCAGGTCGGTCTGGCCGACGGACATCTGGCTGACCGCCACCTTGGTGACCGCCATGGTCTGCGGCGCGAGATCGACGACCGCCTGGGCGCGCAGCCCCCCGGCATCGACCGACAGGCCGGTGATGCGGGTCACCCGGTCCTTCTGGAACTCCAGCGCCAGCTTGCCGGTGCCCGGCACACCGGGCTTCTTCTCCCAGCCCAGCTCGTCGATGCGCAGGTGGGTCTTTTCCAGGTTAAGCCCGGCGGTCAGGCCGAAGCGGCGGCGCTGGTCCACGGTGAACAGCACATCCGCCCCAAGCGGCCCTTCCACATGCTCGGCTAGGTCGATGCCGTGGCTGCGCAGGTCCTGGGCGTCCACATCGCCTTTCACGGCGATGCGGGTGCGCGGCCCCTTGGCGGTGGAGGTGAACTGCTCCTTCCAGTCGATGGTGACGGGGATGCCGTCCAGCTTGGTGTTGCCCTTCACCGTCATGGCGTTCATGTCGAGCGCCAGCGTCAGGTCGCCCTCGGTCGCGGTCAGCCCGGCGGCCACCTTCTCCACCCCGACGCCGCGCAGCTTTGCCACGACGTCCAGGTTCAACTGCTCGACCTTCAGGTCGACCAGCAGCGGAAACTGGAAGTGAAGCTGCGCGTCGGCCTGCCCCTGGGTGCGCTTGGGATCGAGGTCGAGGCGGCTGGGATAGCCCAGCGGCGGGCTGTCCAGAACGGTCAGGATGGTGCGCACCGGCCCACGGACCGGGACACGGATGTCCATGGTCTCCTTGCCGGTGTCCAGACCGCCGATGACGATGGTGCCCTCACCGAGCTGGACGTCGTCGATGCGGCCGCCCTTGGTGTGGATGGTGAAGGTCTTGCCATCCGTGGATACCTCTGCCCCCAACCCGGTGACCTTGGGCAACGGGTGGAAATAATCCACCGTCATGTCCTCGGCCTTGATGCCGGCCTGGAAATGCGTCACGTCGAGCGCCGCGAGGTCGGACAGCGGCCCGCTGGCCCGGACGGTCGCCGTCGCCTCCGGCACGACGCCGTGCGACAGGTTTTGGGTCACCCATTCCCGTGGGTTCTTCCCCACCCCCAGCGGCCACAGCCGGGGCAGCTCATCCGCCGGCACCCGCTTGGCCGTCACGGCGGCCTCCACCGACAGGCGGGCGTCCGGCGTGCCGAGTTGGGCGATGGTCGCCTGCGCCGTCCCCTCCACGGTCGGCCCACCGAGATCGATGGCCAGCTGCTCCACATCCAGTTTGCCCGAGGAGCGGTCGCCGGCCACCGTCAGGGCGGCGGAGGCGATGGGCAGCGGCTCCGGGAACAGGTCCGGTCGAACAACGCGCCCGGCGCCGGCCTTCAACTCCACCCGCCCGCTGCGCGGCTGCGCGTCGGGATCCAGCTCGACGCTGGCCGTGCCGGACAGGGGAAGCTGCGCCGCGGCGAGCGGTGCCAGCGCCGGGGCGAGCCCGGCCAGCGTGGCGGGCACCAGCCCGTCGAGCCGTGCGGCGACCGACGCGCCCTTGTCGGGAACCTGCGTGCCGTCGAGGTCGAGCGAGGCCCGCTTGCCATCCGCCATCAGGTCGAGCCGCAGGGTGCCGCTGCGCTGCCCGCCCCGCTCCCGCAGGTCACCCCGCCCGGCCATCGCCATCCCGTCGAGCGCAAGGTCCAGCCGCTCCAGCTCCGCCCGCCGGCCCGGCACGTCCAGCCCGCCGCGCAGCCGCACCCGGTCAATGCGGTAGGGGTCGGGCCGCAGCGCGGGCAGGCTGACCTCTCCGGCACCGCCCTGCAGGTCGAAGCTGAAGCGCACCGGCTCGAACCGAGAATCCAGAGTCGCGTCGATGCGCCCGCCCAGCGGCACGGTCACCGCCGACAGCGGCGCCAGCAGCGGGCCGATCTTGGCCAGCGCCGCCGGCTGCAAGCCGTCGAAGCGGGTGGACAGTGCGGTTTCCGCGTCGGCCATGCGATGAACGCCCGATGCCTCCACCGCCGCCGTCCGCCCGTCCAGGTCGAGCAGCAGCTGCGCCCCGCCGACGATCTCGGTCCCGTCGCGGGTCAGCACGATGTCGGCGCGGTTGGCGTGCCAGGACAGGCCCAGCATGCGGTTCGTCACCGTCAGGTCGGCGCCGATGATGGACAACCGCCGCAGCAGGCCCAGCGGGCGGGCGATGTCCGGAGGCTGCATCAGGGTGGAGACGATCTCCCCCGCGAAGTCGGGGCCGCCCTCCGGCTCGTCCTTCTCCGGCTCGCCGGGAGACGGGATCGAGCGCACGTCGAAATCCAGGCTGCCATCGGCCCGGCGCACCACCTGGAGGCGCGGCCGCACGAGGTCGAGCCGGGTCGGCGACAGCTTGCCTTGGAACAGCGCGCGCACGGAGAAGCCGACGCCCAGTTCCGGCACCGCCGCAAGCTCGTCGCCCTCGGCGTTGACCGCGTGCACGTCGATGGCCCGCAGGTCCAGCCGGGTCAGCCCGTCGCTCTCCTCCTCGTCCACCCAGGACAGGACGAGCTGGCCGACATCGACCCGGTAGCGGCCCTGCGGGTCGCTCAGCGCCCGCTCCACATAGGGGGTCAGTGGGTCGAGCGCAACCGGCCCCTGGGCCAGCCGCCAAGCGAACAGCCCGCCGGCCGCGCCGACGACCACCACCACGCCCGCGGTGGTCCAGGCGAGAAGCTTCACGGTTCGCCGGATCAAGGACGGTGTCCCGGCGGCGACGCCCGCAGATTGTCACGGCGCGGATTGTCACGGTTGACCGGAAGGGCCGGACCGCGCACCCTCCTGCTCAGTTCTTGTGCAGGGATAGCCGCGACCATGACCACCACGCTGCCGAAACCCTTCGACACCGCCCTTGCCGGACGCGGCCTGGAGCGCTGGCGCGCCGAGGCGGCGAACGCCACGGACAACACCGGTGGCGCCGCCTTGCGCGCCTGGGCCGAGGCGTACGCCGATTCGACCGAGGGCCGGGCGCTGATCGACGCGGTGTGCGGCAACAGCCCGTATCTCGGCCAGATCCTGACGCGCGAGCTGCCCTTCGTCCGCGAGATGGTGACGCAGGGGTACGATGCCGCCTTCGCGACGCTGCTGCGCCGGCTGGAAGCGGACTGCGCGGAGGAGCGCAACATCGACCGGCTGATGACCGCCCTGCGCATCGCCAAGCGGCGGGCGGCGCTGCTGATCGCCATCGCCGACATCACTGGCGCGTGGGAGCTGGAGGCCGTCACCGGCGCGCTGTCCGACATCGCCGAGACGTCGGTGCGGATGGCGGCAAACCACCTGCTGCGCCGCGCCGCGGAGGCGGGCACGCTGACGCTGCCGGAACCGCAGCGGCCATGGGTCGGGTCGGGCCTGATCGTGCTTGGCATGGGCAAACTTGGTGCGCGCGAGCTCAACTATTCCAGCGATATCGACCTGATCGTCCTGTACGACGACGCCGTCGTTCAAACGCCCCAGCCGGACAACCTCGCCCGCACGTTCATTCGTATCGCGCGCGATCTTGTCCGCATTATGGATGAACGGACCAAGGACGGCTACGTCTTCCGTACAGATCTGCGACTGCGCCCCGATCCCGGGGCCACGCCGCTCGCGGTGTCCGTCTCGGCGGCCGAAATTTATTACGGCAGCGTCGGGCAGAACTGGGAGCGCGCGGCCATGATCAAGGCCCGTCCCATCGCCGGCGATCCGGAAGCGGGGGCGCATTTTCTGCGTTTCCTCGAACCGTTCGTGTGGCGGCGCCACCTCGACTTCGCGGCCATCCAGGACATCCATTCCATCAAGCGTCAGATCAACGCCCACAAGGGCCATCGTGAAGTGACGGTGAACGGCCACGACATCAAGGTCGGCCGTGGCGGAATCCGCGAGATCGAGTTCTTCGCCCAGACCCAGCAGCTCATTTTCGGCGGGCGCGACATCCGCGTGCGCATCGCCCCCACCCTGCTGGCGAACAAGGCACTGTGCGCGGTCGGCCGCGTGCCGGAGGCGGCGGTGGAGGAGCTGGAGGAGGCCTACCGCTTCCTGCGCCGGGTCGAGCACCGCATTCAGATGACCGACGACCGCCAGACCCACCAGATCCCGGCGGACGACGAGGGGGTGGCCCATCTCGCGACCTTCCTCGGCTACGATCAGATCGAGGATTTCCGCGCCGACCTGCTGGCCCAGCTCGGCCGGGTGGAGGACCGCTACGCCGAGCTGTTCGAGGAGGCGCCGTCGCTGTCCGGTCCAGGCAACCTCGTCTTCACCGGAACCGACGACGACCCTGGCACGGTGAAGACGCTGGCCGGCATGGGCTACCGCGACCCCAGCCGGGTCATCGCCGTGGTCTCCACTTGGCACCGCGGGCGCTACCGCTCCACCCGCTCGGGCCGCGCGCGGGAACTGCTGACCGAGCTGGTGCCGGCCATGCTGAACGAGCTGGCCAAAACGCCCGCCCCGGACGACGCGCTGGTCAAGTTCGACAGCTTTTTGGAGCGGCTGCCGGCGGGGGTCGGGCTGTTCTCGCTGTTCATCGCCAATCCCTGGCTGCTCGCCCTGGTCGCGGAGATCATGGGCACGGCGCCGCAACTGGCCGAGACGCTGTCGCGCAACCCGTCGCTGCTCGACGCCGTGCTGTCGCCCGACTTCTTCGACCCGCTGCCCGACGCGGCGGGGCTGACGCCGGAGTACCAGCGCTTCATCGCCGGGGCGCACAACTTCGAGGACGTGCTGACCCTGTCGCGGCGTTGGACCAACGACCAGCGCTTCCGCGCCGGGGCGCACATCCTGCGCGGCATCACCGACGGCGACCGCTGCGGCCCCTTCCTCGCCGATCTGGCCGACGTGGTGGTGCCGGAACTGGCCGCCCGCGTCGAGGAGGAGTTCGCAGCCCGCCACGGCCGCATCCCCGGCGGCGCCTGGGTGGTGGTGGCGATGGGCAAGCTGGGCAGCCGGCAGCTCACCATCACCTCCGACATCGACCTGATCGTCGTCTACGAGGTGCCGTCGGGCACGCGCCAGTCGGACGGGGGCAAGCCGCTGGCCCCCAACGAGTATTACATCAAGCTGACGCAGCGCCTGACCAACGCCATCACCGCCCCGATGGCCGACGGGCGGCTGTACGAGGTGGACATGCGGCTGCGCCCGTCGGGCAACGCCGGGCCGCTCGCCACCGCGCTGGACGCCTTCACCGCCTATCAGGCCAAGGACGCCTGGACGTGGGAGCACATGGCCCTGACCCGCGCCCGCGTCATCGGCGGCGATCCGGCGCTGGCCCGCAAGGTCGAGTCGGCGATCCGCGGCGTGCTGACCGGCCCGCGCGATCCGGCCAAGGTGCTGCGGGACGTCGCCGACATGCGCCGCCGCATCGACAAGGAGTTCGGCACCACCAACCCGTGGAACGTCAAATACGCCCGCGGCGGCCTGATCGACATCGAGTTCACGGCCCAGTATCTCCAGCTCCGCCACGGGCACGCGCATCCGGACATCCTGTCCATCGCCACCAGCCGCGCCCTGCTCAACGCCGCCGCGGCCGGGCTGCTGGCGCCGGAGGTGGCCGAGGAGCTGGTGGCGACGCTGAAGCTGTGGCGCCGCGTGCAAGGCTTCCTGCGCCTGACCACCGACGGCGTGCTCGATCCGCGGCAGGTGTCGCCCACCCTGCGGGAAGGGCTGTCCCGCGCCGCCTTCCCGGAGGAGGAGCCGGCGGTTGACTTCGCCGCGCTCGACAGCAGAATCCGGGACATCGCCGCTCGCGCCCATCGCCATTTCGTGGCGCTGGTCGAGGAGCCGGCGTCAAGGCTGCCTCCCCCAGAGACCAACGAAGAAGCCAAACTCCCATGAGCGAAGCCACCAACGCCGCCCCGATCGAGGTCGGCACCACGGCCCCGGACTTCACCATGCCGACCGACGGCGGCGGCAGCGTTACGCTGTCCGCCCTGCGGGGCAAGCCGGTGATCCTGTACTTCTACCCGAAGGACGACACCTCCGGCTGCACGTCGGAGGCTTGCGGCTTCCGCGACCAGCTTCCGGACTTCAGCGGGCTCGACGCCGTCATCATCGGCGTGTCCAAGGACAGCGTGGCCAGCCACGACAAGTTCAAGGCGAAGTACGAGCTGCCCTTCACGCTGGCCTCCGACAAGGAGACGGGCGTCGCCGAAGCCTACGGCGTCTGGGTCGAGAAGAGCATGTACGGCCGCAAGTACATGGGGCTGGAGCGAGCGACCTTCCTGATCGACAAGGACGGCATCGTCCGCAACGTCTGGCGCAAGGTGAAGGTCACCGGCCATGTGGCGGCGGTGCTGAAGGCGTTGCAGGCGCTGTAGTCGTTTCGCGATGCGGTGGGGGGAACATCATCCCCCGCCGCTTCAGCGGACGCCGACCCCGGCAAGGCATTCGCGCAGCGCGTCGAGCGGAACGACGTAGTCCCGCTCGATGATATCATGATGGCTGTCGGGCCGTTCCGGACAGGCGAGATCGAGATAACGCATCCCCCGCTGGGCGGCGAGATTTCCGAAGAAGGGTTGCAGAACGCGGCCACGAAGTTCGATCAGGGTCGCGCCGGCCGGAGCGAACAGAATGTTGGTCAAGGCCGCCCCGTGGCAGCCGACGACCAGCTCCGCACCGCTGAACAAGGCGACCTGCTCCTCAAACGTGAGGCTTCCCGGATCGACGGCAAGGAAGCCCAACGGCTCCAGCGCCTCCGCCACCTCGTCCTGATTCACGGCGAAGCGCTTGGTGGTATTCCTCCGCAGGACGAACAACCGCTTCGCACCGGATGGCGTCGGCAGGACGTCACGGGCGTGGTTCAGGACCACGCTCCAGATCGCCACCGCCTGCGACCGCAACGGGAGCGGCACGAGGCAATCGGGATAGCTGCTCCAATCGCTCCGGCTGATGTGGAGGTCCAGCACGTCGAGCTTCAGCCCGGTCATGAAAAGGCGCAGCGAGGCTGCCTGCCACGGGTTGGGCGGCCCGTTCATGATGACCCGCCGCTCCGCCCCGTCCGGGGAGAGCATACCGAACACCAGCCGCGGCAGGAAATCCAGGCACCAATGGTAATAGTTGTCGCTGCCGCCCATCCCCAGATATCTGCCGGGCGGTTCGGGCTGATCGAGAGCCTGTAGGAAAACCGCGGACGGCGCCTGTCCCACCATCCCATAGACCGCATCCCGGAAGATGCCGAAATCCCGCCGAAAGCAACGCAGATCCGGCGTCACCGGAAACATGAGGTGGTTGTTCAGAACACAGCGGTTGAAGACGGCGCCGACCGGGCTATCGTCGCTGCCGCGCAGAAGGCGGCCACGATGCGGATTGGCCGTTAGATGTTCGACAAGATCAACGCTCTGAATCGTGCCGTCCATACGACCCCTCCGTGCAATCGTCCCGGACTTATCCGGCGCGGGACAGGATCTCCTCGGCCAGCGCCTGCATCTCCGCCGCCGCCTGCGTCTTGCGCGCCGCCTCGGTCACCGACAGGCCGGACAGCAGGGTCCCGGCGTAGGCGGTGCGGTTGCCGATCTGCGACTCCGCGATGTCAACGGCCGGCGGATTGACCAGCTCGCGCACCCGCGCGATCAGTTCGTCGGCGATGCGGGCGCGCGGCGGCACGCGGTTCAGCACCAGCAGCAGCCGGCGCTTCTCCTGCGCGGCGAGGTCCAGGGTAGGCTGCACCGCCCACAGGTCCATCGGGCTGGGCTGCACCGGGGCAATGACGAGGCTGGCGGCGCGCACGGCGATGCGCGCCTCTGTCTGGGCGTGGGGCGGGCTGTCGATCAGCACGATGTCGTGGTCGCGGGCCAGCTTCTCCACCTCGGTCTGGGTGCGCCAGCCGGTGATCTGGACATGGGTGAAGCCGGGCTCCCCGCCCGTGGCCTCCGCCCGCACCGCGTGCCAGCGGGTCAGGCTGCCCTGCGGGTCGATGTCCACCGTGGCGACCGACCGCCCAAGCTGCATCCAGGCAATGGCGAGGTGGGCGACCAGCGTGGTCTTCCCGGCCCCACCCTTCTGCTGAGCCACGGTGAAGACCTTGCCCGTCATGCCCACACCCATCATTTGGTTGTTTATCGCGCACACCCGTCATAAGGCTTGGACAGAGCCGGCGCAACCGCGCGAATTGACTTCATCCTCCGACGCTTTACAAATCGTCCCGTGACCGACAAGCATCCCGACATCATCCCCGCCACGCCCGCCGGCCTCGCCCGCGCCGGCGAGGCCCTGCGCAGCGGCGAACTGGTCGCCTTCCCGACCGAGACCGTCTACGGCCTCGGCGGCGATGCCACCGACGACCGGGCCGTGGCCGCGATCTTCGCCGCCAAGGGCCGCCCGCAGTTCAACCCGCTGATCGCCCATGTGCCAGACCTGGAGGCGGCCGAGGCCATCGCCGTGCTCGACGAGCGCGCGGTGGAGCTGGCCCATCAGTTCTGGCCCGGCCCGCTGACCCTGGTCCTGCCCCGCCGGGCCGAGGCCGGGCTGTCGCTGCTGGTGTCCGCCGGGCTGGACAGCGTGGCGGTGCGCGTGCCCGCACACCCGGTGGCGCAGGCCCTGCTGAAGGCCGCCGGCAAGCCGATCGCCGCACCCAGCGCCAACCGCTCCGGCGCGGTCAGCCCGACCGCCCCCCACCACGTCATCGAGAGCCTGGGCGACCGGATCAGCATGGTGGTGGCCGGCGGCAAGTGCCAGGTCGGGGTGGAATCCACCGTGCTCGACCTGACCGGCGACACGCCCGTGCTGCTGCGCCCCGGCGCGGTGCTGCGCGAGGAGATCGAGCGGCTGATCGGCCCCATCCAGGTTTCCGCCGGCAACGCGGACGCCCCGAAGTCGCCCGGCCAGTTGGAAAGCCACTACGCCCCCAACGCCCCGGTGCGGCTGAACGCCACGAGCGCCGAGGACGACGAGGCGTTCCTGACCTTCGGCCCCGACCGCTTCATCCGCGGCGGCAAGGCCCGGCTGAACCTGAGCCTCCAGGGCGACCTGAACGAGGCGGCGGCGAACCTGTTCGCCCATCTCCGTGCGCTCGACCAGGAGGGTGCACGCGCCATCGCGGTGATGCCGATCCCGGACGAGGGGCTGGGTGTCGCCATCAACGACCGGCTGCGGCGGGCCGCCGCGCCGCGGGGGTAGTGGAAAAACGGACGGCGAGGCGATAAGAGTCTCGCAACGAGCCCCCACCCTCCCGCTTCGCGGGTCCCTTCCTCCCCCCGCTGTCGCAGGGGAGGGACAGAAAGCCCCCTCCCCTGCGACAGCGGGGGACGGTCGGGGTGGGGGCGATGCTCTCTCCAGCCCCCGGACCGTCCGCCCATGACCTCCGCCAGCCCTGCCGCCGTCAGCCTCACCGCCGCCCTCGACCAGATCCGCGCCATCGTCGGCCCTAACGGCCTTCTCACCGCGCCGGAGGACATGGCCCCCTACCTGTCGGAATGGCGCGGGCGCTTCAAGGGCAACAGCCCGGCGGTGGTCCGCCCGGCCAGCACCGAAGAGGTCGCGGCGGTGGTGAAAATCTGCGCGGAGGCCGGCATCCCGGTCGTCCCGCAGGGCGGCAACACCAGCCTCGTCGGCGGCTCCATCCCCTATGAGGAAGGGCGCGAGATCGTCATCAGCCTGTCGCGGATGAACAAAATCCGCGGCATCGACACGCTGAACTACACCATGACGGCGGAGGCCGGCGTCGTGCTGAAGACCGCACAGGAGGCCGCGAAGGACAAGGACCGCCTGCTGCCGATGAGCCTGGGGGCGGAGGGCACCTGCCAGATCGGCGGGCTGATCTCGACCAACGCCGGCGGCATCAACGTGCTGCGCTACGGCAACATGCGCGACCTCGTGCTGGGTCTCGAGGTCGTGCTGGCCGACGGGCGCGTCTGGAACGGCCTTCGGTCCTTGCGCAAGAACAACACCGGTTACGACCTGAAGCACCTGTTCATCGGGGCGGAAGGCACGCTGGGCATCGTCACCGCCGCGGTGCTCAAGCTCTACCCGCGCCCGCGCCAAGCGGAGACGGCCTTCATCGCCGTGCCCAGCCCCACCGCCGCCATCGAACTGCTGGCCCGCCTGCGCGAGGCCTCAGGCGACGCCGTCGCCGCCTTCGAGCTGATGTCGCGCCGCTGCCTGGAGTTCGCGCTCAAGCACGTCGCCGGCACCATCGACCCGCTGTCGGAGCCGTCGCCCTGGTACGTGCTGACCGAGCTGACCGCCGGCACCCAGTCCGACGCCTTCCGCGAGACGGTCGAGGCGGCGCTGGGCGAGGCCTTCGAGGCGGAGCTTGCCACCGACGCCACCATCGCCCAGTCGGAAACCCAGGCCAACCAGCTCTGGTTCATCCGCGAGGCCATCGTCGAGGCGCAGAAGTTCGAGGGCGGCTCGATCAAAAACGACGTGTCGGTCCCGGTGTCGCGCGTCGCCGAGTTCATCGAGCGCGCCGAGGCCGCCGTGGCCGCGGCCTGCCCCGGCATCCGCCCGACCCCCTTCGGCCATGTCGGCGATGGCAACATCCACTTCAACCTCAGCCAGCCGGAGGGCGCCGACACCGCCACCTATCTCGCCCGCTGGGACGAGATCTGCCACGTCGTAAACGAGGTCATCTTCGACCTGGACGGTTCCATCTCCGCCGAGCACGGTGTGGGCCGCTTCAAGAAGGACGAGATGCCGGTCATCAAGAGCCCGGTCGAGTTCGACCTGCTGCGCGCCATGAAGGCGGCGCTCGACCCCAAGGGCTTGCTGAACCCCGGCAAGATGCTGCCGTAAAGGGGACCATCCGAAAGAGGTTCCCTCCCCGCCCCGTGCGACCTTTCGCGGTTCCGGCCTGTTCGTAGGAGTCGGTCGGTAACCGCGGAACGGAGGCGGCGATGCTTCTCGCGATGTCGGCGTGGATGCGCCTGATGCTGGGCGAGGCCGAGGCGGCGCCTGTCCACGGCACGTCCACCACATGCGCCCTGCCGCCAGAGCGGGAGCGCATCCGGCAGGCCGTACATGGGGCGGTGACCGCCCACCCGCTGCACCGGGACCTGGTCCACACTCACCGGCTGGGCGGCTGCCAGTATTACGCCTTCGCCGGGGCGATGCTGCTGGAGGCCCTGGGCCACGGGCGGACCGAGGTTGCGTTGGGCCGCGTGGCGTTCCGCAAGTCCGAGGCCCATGGCCGGGGGCGCTGGCTCGGCTACCCGGCGACGCCCGCCGACGTCCGCCCCCCCGATCCGGCGCAACGGCGGCAGGAGGCGGAAGCCTTCCCGTTCCACGCCTGGATTCGCCTGACCGGCCCCGGCGGGCGGCGGGTCCTGATCGATTTCGACCTGACCAACGTGCTGCGGGAGGTATGGCTGCGCGAACCGCGCCATGCGGCGGGCCTGAGCCATCGGCCGCCGGCCTTCTGGGGAAGCGCCGCGGCGGCGCACCGGGCGGGGTTGCGGTTCGAGCCGCACCGCCGGCTGACCGCCGACGCGCTGCTGCCCGGCGACCGCCGGGTCTTCGCAGCCATCGCGGCGGAGGCCCGCAATCGTCTCAATGGCGTGTAGACCGGCGTTCAGCCGCTCAGGCCGCCGTCGCGGTCGCCGTCGTGTCCGTCGCCACAGTCCCAGCTGCGATCCCCTGCCCGACCACCTTGGACAGGCCCAGCCCGAGGCCCAGCCCCGTGTGCTCGTTCTGATCCGTGCGGACCGGCTGGTCGCGCATGCGGCGGTTGTCCTTGTCCTCGCCGTCCGGACGGCGGCCGCGGGCGGGCCTGCCGGAGATGCTGTCCACCTCGTCCGGCGTCTCCAGGGCGTTCAGCGCCAGCACATGGTAGATCGACAGCGGCGTGCCGTTCAGCGCCTTCTGCGGCATGCTGGGCACCTGGGTGGTGAAGCCGTCCGGCATGTCCTGCCGGCGCACCCGGTCGATGGCGGTCTGGGCCGGGGCGAAATCGGCGTTGGGCGTCTCCGCGAACTTCGTCGCGAAGCGGTCGTAGATGTCCTTCAGCGACTTGGCCCGGCCGGTGTCCTTGTCGAAGAACACCGCCTTGTTGGCCGAGGCGGCGTCGGGGAACAGCTCCTTGGCGGCGCGGTTTGGGTTGTCCTGCATGGCGTTCAGGAACTTCGAGGCCCCGCCTGCCCCGAGGAAATGCGCCATGTAGAGTTCGGTGGAGCCGACCTTCCCTTTGACCGTGTCCTCCAGATACTCCTTGTTGTCGCGGGTGTATTCCGCGGCCATCAGGGCCGAGGCGTTGGGGTCCTTGCGCAGGTCGAGGATCTCGCGTTTCAGGTCGGGATCGGTGACGTAGGGGCGCCCGTCGCCGCGCGTCTGGATCGCGTTGGCGTATTTGGCGTAGCCGTGGTCCGCCCCATGGTCGCGCATCGTCGCCAGCCACGTGCTGTCGATGAATTGATAGAGCCCGGTCGCCGAGGAGGAGGAGGACTTCACGTCCGTCCGGTACCCGCTCTCCACGGCAGCTTTTTCCATGAGGTAGGAAAAATCGACCCCGGTCTTGGCGCTGGCGTTGCGGACCGCTGCCTCGACAGTTTCCGGCCCGCGGCTGGTCTTCGCGGCCTGGACGGCGGATTCGGCCTGACGGGCAAGGGCGGAGGCGATGGTCATGGGAGGAACCCCTGTGAGCGGTGCTGCCCCACTCCTGCAACCGCGATGCCAAGTCCGGTGCCCTCTCCTGCGTCGCAGGCGCGCTGTTCGCACCGCAACCCAGATGCCAATATTCATGCCCGACGGCGAGGCTCGCCATGCACCATTCGGTACGGTATGGTGACGCGCACGTAAACCGCCCAAGACGCGTTCACGGACCATCGGGCACGCGCAATCGGGCACGCACAATCGGGTCACGGGAGGCCGCTCCATCCATGATTCCCTACACCGCTCCGGTCGATGACCTCCGCTTTGTCCTCAACGAGGTGGTCGGCCTCGAAACGGTCGCCGCGCTTCCGAACTGTGATTCGGCGGCCCCCGATCTGGTCGACGCCGTGCTGGAGGAAGCCGGCAAGTTCGCCTCCGGCGTGCTCGCCCCGCTGAACCGGGTCGGCGACAAGGAAGGCTCGGTGCTGGAGAACGGCGTGGTCCGCACGCCGACCGGCTGGAAGGACGCCTACAGCCAGTTCATCGAAAGCGGCTGGAACAGCCTTCCCTTCGAGCCGGACTATGGCGGGCAGGGACTGCCATGGACCGTGGCCTTCGCGGTGAACGAGATGTGGCAGGCGGCCAACCTGTCCTTCGGCCTGTGCCCGCTGCTGACTCAGGGCGCCGTCGATCTGCTCACCGAGCACGCCAGCGCGGAGCAGAAGGCGCTCTACCTGCCGAAGATGATCGCCGGCGAGTGGAACGGCACCATGAACCTGACGGAGCCGCAGGCGGGCTCCGACCTCGCCGCCGTGCGCACCCGCGCGGTGCGGGCGGAGGACGGGACCTACCGCATCACCGGCCAGAAGATCTTCATCACCTACGGCGAACATGACCTGACGGACAACATCGTCCATCTCGTGCTGGCCCGCCTGCACGACGCGCCTCCGGGCATCAAGGGCATCAGCCTGTTCATCGTGCCGAAGTTCCTGCCGAACGCGGACGGCACGCCGGGCGCGCGCAACGACCTGCGCTGCGCCAGCCTGGAGCACAAGCTGGGCATCATGGCCAGCCCCACCGCCGTGATGGCCTTCGGCGACGACGGCGGCGCCATCGGCTTCCTGGTCGGTCAGGAGAACCGCGGCATCGAATACATGTTCACCATGATGAACAACGCCCGCCTCGGCGTCGGCATCCAGGGCGTGGCGATCGCCGAGCGCGCCTACCAGCAGGCCCGCGATTACGCCAAGGGCCGCGTGCAGAGCAAGGATCTGGCCGACCCGAAGGGCTCCGGCGTCGCCATCATCCGCCACCCGGACGTGCGCCGGATGCTGCTGGACATGCGCGCCAAGACGGAGGCCGCCCGCGCGCTGGCGCTCTACGCCGGCACCCAGCTCGACGTCTCCCGCCACCACGAGGACTCCGCGGCCCGCGCCGCTGCCACCGCCCGCGTCGACATCCTGACTCCCATCGTGAAGGCGTGGAGCACCGACATCGGCTGCGACGTTGCCTCCACCGGTGTGCAGATCCACGGTGGCATGGGCTTCATCGAGGAGACGGGGGCCGCCCAGCATTACCGCGACGCCCGCATCACCCCGATCTACGAAGGCACCAACGGCATCCACGCCAACGACCTGACCTTCCGCAAGACCGGCCGCGACGGCGGCGAGTCGGCCCGGACCTTCATCGCGGAGATGCGCGCCACGGTGGCGGAGCTGGAGAGCATCCCCGGCGATGACATGGAGGCGATCCGGACCAACCTGTCCGCCGGCCTGGACGCGCTGGAGCAGGCGGTGGCCTGGGTGGTGAAGACGCAGGCCGACGGCGACCTGCGCGCCGCGGCGGCGGGGGCCGTGAACTATCTGAAGCTGTGGGGCACGGTGGCCGGCGGCTGGATGCTCGCCCGCTCCGCCGCCAAGGCGCTGGACGGGCTGCGCCAGCCCGGCGCCAACGCCCCCTTCCTGGAGGCCAAGCTGGTCACCGCCCGCTTCTACGCCGAGCAGATCCTGGCCCAGGGGCCGGGCTTGCTGCTGCCGATCCTGACCGCCCACCGCACGGTCATGGCGCTGAGCGAGGAACAGTTCTGAGCAAGCTCATGCCCCACCATCGTGGCGGTTTGGTCACAGTCAGCTGAAACGCGGCCGGCGCCCCACGCCGGCCGCAACCTTTGCGGTTGGTCCGCGTTCCCCGTTCGATCGAGACGTCTCAAGGGGAAACGCCGCATGCGCACCGCCGCCCTTCTCGCCTTCGCCCTCGCTGTTGCCGGAGCCTCCGCCGCCACCGCCCAGACCATGGATGGTCCGGTCGACTCCCCCTTCCATGTCGGCGCGCAGGCCAGCACGCTGGGTCTGGGGCTGGAGGCCGGCTATCGGGTGAATCCGATGTTCGGGCTGCGCCTGGGCGGCAACATGTTCACCTTCAGCACCGACCGCGGCATTTCCGGCGTCGATTACGACCTGGATGTGAAGCTGCGCAGCTTCGGGGCGGTGCTGGACGTCTATCCCGTCGCCGGTACCGGCTTCCGCATCAGCGGCGGCGCGCGGATCAACTACAACAAGGCCGACCTGACCGGCACCCTGTCCGGCCCGCGCAGCTTCGGCGGGGTGGTGGTCACGCCGCAGCAGGCCGGCCAGCTCGACGGCGAGGCCAAGTTCGACCGCTTCGCCCCCTATGTCGGGGTCGGCTACAACGGCACGGTCTTCAGCCCGAACTTCAGCGTCGGCGTGGATCTCGGCGTGCTGTTCCAGGGCAGCCCGCGCGTCAGCCTGACCGCCCCCGGCGTGGCGACCACGCCGGCCATCGCCGCCGTGCTGGAGGACCAGCGCCGCGACGTCGAGGATTCGATCCGCGCCGCGCGCTTCTGGCCGGTGGTCGCCATCACCGCCTCCTACCGCTTTTGAGGAACACTCCCCTTTTGATGGAGGGCGGGCACAAAACGCCCCCGTGAACCGTTACGCCTCCATGAATCAACTGTGGAGACCAGTCCATGGCTCGTCGTAACGGGATTCGCACCGCCGTCCTTGCTCTTCCGCTCCTCGCCCTGCCGCTGCTGGCCGCCTGCGACGACCAGCAGTCGGCGGAGAAGACCGGCCAGGAGATCGGGCGCGCGGTGGACCAGACCGCCGAGCGCGTGGGCGAGGCCGCCAAGGGCATCGGCGCCGAGGCCGGCCGCATGATGCAGGACGCCGGGGCGGCCATCCAGCAGAAAGCCCGCGACGCCAAGGACGACGTCAACCGGGAGACCGCCCCCGAGAAGCCCTGAGGCGTTTTACGCCTCGGCCGGCCCGCGCAGCGTCCGCCACGCGCAGATCGCCGCGTAATAGGCGCTGCTGGCCAGCCAGACGTACCAGACGGCGTCGGGACGGTCCGGATACAGGACCACCAGCGCCGCGCTGGAGGCCAGCCACGCGCCGCTGACCAGAAGATTCAGGCGCATCCAGCGGCGCACCCGGAAGGGATGCAGGAACTTGACCGTCGTGAAGGTCAGCAGGCCGAGAACCAGCACCACCGAGGTGTTGATCCACGGGTCGAGCGCCAGAATCCACAAATAGAGCGCGACCACGTTCCAGATCGCCGGAAAGCCGACGAAGTAGTTGTCGCCGCTCTTCATCCCGGTGTTCGAGAAGCAGTAGAGCGACGTCATCATGATGAAGGCGGCCAGCGCGACGCCCAGCCCGTCCGGCAGCAGGCCGAAGCGGTACATGAAGACCGCCGGAACGACGACGTAGGTCAGATAATCGATCACGAGGTCCAGCGCCGACCCGTCGATGCCCGGCAGCACCTCCTTCACCGAGGCGCGGCGGGCCAGCGTGCCGTCCACCCCGTCGACGACCAGAGCCAGCCCCAGCCAGCCGAGGCACGCCTTGGCCTCGCCGTTGACGGCGGCAAGCAGGGCCAGCAGCCCAAGCACGACGCCGCTGCCCGTGAAGGCGTGCACCCCCCAGGCCGACAGCCGCCGCCCGATCCCATAACCGCCGTCGCTGTCGTCCTTGAACCCGCTGTCCACTGAGCGCCTCATCGTCCCGTTGGCGCCAACCTAGCCATACGGCGCGAAAAGTCCAAGCGGGTCGGTGCGTCCCCTGCAAGGAGGTCTCATGCGTCCGAATAGCCCTCTCCCCTCTGGGGAGAGGGGATATGGTCGACCTACTCAGCGGCGCGCACCGCAGCACCCGGCGCCTGGACGGGACCGGCAAAGGCCGGGCTGTCCCTCAGCGCGTCGGGCTTCGGGCCGCCGGTCGCCCAATCCAACAACTCGACCGTGTGGACGATGGGCAGCCCGGTCCCGGTGGCGATCTGGGTGATACAGCCGAGATTGCCGGCGGCGATGGCGGCGGCCTTCGTGCTCTCGATGTTGCGGACCTTGCGGTCGCGCAACTGAACGGCGATCTCCGGCTGAAGCATGTTGTAAGTGCCGGCGGAACCGCAGCAGAGATGCGCCTCCGGGATCTCCTTCACCTCGAAACCGGCGCCGCGCAGCAGATTCTGCGGCGGGTCCTTGATGCGCTGGCCGTGCTGCATGGAACAGGCGGAGTGGTAGGCGATGGCCTGCCCCGTCTCGATCACCGGGGCGGACAGACCGATCTCCGCCAGGAACTCCGTCACGTCGCGGGCGATGGCCGCCACGCGCAGCGCCTTCGGCGCGTATTCCGCGTCCTCGCGGAACTGGTAGGCGTAGTCCTTCACCGTGGTTCCGCAGCCCGAGGTGTTGACGATGATGGCGTCCAGCCCCTCCCCGTCCATCTCGGCGATCCAGGCGTCGATGGTCTTCTTCGCGGCGGCATCGCTGAGGTCCGTCTTGCCCATGTGATGGGTCAGGGCGCCGCAACAGTCGGCCCCCTTGGCCACCACCACCTCGACCCCCTGGCGGTTCAGCAGGCGGATGGTCGCCTCGTTGATCTGCGGGGCCAACACCTGCTGGGCGCAGCCGACCAGCAGGGCGGCGCGCTTGCGGCACGGGCCGACCGCCGGGTGGCTGCCCGGACGGTCGCTGTGGCTCGGCCCCGGCACCGATTTCGGGGCCAGCGCCAGCAGCGCGCCCAGCCGTCCCGGCAGCAGCCCGGCGAAGGGCTTGCCGAACCAAGCGGCGATCAGGGCCAGCCGGAACAGCCGCGGGTTCGGCAGCACGCGCGCCAGCAGGGCGCGGATGGCGCGGTCGGCGGGCGGGCGGGCGTGGGTCGCCTCGATATGGGCGCGGGCGTGATCGACCAGATGCATGTAGTTGACGCCCGATGGGCAAGTCGTCATGCAGGACAGGCAGGAGAGGCAGCGGTCGACGTGCTTCACCTGATGCTCGGTGGGTGGCCCGCCCTTCTCCAGCATGTCCTTGATCTGGTAGATGCGACCGCGCGGGCTGTCCAACTCGTCGCCCAGCAGGACGTAGGTCGGACAGGTCGCCGTGCAGAAGCCGCAATGGACGCACTTGCGCAGAATCGCCTCGGAATCCCGGTAATCGGCGTTGGCGAGCTGGGTGAGCGTGAAGTTGGTCTGCATGGATGCCTTACACTCCCGCGTACATGCGGCCGGGATTCAGGATGCCGCAGGGATCGAAGCTTTCCTTCACCCGGCGGCTCAGCGCCATCACCGGGTCGGGCAGCGGGTGGAACACCTCCGCCATGATCCGCACGTCCTCGGGCGCGCGCACCAGAGTCGCGTGGCCGGCGGTGCCCAGCGCGCCGCGGATCGCGGAGGCGGCGTCGGGCGTCGGCGCCACCGCCGCCCAGATCAGACCGCCGCCCCAGTCGAAATACAGCTCCGCGTCGAGCGCCCAGCGGATCGACTCCGCCACGCGCGGCCCTTCGGAGGGCTGGACGGAGATTTTCCAGACGTGGCGGGAGTCGTCGCCCCCACCCCGGCCCTCCCCCGCTGACGCAGGGGAGGGAGTGGGCCCAAAATACGCCACGTCCCTGACTTCCTTCCACACCGCCCGCGACTCGTCCAGGTCGAGCACGGCGTCGGCGCCAAGCTCGTCCTTCAGCGCGGCGACACGGGCGGTGACGGACGGGCCGAAGCCTTCCACCCGCACCAGCGTGACCGCCCCGCCCGCCCCGGCGATCGCCCGCACCTGCGAGCGCGCCGCCACCGCGGCCGGCAGATGGGCGGCGCCGGACACATCGTAGGGGCTCTGCAGCGCCGCGGTCAGGGCCGCCACGGCCCCGGCGTCCTCGCGTCCGGTCAGCAGCAGCGTCCGGACGTCCTCCGGCGCCGGCAGCACCTTCACCGTCAGCTCGGTCAGGACGGTCAGCGTCCCGAAGGAGCCGGCCATCAGCTTGGGCACATCGTAGCCGGTGACGTTCTTCACCACCTTGCCGCCGCCCTTGTAGAGGTCGCCGCGCCCGTTCACCCCCTCGATGCCCAGCGTGTGGTCGCGGGCGGAGCCGGCGCTGATGCGCCTTGGCCCGGCCAGCCCGCTGGCGACCACCCCGCCCAGCGTCCCCTGCCCCTCCGGCCGTCCGAACAGCGGCCCGAGGTCCTGCGGCTCGAAGGCAAGCTGCTGCCGCCGCTCCGCCAGCATCGGCAGGATCTCGGCCATCGGCGTGCCGGCCCTGGCGGTCAGCACCAGCTCCTCCGCCTCGTAGGCGACGACCCCGGACAGGCCGGACAGGTCGAGGGTGTAGGCGGTCTGGATCGGACGCCCGAGGCCGCGCTTGGACCCCGAACCGGCGACGTCCAGCGGCGTCCCTTCCGATAAGGCCCAGCGCACCGCGTCGGCGGCCTGGACCGCCGAGTCGGGCTTGACGGTGGTCACGGTCATGCGGATGGCCTCAAAAGCGGGGGATGTCGGGGAAGCGCAGCTCCCCCTTGTGGATGTGCACGCGGCCCAGCTCGGCGCAGCGGTGCAGCTTGGGGAAGACCTTGCCGGGGTTCAGCAGCCCGTCGGGGTCGAAGGCGCATTTGATGCGCTGCTGCTGGTCGAGATCGACCTCGTCGAACTGGTCGGTCATCAGGTCGCGCTTCTCCACCCCCACGCCATGCTCGCCGGTCAGCACGCCGCCGACTTCCACGCACAGGCGCAGGATGTCGTTGCCGAAGGCCTCCGCCCGCTCCAGCTCGCCCGGCTTGTTGGCGTCGTAGAGGATCAGCGGGTGCAGGTTGCCGTCGCCCGCGTGGAAGACGTTGGCGACCCGCAGCGCGTAGCGGTCGGACATCTCCTGCATGCGGTGCAGCACCAGGGGCAGCGCCTTGCGCGGGATGGTGCCGTCCATGCAGTAGTAGTCGGGGCTGATGCGCCCCACCGCCGGGAAGGCCGCCTTGCGCCCGGCCCAGAAGGACAGCCGCTCTTCCTCCGAGGTCGAGACTCGGGAGTAGCAGCAGCCCTTGGACCGCGCGATCTCCGCCACCCGATCAATCAGGTGGTCGACCTCCGCCGCCGGGCCGTCCAGTTCGACGATCAACAGGGCCTCGACGTCCAGCGGATAGCCGGCGTGGACGAAATCCTCCGCCGCGTGGATGGCCGGCTTGTCCATCATCTCCATGCCGCCGGGGATGATGCCCGCGGCGATGATGGAGGCCACGCAATCGCCGCCCTGCTCGCTGGTCGGGAAGCCGATCAGAACGGCGCGGGCGGTGGCCGGCTTCTTGAGGATGCGCACCGTGACCTCGGTCACCACCCCCAGCAGCCCTTCGGAGCCGGTGACGACGCCCATCAGATCGTAGCCGCCGGCGTCGAGATGCTTACCGCCCAGCCGTAGGACGGTGCCGTCCATCAGCACCATCTCCAGCCCCAGCACGTTGTTGGTGGTCAGCCCGTATTTCAGGCAATGCACCCCGCCGGAATTCTCGGCGATGTTGCCGCCGATGGTGCAGGCGATCTGGCTGGAGGGGTCGGGCGCGTAATAGAAGCCCTCATGCGCCACCGCGTTGGAGATGCCGAGGTTGGTCACCCCGGGCTGGGTTACCACGCAGCGGTTGGCGAAGTCGATGTCGAGGATGCGGTTGAACTTGCCCATTCCCAGCAGCACGCCGTCGGCCAGCGGCAGCGCCCCGCCCGACAGGGAGGTGCCGGCGCCGCGCGGCACCACCTTCACCCCCATTTCCTTGCAGGTCCTGAGCACCCGGCTCACCTGCTCCACCGTGCTGGGCAGCACCACGACCATGGGAAGCTGACGGTAGGCGGTCAGCCCGTCGCATTCATAGGCGCGCAGTTCGCTTTCATCGGCGATCACCCCCTCGCCGGGCACGATGGCCCGCAGCGCTGCGATGATCTCTCGGCGGCGCGCGATGACGCCGTCGTCGGGCGCGGGCATCCGCATGGCCGGCCGTCCTCCCCCATGATTCGCACCGGTTGGCTCCGGATGCATTCCGTAACCAGTGGTATCATTGCCGGCGGGAAGGACACAAGCCGGTGAGGGATCGGCCAAAGGTCCGGCCCGAATCCCAAATGGCCAAAACCCCAAAAACGCAAGAGCCGCGCCCGAAAGGCGCGGCTCTTGCGAGAAACCCTGTGCTTGTCGGCCGGGCGGACCCGGCCGCCGGTCTCAGCCCTGGCGGGCCTTGAAGCGCGGGTTCTGCTTGTTGATGACGTAGACGCGGCCCTTGCGGCGGATCACGCGGCAGGCCTTGTGGCGCGTCTTCATCGACTTGAGAGAGTTAACGATCTTCATAGTTCTTCATCCTGGTCGGTCGGCGGCTCGATCGAAGGCGCGCACCATAGTGCGGCGCACCCCCGCTGTCAACGGCCCCCGTCGCGGTTGCGTTTCCCGCCGGACGCGGCCGTTTCGACGCTACTCCGCCGGTTTCAGCGCGTAGAAACGGCACACCTTCATGCCCGCCTCGATGGCGGACACGCGGCGGACCCACAGTTCGACCTCGTCCATCACGGCGAGCTTGGTCTCGTGATCCAGATGATGGCGCTCCAGATGCTCGACCAACCCCTGGATGGCGCTCACGATCAGGCCGCGGTGGGTGTCGGTGATGTCCTCGGCGATTCGCAGGTCCAGGTTCCGCTGGGCGAAGGCGGCGGCCATCTGGTCCTTGGACCAAAGATGCGGCTGCATCGGTTCCTTGTCGCACCAGATCTGGACGGCCTTAGCCCCGGCCAGCGCCGGCTCGATCACATAATCGGTCATCAGCAGATGGCCGCGCGGCTTCAGCGCCAGTTCCATCCCATCGAACAGCTGGTCCTTGCCGCGGACGGAGAACATCCCCTCCTTGTAGACGATGGCGTCCACGCGCTTGGGATAGCTGAAATTCTCCGGGTCGTAGGTTTCGATCGGGGCCTTCTTCTCCAGCCCCTCCTTGAAGGAGCGGATCATCCCCTCCTTTGCCAGGATCTCCGCGGCCTCCAGCCCGGTGACCCAGCAGCCGTACTTGCTCGCCATGGTGCGGCTGGTGCCGCCCAGTCCGGCGGACAGGTCCAGCACGCTCATCGCCGGATTGAGTCCCAGCGGCTTCACCAGATAGGGGATGTGGTCGTGGCCGCCCGGCGTGTTGAAGCCCTCACCCCACAGCTTCTCCGCCACCTCGATCCGCGTGGCGCTCCACAGCGGTTTGCCCCAGCGGTTCACGCCGGGACCGTGCCCACGGGTGGCGGGTTGGGCCGGAGCGGCGCCAGCCTGCGATTTGCCGTCCTCCTCGCCGCCCCTGCCCTTCAGGGCGGAGAGGTCGTACCCCTCCCACCAGGCGTGAAGGCGGGTCTTGAGCGTGATGCGGGGAGCGCCCGCGTGATCGTGTCCGCTGTTATCGCTCATCGCCTTCGCGCCTGCCCCGTTGCCTGGACCGCCGGACGACCGGTTCGTTCGCGCGGCGGATATAGCGTTTCCGCCGCGCGAACGAATTCATTCCGACTTTCACAGTATCCGGGCGCTCCGCCCGTGCAAGCGCAAAATCCTGCGTCACATTACCGTAACGCCTTCTCCGCGCGCGGATCGTCCATGGCGGCGACCCGCGTTCCGGCGGCGCGCAGCACCGGCGTGCAGGCGGGCGGCATGTTGACGTAGCGCGGCTGCGGCTTGCCGTTGTGCCTCTCCACCACCGGATAGACGGAGCCGAGCCAGGACGCGACCTCGTCGCCGCAGCCGTCGCCGTCGGGAATGTCGCGCTGGTCCTCGCACTGCGGGCTTCCCGCCGGGCAGCCCAGCCGGATGTGCATGTGCCCGTCATGGCCGTGCCAGGGCCGCAGCTTGCGCAGGAAGGCGCGGTCCGGCCAGGGATGGCGGCACATGGCGAGCTTGATCGCCGGATTCACGAAGATCCGCGTGACCCGCGGGTCGCTGGCGGCGATGCGGACGAGTTGGGCCTGCCGCTCCGACCAGTCCTCGGTGACGCGGACGCGCCCGTAATCGACGTACTTGATCTCGGCCAGACTTTCCCGCGCGTTGCGCCCCATCGGCGGATGGTCGAGCCGCAGCCAGACGTCGGCGTCGAGCCCGATCTGGTGGCTGGCGTGGCCGAAGCTCATCGGTCCGCCGCGCGCCTGCCCCATGTCGCCGATCAGCGCTGTCCCCAGCCCGGCCGCCGCGACCTTCCGCCCAAAGCCCTTCAGATAGTCGATCAGTTCCGGATGGCCGTAATAGCGTTGGCGGGACATGCGGATCACCTGATAGCCGGTGCCCTCCCCCGGCAGGGCCTGCGCCCCCGTGATGCAGCCCGCGGCGTAGCCGCCGATGGACTGGGCCGGTCCCAGGGCGGGACCGCTCACCTGACTCCAGGCGATGGAATTGGGAACCGGCGGTGCTGGCTTCTTCTTCTTGGGTGATCCGGCCTCGGCCGGTCCGGCGAGAGCGGCGGCGATCAAGCCGGCTGCGACCAAGGCCGCCGCAAGAATCCCGATCGTCGGGCCAATCGCCAAGCGCCCCATCATCTTCCCCCAAGGACCGCCAATTGGGAAAGATTAGAGCCAATGTTTCTTAACGAAACGTGAGGCTCACGCTCATGTCACAACCGGTTTCGACTTGACGACAAGGATGAAGGGCCACGCCCGGCCCCCTGCCCAGCCCCCGTTTACTGCTCAGTCCAAGGTCTGTCGATAACGTTTCAGCGCGACCACCGTGACCACCGCCAGGAAGAGCAGCAGCGCCGCCACCTCCCCGGCGATTTCCGCCGGACCGTTGCCTTTCAGGAGGATGCCGCGGACGATGCGCAGGAAATGGGTCAGCGGCAGAATCTCCCCCACCGCCTGCGCCCAGCCGGGCATGCCGCGGAAGGGAAACATGAAGCCGGACAGCAGCATCGACGGCAGAAAGAAGAAGAAGGACATCTGCATCGCCTGGAGCTGGTTCTTCGCCACGGTGGAGAAGGTGAAGCCCACTGCCAGATTGGCGGCGATGAACAGCACCAGCACGGCGGACAGCAAGGCCAGACTGCCGACAATGGGCACGCCGAAGAGAAGCCGGGCGGCCAGGACGATGATGACGACCTGGATGTAGCCGACCAGGATGAAGGGCACGATCTTGCCAAGCATCACCTCGAACGGGCGGACCGGCATCGCCAGCAGATTCTCCATCGTCCCGCGCTCACGCTCGCGGGTGACGGCCAGCGCGGTCATCATCACCATGGTCATGGTCAGGACGACGCCCATCAGGCCGGGCACCACGTTGTACTGGGTGATGCCCTCCGGGTTGTAGCGGCGGTGGACCCGCAGCTCGACCGGGTCGGGCGTGGAGCGCAGATGGGCCAGCGGCCCGGTCAGATCGGGGTCCAGCGCCTGCCGCGCGAGGGTGGACAGGGCGGACAGCGCGTTGCTGGTCGCCGCCGGGTCAGTCGCGTCGGCCTCGACCAGCAGCACGGGCCGCTCGCCCCGCTGCAGGTCGCGGGCGAAGCCGGCGGGAATGGTGACGGCGAACTGCACCCGCCCTTCCGCCAGCAGACGGTCCAGCTCCGCCGGGCTGCCGGCGCCGCGGGTCACGTCGAAATAGCCGGAATTCACCATGGCCGACACCAGCGTGCGCGCGAAGGGGCTGGAGTCGGCAGCGTGGACGGCGGTCGGCAGGCTCTTGGGATCGGAGTTGATGGCGAAGCCGAACAGCACGAGCTGGAGCACCGGCACCCCCACCATCATGGCGAAGGTCAGCCGGTCGCGCCGCATCTGGATGAACTCCTTCACCATCACAGCGACGAAACGCGCGAAGGAAAACCGCGCCATGACGCCCCTCCCCAGCCGTGCATTTCAAAATAGAAACACAACTTTTACTTCAATGTCGCAGCGGGCAACTTGACCCCCATTGACATATCGAAATTGCTTGAAGCACCGTCCAAATGGATTAACTCGTATGCGGGAAACATACCATGACATCTATTCTTGCCAAGGGCGCCGCCGCCGTCGCCGCCCTGTTCCTGTTTCATGGCGCCGCCCTGGCCGGGCAACAGGACTTCACCATCGCGAACGAGACGGGCTACGCGCTGAAGCACATCTACGTCAGCGAGTCCGCCAACGAGAAGTGGGACGAAGACATCCTCGGCCGTGACGTCCTCGACGACGGCGAGGAGTTCGAACTGAGCTTCGGCAAGGCCGAGAAGACCTGCAAGTGGGACATGAAGGTCATCTACGACGACGGTGAGTCGGCGGTCTGGCAGAATCTGAATCTCTGCAAGATCTCCAAGCTGACGCTGCGTTGGAACAAGAACACAGGAGTGACCTCCGCGTCGATCGAATGACCGCGCGCCGTCCCCGCACCGTCTTTCGCAAGGCTGTGGGGACGGCCTGACTTTGCCCGCCGGCGGCGCGGTCATGCGAAATTGTCCGTGCTGCGGTTCATCAGATGGATGAACACGTCCTCCAGCGTTGGCTCCGTCCGCCGCACCAGCAGGCCCGAGTCGGCGGCCCAGGGACGCAACGCCTCCTCAAGCTCCGCACCATCACCGCCACTGACGTGCAGACGGGCGCCGAAGGCGGCGACCATCTCGACACCCGGACGGTCGCGCAGCGCCGCCGCGACGCGCCCGAGGTCCGCCCCGCCCGCCCCCCGCGCGCCGACCTCGTAGGTGACCAGACCCGAGTTGGCGATCACCTCCTCCACGCTGCCCTGGGTCATCAACCGGCCGTAGGCGAGGTAGGCGATAGCGTGGCAGCGCTCCGCCTCGTCCATGTAATGGGTGCTGACCAGCACGGTCAGCCCGTCGTCGGCCAGCCGGTGGATCTCGTCCCAGAACTCCCGCCGCGCCTTGGGATCGACCCCAGCGGTCGGCTCGTCGAGGAGAAGCAGCTTCGGCTCGTGCAGGATGCAGGCGGCCAGCGCCAAACGCTGCTTCCAGCCACCCGACAACGCCCCCGCCAGCTGCTCCCGCCGGTTGCCCAGCCCCAGCCGCTCCAGCGCCGCGGCGACCTTCCGCCGCCGGTCCGGCAGTCCATACATGCGGGCGACGAAATCCAAATTCTCGGCGATGCTCAGATCCTCCCAGAAGCTGAACTTCTGGGTCATATAGCCGACCTGCCGCTTGATGGCGGCGCTCTGGCGGCGGATGTCGAGCCCGAGGCAGGTCCCCTCCCCGGCGTCGGGGGTCAGCAGCCCGCAGAGCATGCGGATGGTCGTCGTCTTGCCCGACCCGTTCGGCCCCAGGAAGCCGTAGATCTGCCCGCGCGCCACCCGGATGGAGAAGCCATCCACCACCGTCTTGGCGCCGAAGCGCTTGACCAGACCGCGCACGTCGATGGCAGCGTCTCCGGTCATGGCGGCAGTTCCACATCCACCGGCAGACCGGGGTTGAGCGTCGCACCGTCCTCCAGCCGCGCTTCCACGCGGAAGACCAGCTTCTCGCGGCTGCCGACGCTGTAGATCACCGGCGGGGTGTATTCCACCCGCGGGGCCACATAGGTCACGCGCGCCGACAGGCCGGGCGGGCAACCGTCGCAGCGCACCGCCACCCGGTCACCGGGACGGACGCGGGCCATCAGCGGTTCCGGGACGAAGAGCACCAGCTTCCGCTTCCCCGGCGGCAGAAGCGACACCACCGGGGCGCCCGCCGGCACCCATTCGCCGGGGTTGAACAGGGTGTCCTCGACCAGCGCCGCCTCAGGCGCCAGCGGAGCCAGCTCAGCGAGCCGCTTGTCCGCCTGGGCCAGCGCCGCCTCGGCTTGGGCGACGGCGTCCTCGGCGGCGCGGATCTGGTCGGGGCGGGCCGGCAGGTTGGAGACGGCCAGTTGCGCGGTCAGCTCCTCCAATCGCGCACGGTCGCCGTCGCGGCTGGCGCGGGCGGCGTCCAGCCGGTCGTCGGAACTGACCTTGCGCGCCACCAGGGTCTGCTGCCGTGTCAGCTCCGCTTCGGAATAGCGCAGCGCCGCTTCGGCCTGCGCGCGCTGGGCGGCGACCACCGCCAGCTCGTCGGGGCGCCGGCCGGTCCGCAGGTCGGCAAGCTGCGACCGCGCCTGCGCCAGCGCAGCGGCCAGCCGCTCGCGCTCCGCCCGCGCGCTGGTGCGGTCGAGCGCGAAGAGGGGGGCGCCCGCCTCCACCCGCCCGCCGCGCGTCACCGCCAGCGTGTCGAGCGTCCCGGCCACCGGGGCGGCGATGCGCAGATACTCGCCCTCGGCGTAGCCGTGGGCCAGCGGCACGGCGTCCCCGCCACCCAGCCCGAGGACGGACAAGGCCGCCGCCAGCGTTTCGGCGATCCAGCTCATGACGGCGGCCCTCCCTCCGGGGCGAGCGTCCGGCGCAGCGCGTCGAGATGGGCGGCCAGCAGAGCCGCCACGTCTGGCGGGCGGCCCTCCAGCGCCTCGAAGGAGGAGCGCCACAGCGCGCTCATCAGCATCGGCGCCACGATCAGCCGGACGGTCGACTCGACATCCACCGGGCGGAACTCCCCGCGCGCCATGCCGCGCTCCAGAACCGCCGCCAGCAGGGCGAAGGCGCGGCGGATCACCTCGTCGTAATAGAAGCGGGCGAGATCGGGAAAATTGCCGGCCTCGGCGATGATCAGCTTGGGGATGGCGCCGGCGCGGGATTTCAGGATGCGCGTCGCGAAGAGGGTCAGCAGCGTTTCCAGAACGGCGAAGCTCGGCCCCTGCGCCCCGGCCAGGAGACGCTCGGCCATGTCCAGGTTGGGCAGGATGGCCTCGCGGACCACCGCCTTGAACAGCTCCTCCTTGTTCGGGAAGTAGAGGTAGAGCGTGCCCTTGCTGACCCCGGCCTGCGCCGCGACGTCCTCCAGCCGGGCCGCCGCGAAGCCGCGCTCGCCGAAGACGGTCAGGGCCGCGTCGACGATCTCCCGGGGGCGCGCCTGCTTGCGTCGGCGCCAGCGCGGAGCGGCGGGATCATCCTCCGGCATGCCGTTCTCCAGGGTGGAGAAAATATTACTGACCAGTCAGTTATTAGCTGTTTGCCGGTGGAAACTCCAGTTTTCTCAAGGGTTGCGCCGTTCTGCCGCAGCCATAAGTCATTGTGCGTCGCAGCAACTGATATGCAAAAGGGCTTGCCTTTCGACCGAGAGTTTCCGAAACTTTCGACAGTCCGCAGCGCGAACGGCTTGTCACGGAAGCACGCGCGGCGGGCGCACCGGTGGTCAAAGGCGCCGATCAGCAACGAGCGCACACCCCACCCCGGGAGGAACGGTTCAAGGCGCCGTGCCGGGATCAATTCGACGAGCGCGCTGGTGCGCGGCGTCCGGAGTCCCGGTTGAGCAGGGGGTGTCGATCATGCCGGGTGCAATGCGCCAGTCCACGTCGAACCTGGAACTGCTGACCATCTATGAGGTCAGCAAGATCCTCGGTTCTTCTCTCGACCTCCAGCAGACGTTGCGCGAGGTGCTTCGCGCGCTGGCCTACCAGCTGCAGATGCACCGCGGGCGCGTCTATCTGGTCGGCGAGGACAATGTGCTGCGGCTGGTCGCCGCGAACGGCCTGTCGAACGAGGCCGCGGCGCAAATCGAATTCCGCGACGGGGAAGGCATCACCGGTCGCATCCTGAAGACCGGCATGCCCGCCGTCGTCCCCAATCTGGCGGAGGAGCCGCTGTTCCTCAACCGCACCGGCGGGCGCGAGGACCTGGACGAGCAGGTGGCCTCGCTGGTCGGCGTGCCGATCAAGGCTGCGGGGGTGGTCGTCGGCGTGCTGACCATCGACCGCATTTCCGACGAAGGGCCGCAGGGCCATTTCGGCAGCGACGTGCGCTTCCTGACCATGGTCGCCAACCTGATCGGCCAGACCGTGCGGCTGCACCGCACCGTGGCCGAGGAGCGCCGCTTCATGATGCGGGAAACCTTCCGCATGCAGAAGGAGCTGCGCCCCATCGCCGCCCCAATCAACGACGTGGTCTGCACCAGCCCCAACATGCTGGAGGTGATGGCCCAGGTCCACCGGGTGGCGCCCTTCAAGTCCACCGTGCTGATCCGCGGCGAGAGCGGCACCGGCAAGGAGCTGATCGCTCGGGCCATCCACAACATGTCGCCGCGCAAGGATGCCCCCTTCATCCGCGTGAACTGCGCCGCCCTGCCCGAATCGCTCCTGGAATCGGAGCTGTTCGGCCATGAGAAGGGCGCCTTCACCGGCGCGCAGAAGGACCACAAGGGCCGGTTCGAGCTGGCGTCGGGCGGCACGCTGTTCCTCGACGAGATCGGCGACATCTCGCCCAACTTCCAGGCCAAGCTGCTGCGCGTGCTGCAGGAGCAGGAGTTCGAGCGGGTCGGCGGGTCCAAGACCATCAAGACCGACGTCCGGCTGATCTGCGCCACCAACCTGAACCTGGAGGAGGCGGTCGGCCACGGCAAGTTCCGCGCCGACCTGTATTTCCGCATCAACGTGGTGACGATCCATCTGCCGCCGCTGCGCGAACGGCGCCAGGACATCGGCCCGCTGGCCCGCCATTTCGTGGCGAAGTTCGCCAAGGACAACGGTATGGCCCTCGTCATGGAGGATGAGGCGCTGGAGGTGCTGAACCGCTGCACCTGGCCCGGCAACGTGCGCGAACTGGAGAACTGTATCGAGCGCGCGGCCACCCAGTCGCGCGACGGCATCATCCGCACCGAGTCGCTGTCCTGCAGCCTCAATCTCTGCAACTCTTCGGTCCTCTTCCAGTACCGCACGCTGGGCGCTTCGGTCGGCGGGCTCGCCCCGTCCATGGGGCCAGGGTCCGTCAACCGCGTGCCTCCGGGGCGCCCCGGCGTTCCGGCGCCGGCCAACGCGCCGAAGACCCCGGCCATGCCCGCCCCGATGCCGGAACCGGCCGGTGCCGGCGGCGGCGCGTGGCCGGCCTGCGCGTCGGGCTGTTCCGCCGGCCCGTCGCCGGTCTGCGGCGCCGCCCAGCCAGTGGTTCCGGTCCCCCTGATCCCGCTGCCCCTGCCCGAGCCGAGCGTGCCCGCCGCCGCGGCTCCCGCGCCTACGTCGACGGCCAATGCCGCTCCGCCCCTCGCCGCCGAGGTGCCGCTGGACGAGCCGGAGTCGGGATCGCTGCGCGACCGCCTGCTCTGGGCGATGGAGCGCACCGGCTGGGTGCAGGCCAAGGCCGCCCGCCTTCTCGGCATGACCACCCGTCAGGTGAGCTACGCCCTGCGCAAGTACAACATCGAGATCAAGCGCTTCTGAGGAGTGCCGAGCCGCCCGGCGCCTTTCTCCCCAGAGGAACGAGGGGCATGCGGTTGCACAACCGGGACAGGTGACCGGGTGTGTGTTAACCTCCCGGCACTCTCCCCGGTTGCCGCAGATTCATGGAAAAGCCCCTTGCGCTCCTCTTCGTGGACATCGCCGACAGCACGCTGCTCTACGAACTGGCAGGCGACCGTAAGGCGGCGGCGCTGACCCAGCGGGTGCTGGAAGACCTGCGCCGGATCGTCAGGGAGAACGACGGCACGGTGGTGAAAAGCCTGGGCGACGGGCTTCTCGCCTGCTTCCCCATGAGCGACGGCGCCACCCGCGCCGCGCTCGCCATGATGGAGCGGCAGGCGGATTTCGGGCTTCGCCTGCGCGCCGGGCTGCATTTCGGCCCGGTGATCGCCGGCCCCGGCGACCTCTACGGCGACGCCTGCAACGTCGCCGCCCGCCTGGAATCCATCGCCCGCCCCGGCGAGATCCTGGCGACCGACGATCTGGTCGACCGCCTCTCCCCGCCGCTGCACAAGCGGACCCGCCTTCTGAACAGCGTCGCGGTGAAGGGAAAGGCGGCCCCTGTCCGCGTCCACCAGATCCGCGACGGCAACGCCCCGGCGGAGGCCGAGGACAACGCCACCGTCGCCTTGACCACATCGGTTCCCGGCAATGGGCGCGGCCTGCCGTCCCTCCGCCTGTTCGGGCGCGACGCCGAGGTGACGCTGACTCCCCTGCTGCCGCGCGTCACGGTCGGGCGTGACGAGGGCTGCGGCCTGCGCATCCCCTCCCGCCGCACCTCGCGCCAGCACGCGGTGATCGACTTCAGCCGTGGCAGCTTCCTGCTGACCGACCATTCGACCAACGGCACCTTCATCCGCGCAGGGGAGTCCCCCTCCCTGCTGCTGCGCCGCGATTCGACGAAACTGACCGGCAGCGGGCTGATCGGGTTCGGGGGAGAACCGCTGCGGCCCGGGGAGGACCATGTCCTGACCTTCCAAGTGGGAAGCGCGTGACGACGCCCCCATGTCGGGTCCCCGACAGGCGGCGTGTTTGTCGGCCATTGTTGGGCTTTGTCCGCCTTTGTCGGATTGCCGACATGTCCCACAGGCCAGACAATACCGCTTAACCCACTGAAACTCCACACTTCACCCGGTTGGCCCCGAACTTGCTTTTAATGACCCGACCAAGGGCGCCGACGGCGCGGCTGGGAAGGGAGTGGACGATGGCCAACGTTATTTCGCTCGACAGCATCCTGGGCGTGGGTGAGCTGAAATCCCCCGCCGAGGCGCCGCCCGCCGCCGCTTCCGGCTGCGCGTCGTCCTCCTGCGGGTCGTCGGACGGCCCCGCCGATATGGCGCCGGAGGTGTGGGAGAAGGTGAAGAACCATCCCTGCTACTCCGAGGAGGCGCATCACTATTTCGCCCGCATGCACGTCGCCGTGGCGCCGGCCTGCAACATCCAGTGCAACTACTGCAACCGCAAATACGACTGCTCCAACGAGAGCCGGCCGGGCGTGGTCTCCGAGAAGCTGACCCCCGATCAGGCGCTCCGCAAGATTCTGGCTGTCGCCAAGGAGATCCCGCAGCTCTCCGTCATCGGCATCGCCGGCCCCGGCGACAGCTTGGCGGCGGGCGGCAAGAACACCTTCAAGACCTTCGAAATGCTGGCGAAGAAGGCGCCGGACCTCAAGCTGTGCCTGTCCACCAACGGTCTGGCCCTGCCCGACCATGTGGACACCATCGCGAACTACAACATCGACCACGTCACGATCACAATCAACATGGTCGATCCCGAGGTCGGGCAGCACATCTATCCCTGGATCTTCCACGACCACAAGCGCTGGACCGGCCTGGACGCCGCCAAGATCCTGCACGAGCGCCAGATGCTCGGCCTGGAGATGCTGACGTCGCGCGGCATCCTGGTGAAGGTGAACTCCGTCATGATCCCCGGGATCAACGACGAGCACCTGATGGACGTGAACAAGGCGGTGAAGTCGCGCGGCGCCTTCCTGCACAACATCATGCCGCTGATCTCCGACCCGGCGCACGGCACGCATTTCGGCCTGACCGGCCAGCGCGGCCCGACCGCGCAGGAGCTGAAGGTCCTGCAGGACCAATGCGAAGGCGGGGCCAAGCTGATGCGCCACTGCCGCCAGTGCCGCGCCGACGCGGTCGGCCTGCTCGGCGAGGACCGCGGCTCCGAATTCACCATCGACCAGATCGAGGCGATGGGCGAGGTGGAGTACGACCAGGAGGCCGCCCGCACCTACCGCGAGCATGTCGAGGGCGAGCGCGCCGGTCGCCACGCCGCCAAGGCCGCAGCACAGGCCGACGTCGCCGAGACGGTCGGCACCGAGGTGCAGCCGATCCTGATCGCCGTCGCCACCAAGGGCGGCGAGCGCATCAACGAGCATTTCGGCCACGCCAAGGAATTCCAGATCTACGAGGTTGGCCCGAAGGGCGCCAAGTTCGTCGGCCACCGCCGCGTCGACCAGTATTGCGAAGGCGGATCGGGCGACGAGGACGCGCTCGGCGGCGTGCTGTCGGCGATCAACGACTGCACCGCGGTCTTCGTCGCCAAGATCGGCGGCTGCCCGTCGCAGAACCTTAAGGACGCGGGCATCGAGCCGGTTGACCGCTTTGCCTTCGAATACATCGAGGAGTCGGCATTGACCTACTTCAAGGACTATGCGGAGCGCCTCGGCCAAGGTGCGATCAACGCCCGCGAGGGGCAGGACGCGGTGATCCGCACCGGCGCCTTCACCGCCCTTCGCGCCTGACGTCCGAACACCCGATCACCCTACGGACTTACCCGGCGGCCCACCGCAACAGCCGCCCCATCTGCAAGGAGAGTGTCATGGCTTACAAGATCAAGGCTTCCGACTGCACCGCCTGCGGCGCCTGCGAGGCCGAGTGCCCGAACAACGCCATCAGCTTCAAGAAGGGCGCCTACGCCATCAACGCGGACCTGTGCACCGAGTGCAAGGGCCAGTTCTCCAGCCCGCAATGCGCCTCGGTCTGCCCGGCCGACTGCTGCGTCCCGGCCTGATCGCCCGAAACCCCTCTCCCGTCCCATCACGGGAGAGGGTGTCCATGGAGCGCACCGCCATGCTGGACGAGGTGGATGAAGGCTGGCTCAACCGCCGTTACTACGGCGGCGACCTGCCCCCCGAGGCGGAGCGGTTCCTGCATCTCGCCGCCGCCAGCCACGCCGACGCCGAGGCGGCGGAGCGCCACCTCGCCCGCGCCGCCGAATTGGCGCCGGGGCACCGGCTGGTCGATCTTGGCCATTACAAGTTCCACTTCTACAAGGCCAACCTGGACACCGCCCTGCTCTACGGCGAGCGGATGCTCGGCCACGCCATGGCGGCCATCGGCCTGAACCACACCGACTGGCGCATGGTCGGCAATGATCACGCGGACTTCGCGGGTCTGGAGCCGGCCCCGCGCCTGTTCCTGTTCGCCCTGACCGCGGTCGGCTACCTGCATCTGCGCCTGGGCCGTCTGGCCGAAGGGCGCGAGGCCCTGCACAAGGTCCGGGACCTGGACCCGAAGGACCGCTTCGGAACCACCCGCCTGCTCGCCGCCGCGGACCGCCATGAAGCCGGCCAAGACGAAGCCGGCCCGGAGGACGATGCATGAGCGACGACATCGACAAGGCGCTGGACTGGCTGGGCAACCCCGTCGATTGCGACGGCTGCGCCTTCCGCGACCGTCTGGCCGAGGGGCGCTGCGAACCGCTGCGCGCCTGCGTGCACGACCGCTACGCCAAGCGCATCCAGCGCTTCTTCCAATGGAACGACGATCTGGCCGGCGAGCATCTCGACCATCCCTATTTCGAGGTCCGCGCCAACGCCGCCCGCTTCGCGCCGATCTTCATCGTGCCGCGGCTGATGGACGATCCGGACGAGACGGTGCGCGCCGCCGTCGCCCGCCGCCTGCCCCGCCGCCTGCTGCTGAAGATGCGCGGCGACCCCGACCGCGAGGTGCGCATCGCCGTCGCCTCCCGACTGGAGGACGCCGACCTCTCGCCGCTGATGCGCGACCCCGATTACTCCGTGCGCCTGCGCGTCGCCCGCCGCGTGCCCGAGGGCATGCTGCCGGCGATGATGCACGACGAGGACCCGGAAATCCGGCTGGAGGTCGCCAACCGCATCGGTCTGGAATGGCTGATGAGCATGGCCTGGGACGACAGCGCCCGCGTGCGCATGGTCGTCGCCCGACGCCTGCCGCCGGAAAAGCTGGCCGCGCTGATCCGCGACGCGGACTGGTGCGTGCGCTTCGTCGTCGCCAGCCGCCTGCCGCCCGAAGACCTCGCCCCGCTGACCGAGGACCCGGTGGATGACGTCCGCACCGTGGCGCAGAAGCGCCGCGCCGGACTGCCCGCCACCGGCGACCTGATCCCCGACTGACGCCCCCGCACCAAGGAGCACCGAATGCGCGAGCGCGCCCGCGATCCGAACGAGACGATCGAACTGGAAGAACGCCCCGCCTTCGAGGAGGGCCAGAAGGTCCGCGCGCTTCGCGACGTGCGCAACGACGGCACCTATCCCGGACGCCCGATGGGCGACTTCCTGATCCGCACCGGGGACATCGGCTATGTGAAGTCGATCGGCACCTATCTGCAGATGTATTACATCTACGGGATCGATTTTTACGAGAAGCGCATCATCGTCGGCATGCGCGCCAAGGAACTCGAACTGGTCGACGCCCGCTGCAACGACCCGCAATGACCTTCCCGCCTGAGGAGCACGCGATGAGCGACGCCATCACCGAAGCGAAGAAGCCCGGCTTCATCCCGCCCCGCGAACCGCTCTACGACTGGGGTCTGGCGGTCATTGCCGCGGTGGACCTCCACAACGACGGCAGTCACCCCAACGCCGAGGACGGCGCCCTTCTGGCTCCCAAGGGCACGCCCGGCACCATCGTGCGCATCGGCCACGCGGAGGGCACGCAGATCCCCGTCTATCTGGTGGAGTTCCCGGCCGGCGTCGTCGTCGGCTGCCTGGAGGAGGAGATCGCCCCCGCCGACGGCCGCCGCCGCGGCGTCCCCGGCGTGATGGACTGACCGCCCCCTCCGTGCCACGGCCTGCGATGGACCCATGATCTATCTCGACAACAACGCAACGACCCCGCTGGCGCCCGAGGTGCGGGAGGCGATGCTGCCGCACCTGTTCGGAGAGTTCGGCAACCCCTCCAGCCCGCACGCAGCCGGCATGGCGGCCAAGCGGGCGGTGGGCGAGGCGCGCGCCCAGGTGGCGGCGCTGGTCGGCGCGAAGGCGGCGGACATCCTCTTCACCGCCAGCGCGACGGAGGCCAACCACACGGCCCTGCTCGGCACGCTGCGCGCCGTCGCGGCGGAGCGTCCGGAACGCCGCCACCTCGTCACCACGGCGATCGAGCATCCGTCGACCCTGATGCTGGCGGGGGATCTGGAACGGCAGGGCTGGCGGATCACCATCCTGCCGGTGGACGGCACCGGCACCATCGCGCTCTCCGACCTGCGCGACGCGGTGACGCCCGACACGGCTCTGGTCTCCGTGATGTGGGCCAACAACGAGACCGGGGCGATCCAGCCGGTCGGCGCCGCCGCCGACATCGCCCAGGCGCGCGGCGCCCTGTTCCACACCGACGCGGTGCAGGCCGCCGGCCGGCTGTCCATCAAGGTCGACGCGGTGAACGCCGACCTGCTGACCTTGTCCGCCCACAAGATGCACGGCCCGAAGGGCATCGGCGCCCTCTACATCCGCAAGGGCGTCCCCTTCGCCCCGCTGATCCACGGCCATCAGGAGCGCCACCGCCGCGGCGGGACCGAGAATGTGCCGGCCATCGTCGGCTTCGGCGCCGCCGCCGGCCGCGCCGCCGCCACGGTGGCTGAGGCCGGCGCCATGGCGATCCTGCGCGACCGGCTGGAGCGCGGCGTGCTCGCCGCCTGGCCGGGCAGCCGGATCAACGGCGAGGGGGCGGCCCGCCTGTCCAACACCAGCAACATCCGCTTCGCCGACCCGCAGGGCCGCCCGCTGGACGCGGAGGAGCTGCTGATGCGGCTCGACCGCGCCGGCATCGCCGTCTCGATGGGGGCGGCCTGCGCGTCCGGCGGCAACGAGCCGAGCCACGTCCTGACCGCCATGGGCCTGAGCCCGGCGGAGGCCGCGGCCAGCCTGCGCTTCTCCCTCAGCCGCTACAGCACGGCGGAAGAGGTGGAATCGGTCCTGAACGAGTTTCCCGCGCTCTACGCGCGGATCGCGGCCTGACCAAACGACAGTTAAAAACACGACGACTGGAGAGTGACATGAAGGTGATGGTGCGCAAGGCCGGTGAGCAGTACACGATCTACGTCGCCAAGAAGGACCTGGAGGAGCCCATCACCGAGATGGAGAAGCCGGGCCTGTGGGGCGGCTGGGTCAAGGTCGCCAACGGCTGGACGCTCGACCTGCCGGAGATGCCGGCGGACACCCGCCTGCCCATCACCGTCGAAGCCAAGAAGCGCGGCGCGGAGTGACGGCCATGGCCCTGTCCCCGGAACGGATCGACGCCATCGCCGCCCTGGCCGGCAGCCTCTTCGCGGACGGCACCCGGCTCGACGCCGTGGTCCGTGCCGTGCGCGAGGCGCACCCGGACCTGTCCAACGTCACCGGGGCGCACGCCGCGGTGATGGCGGAGGACGCCTTCCGGGAGGAGCCCGGCTTCAACCTCTACCTCGTGGACGGCACCAACCATTGCTGGCTCATCACCAACAAGCCGGAGACGGCCACCGGCGTGGTGATCGCGCAACGGGACGAGGACGACTGAAGAAGGATCGCGGAATGACGATGCCCCCGGACAACTCAGCCGAAGACGACGCGGAGCTTGGCGACTACATCCCGCTGATTGACCCGGACATTTCGGAAGCGGAGGTGGCGGTCATCAGCCGCATCCTCACCTCCGGCAGCCTCGGCGACGGGCGGATGACGGAGGGGTTTGAGCAGGCCTTCGCCGCCTGGCTCGGCCGCGCCCACGCGGTCGCGGTGTCCAGCGGCACCATCGCCACGCTGATGGTGCTCAAGGCCTACGGCATCGGGCCGGGGGACGAGGTGCTCTGCTCCCCCTTCGGCTGGCATCAGGTGCAGCACGCCATCGCGCTGGCCGGGGCGGAGCCGGTCTTCGTCGACATCGACTACTGGCAGCACACCATCAACCCGGCCAAGGCCGAGGCGCAGATCACGCCGCGCACCAAGGCCATCCTCGCCGGCAACGTCAACGGCCACCCCGCCCACTGGGACGAGCTGCGCGCGCTCGCCACCGACAAGGGCCTGATCCTGATCGAGGATTCGACCGAGGCGATCGGGTCCTCCTACAAGGGGAAACTGGTCGGCAGCTTCGGCGACTGCGCGGTCTTCGACTTTTCCGAACCCGGCGTGCTGGTGACCGGCGAAGGCGGGATGATCGTCACCGACGACCGCAACCTCGCCCATCAGCTCCGCTACCTGCGCCGCCGCGAGATGGAGCACCGCAACACGGTAGTCATCACACGCACCATCCCCTTCCAGGCGGGCATGAGCAACCTGACCGCCGCGCTGGGCCTCGTCCAGCTGAAGCGCCTGCCGGAGATCCTGGCGAAGCGCCGGGAGGTGGTCGCCCACTACGAAGCGGCCATGGCCAGTTTCGAGGGCATCAAGCCGCCCTACAAGGGGCCGGGCGCCGACGACGTGCACCCGATGGTCTACGCCGTGCATCTCGGCACCCGCTTCACCGCGTCGGGGCGCAAGGCGGTTCTGGAGGATTTGTCCACCCACGACGTCGAGGCGTCCGACTACGGGCAGGCGCTCTACACCCAGCAATATTACCAGGAGCGCGGCGCCAGCCGGGCCGACTGCCCGGTCTGCCAGAAAACGGTGGACCGCGTGCTGGCCCTGCCGCTGCACCACAAGGTCACCGCCGACGAGGTGCAGTTCATCGTGGACACGCTGAAGGACGCCACCGTCAACACAGGGGCGGGCGCGGCGATCTATTTGTGAAACGCGACCCCTTCCCAGCGCTTTTCCCCTCCCTCGCCCAGCGGGGGAGGGTCAGGGAGGGGGCAAACGCCAGCCGAACGGGGTTAAGCATGACCGACACCGCCGTCATCGACAGCACGGACACCGACACCGACACCATCATCGCGGAGATCGCCGCGGCGCTGAAGGCACGGGGCGTGGTGCCCTATCTCGGGCCGGGCGCCTTCGCGCTGCTGCCGGAGGCTGACTGCCCGATCCCGCGCACCTCGCTGGAACTGGCGCAGCGGCTGAACGCCAAGGTCGCCGCACCGGGCCGCATCCGCAGCCAGCTGACCGCGGTCGCCCAATTCATCGAATCGCGCCGCCACCGCAAGACGCTGGACGGCATCCTGAACGAGATCTTCAAGCGCGAGGTCCCGGCCACGCCGGTTCACGCGTGGCTGGCCACCCTGCCCGCACCGCCGATGATAGTCGATGTCTGGTACGACAACACGCTGGAAAGCCTGCTGACCGCCGACACGGGGCGGAGTTGGGGCCAGATACAGGGCCTGTCCCACCCGCAGGGCGTCGGCGAATGGGTGAAATACTACGCGCCCGGCGGCGTGGAGGTTGAAGCCGGCGCGGCGTCGGGCTGGGAGACCCTGCTCTACAAGCCGTCGGGCAGTGCCGCCCCGGCGGGGAACTACCTGATTTCCGACAGCGACTTTGTCGAGATCCTCACGGAGATCGACATCCAGACGCCGATCCCCGCCGTCGTGCAGGAGCGCCGGGCGGGCCGGAGCTTCCTCTATCTCGGCTGCCGCTTCGATCAGGAAATTCAGCGCACCTTCGCCCGCCAGATCGCCAAGCGCTCGTCGGACAAGCACTGGGCGGTGATCGAAGGCGAACTGTCGAAGAACGAGGCGCGCTTCCTGGAGCTGCAGAACATCACCCGCCTCGACCTGCCTCTGGACGAGGCCGTCCGGCGGATCAGCGGCGCAATGGGGACGTAAAACACTCCTCTCCCCAGAGGGGAGAGGGGACATTCTTGTGTCGCTTGTTCCTTTACGCCGCGACCGGAACCGCCAGGGCGTCGATCTCCTGCTGGGCAGCGGCCAGCGCCTTGGCGCGGGCGTCCGGACCCATGCCGACGCCCTCGGCGCGGATCACCGTCACGTCGGTGACGCCCAGGAAGCCCAGCACCGTGCGCAGGAAGGCCTCCTGATGGTCCAGCGCGCTCATCGCGGCGTTGGTCGAGTAGACGCCGCCGCGCGTCGAGGCGATGTAGACCTTCTTGCCGCCGGCCAGACCGACCGGGCCGGTCTCGGTGTAGCGGAAGGTGCGGCCGGCCTGGGCGATGCGGTCGATCCAGGCCTTGAGCTGGGTCGGGACCGTGAAGTTGTACATCGGGGCGCCGATCACCACGACGTCGGCGGCCAGGAACTCATCGACCAGCGCGTCGGTCAGGGCCAGCTCCTCCTGCTGGCGGGCGGTCAGGCCCTCCAGGTTGCGGAACTTCACAACCTGCATCAGCTCGCCGGTCAGGTGATCCGGCGGAGCGACGGTCAGGTCGCGGACGGACACCTCGGCGTCCGGCGTCGCTTGGCGCAGCGCCGCGACGATCGAGGCGGTGAGCTGGCGCGAAACGGAGGCGTCGCCCAGCGGGCTGGAGTCGATGCGAAGGATCTTCATGGTCACGTCTTCCTGTCCGGGAAGCGGGGCGCCAGTCCGGCACCGTCACCGCTTCGGTTTGTCTCGGGAGTGACCATAAGCCCGCTTACGCCAATCGATTGAGCCCCGATTTCGCCAATCTTCGTTGCATGGATTGGAACAATCCTCGGTCAGCGCACCCGATTGCCGCCCTTGAACACGACCATCTCGCCGCTCTTCATGACGGTCCAATTCTCGTCACGGGTCAGGGGGCGGGTGGCGACCACCGTCACCACGTCGTCGGGCGTCGTCTCCTTGGCGAAATCGACGCTCATGTCCTCGTCGATCAGCGTCGCCGGGCCGAAGGGAGCCTTGCGGGTGAGCCAGGCGAGGTTGGTCGCGCAATGGCACCACAGGTACCGCCCGTCGCTGAGCAGCATGTTGAAGACGCCCAGCGTGCCGAGGTCGGTGGCGAGGTCGCGGATCAACCGCATCAGGGCGCCGCTGCTCTTGGGCGGCTCCGGATACTGCATGCGGATCTGGTCGAGCAGCCAGCAGAAGGCGTGCTCGCTGTCCGTCGTCCCGACTGGTTCGTAGAAGGTCAGCGTCCGTTCCTTGATGCCCTTGAGCTGGCCGTTGTGGGCGAAGGTCCAGACGCGGCCCCACAGCTCCCGCGTGAAGGGGTGGGTGTTCTCCAGCGACACCCGGCCGCGGTTGGCGCGGCGGATGTGGGAGATCACCACGCAGGACTTGATCGAATAGCTGCTGACCAGCCGCGCGATCTCCGACTCGCAGCTCGGCGCCGGGTCGTGGAAGGTGCGGCAGCCCTTCCCTTCGTAAAAGGCGATTCCCCAGCCGTCGCGGTGCGGACCGGTCTGCCCGCCGCGGCGCATCAGGCCGCGAAAGCTGAAGCAGATGTCCGTGGGCACGTTGGCGCTCATGCCCAGGAGTTCGCACATGGATCGGCCCCCATCGCTGAAATGTCGGGTTTCAAACAGGACGGGGGCAAACCTACGACAGTCCGGGTTGTCCCGTCACCCCTTTGCGGGTGGTGGGCAGGGCGGCATCCCGGCGCGGGCGCAGCCTTCCAACTTGCCCTCGGGCGCTCCGGCGGCCAGCCCGATCCAGGCGTCCACCCGCTCCGCCTCGAATCCGCAATCACAGCGGTCGCCCACCTGCATCAGCGGACGGCGGATCAGCAGCGGCGTTTTCAGCATCAGCGCCAGGGCCGCGGCCTCGTCCAACGCGTCCGGATCGACCTCCCCGCTCTTCACCGCCGGGGCGGCGCGGTTGAACCACTCGGCCACCGGGCGGTCGCCGAAGAAGGGGCGCAGGCGGTCCGCCGTCCAGGGCTCGGACAGCAGGTCGCGGGCGTGGACGGTGTGCCCGGCCTCCGCCAGCAGGGCCTTCTGGCGGTTGTTGCCGGCGCAGCCGGGCTTTTCGAAGAAGATCACGTCGGCCATGGTCGCGGTCACCCCTGCTTGAGCGCCGGGGAGCGGGCGAGCAGCCCGTCCACCTGGGCGCAGATTTCGTCGTAGACTTTGCGGTCGAGCTTGCGCAGCCAGCGCGGCGGGATGGTCTCCACCCCGTAGGTGGCGCCGGCCAGCATGCCGGCGATGGCGCCGGTGGTGTCGGC
This sequence comes from Azospirillum brasilense, assembly GCF_022023855.1. Lineage (NCBI taxonomy): Bacteria > Pseudomonadati > Pseudomonadota > Alphaproteobacteria > Rhodospirillales > Azospirillaceae > Azospirillum > Azospirillum brasilense. Next base: position 193,744 of record NZ_CP059449.1, read on the forward strand.
GTCCCCGCCCTGGTTGACGGTCTCGACGACGCAGGATTCCACGGAGTCGGTCTGGAAATAATAATGCATGACCGTCTGCATCGTATCGACGATGTAGGCGGTGGCCAGGCCCCGGTAGGGCTGGAATTTGAACGGACGGTGCTTCGCGATGAGCTTGTTCGATTCGTCGCGCACGTCGCGCACGCTGCCGCCCAGCACCAGACGGCGCACCATGTGGCCGAGCGTCAGGGTCGCCGCGTCGGACATCGCGTTGCAATGGGTGATGTGCGCCTGTTCCACCGTCCAGCGCTCGAAGGCCGCGTCGTCGCCCAGCGTCGCCAGGGCGACCGGCAGGTTGCGCATCGCCGCCCCGTTGCCGGCGTGATACTCGCTCTCCGGCTCCGACAGGGTGCCGTGCATGATGAAGCGGCGGATGCCGCGCCGTGTCGTGTCCCCGACATCGACGGGAACGCCCTTCAGCCAGACGGCGAACTCCTCCGCCGCGCGGCGGGCGTCCCACTCCGGGGCGGCCAGGATGGCGCGGCCGAGATGGATCGACATCTCGGTGTCGTCGGTCACCTGCCCGGCGGGCAGCTTCAGCCAGCCGCCGCCCTTGATGTGCTTGTGCACGCCGTATTGGTGGGCAATCTCGCCCTTTGTCAGAAACTCGACGGTGGCGCCCAGCGCGTCGCCGCAGGCCAGCCCGAGATAGGCGCCCAGCGCGCGTGAGCGGATGGAATGGTCAGTCATGGGCCGGATCTGTCCCGTGATCGGTTGTCAGAGAAGCGACACCCCCACCCTGTAGTCCCCGCCGACGACCAGATACTCGCCCTCTCCCTTGAAGGGGTAACGGGGCAGGATGTCGCGGAAGAAGACCACCTTGGTGAGCGGCACCCAGGTTTCGAGGATGTAGTCCCCGAACTGGCCGGCGATGTCGCGCTCGATGGAAAAGGAGCTGAGGTTGTTGAGGCGCAGGACCGCCGTGCGCTTGTCGGGGCGCGCGACGATGTGGTGCTCCTCGAAATCGTTGACGCCGCGGTAGAGCCGGATGTGGCTGGCGCGGGACGGCATCGGCGCGTCCGGCCAGCCGCGGCGCATCCACCACTGGCAATATTCGTACAGCAGGTCGAGCTGCAGGTTGATGTTGTTGTTGTGGAAGCGGGTGGCGACCTTCTCCTCGCCGTAGGTCCGCCACGCGTCGGAGGCGAAGCGCAGGATCGGCTCCTTGTGATAGGTGGGCAGCAGACCGAAGCGGCTCTCCACCCAGCCTTTCAGCACAGCCCCCTCGGCGTTGTTGCTGTCGAACAGCCACCCCTTCAGCAGGCGCAGGTAGCTGGCGCGGTAGCGCCGCCGTCCGTCCGTGCCCTCGGCGCCGGAAAAGTCCGGGTTCAGCCCGAAGGTGAAGGCCATGTAGTGCTGGAAGATGTCGGCGGCGATCAGGCTGTTCGGGCTCTCGTCGAGCGCCTCGAACAGCACGGCGTGTTCGCTGCGCGTGCCGCCGATGCGCAGGCGCCGCGGCTCGTCGTTGAAGGACTCCGCGCACAGCGCTTCCGCCGTCACGTTCAGCAAGTTGGTGCGATGCGCCTTCAGCGCCAGCGGCGAATCCGGATCGATCAGCCGCCCCCGCGCATCCCGCAACCCACCGCTCGCCGAACCGTCCGCCATCGCACTCTCAAATCCACAATTCTTTCATGGATACCGCGAACCGGCGCGTCCGCCAAGGGTCCGCGTCACCGCAGGGCGACGTCGCGCAGCCCGCAATACATTTCGAATTCGAAAACAATTCAATTAAACAGCCGAAACAACTTTTGGCTTACTCCAAATATCTTAAAAATATCCGTTTGAACGGATGATGAGACGACACCATAGTTCTTCGGACAGGATTCAGTGCACCGCAAGACGAGGCAAGGCCATGTGGCCGATGAAGCGTAAGGAACAGGAGACGCGCAACCGGGCGGCACAGCCCCCGCGCGTTCTTCTTCCTTCCGTCGTCTCGGAAAAGATGCCGATGCGCTCGGGACGGGCGCCGGTTCCGCTGCGCGGCGCCAGGGAAGCCCGCGACGCCGTGACGCTCACCCGGCTGCTGCGCGGCACCATCACCCCGCTGCGCGGCGATGAGGTGCTGGCCCTGCTGGAGCCCCACCGCCCGCGTCTGGTGCCGAAACCGGTCAACCCGCTGGCCGCCATGCTCGGCCAACCGCAGGGTCGCCTGCTGGAGGCGCTGCTGCGCCCCACCGCGCCGATCATCCTGGACGTCCTGCTGCCCCGCCTGCGCGACCATCTGATCGACCGCGTCGTCCACAACAAGGGCACCGCCGAGGATGGGCTGCCCGGCGCGCTGGAGGTGGCCACCGCCCTGCGCGCCCTGGTCGCCCTGCTGCGCGGCGCCGGGCGCGGCGCGGTGCTGTCGGTGGTGTCGGCCATCGAGGCGGACGCCCGCGCCGACGCCGACCGGCTGGTCCGCGGCGAAGCGCCCGTCGCAACCGCGGAAGACGATCCGGCCGGCGTCGCGGGGGGCGCCACCGCCGGCGCCATGGACAGCCTCGCCCACGCCCTGCTGCGCTTCGAGGCGCGGCGGCTGATGCTGGAGACGCTGGGCGCCACCGTCGCGCTGCGCGACGTCGTCTATCAGTCGCGCCGTCTCACCCGCCACGCCCTGCGCCGGGCGGCGGAGGCCATGGACGGCTTCGGCGCCGACCGCGGCATCAAGGCGCTGCACGCCAGCCTCGCCACGCTGGCCTCGGTGGACGGGCTGCTCGTCGTCGCGATGCGGAACCTCGACGACCAGGAAGAGCACCGCGAGGAGGCCAACGCCTTCGTCGAGCCCGCCGACCGCAAGGCGATGAACGACTGCCTGTCGGCGGCGTGGCGGCTTTCCGACACACTGTTCGATCTTGTCGGAAAGGCGGCCAACGGCGGCGACCTCGACGAGCTGCTGTTCGAGGCGCTGCTGCGCCAGCTCCGTTCCCTGCACCAGTTCTGCACGGATCTCGACCATGCCGGACGTCCGGCGGTGCTCGACACGCTGGAGCGCCGTCTGGCCGAACGCAGCCGCGCGCTGGCCGGCATCGCCGGGGAGCGTCTCGTCGGCATCCTGCTGGCCCGCCCCGCCGACCCGGCCAAGGCGCGCCGTCTGCTCGCCCGCGGCCAGTCGCTGGCCCAGCTTCTCTATGACATGGGCCAGGACGGCGACGAGTTGGAGGCGCTGGCCCTGCGCCTCGTCGTCGCCCGCGACGCGCTGAACCACGCCGCCACCTGAGCCGCGAAGGCGCCGTTCAGGCGACATCCACCCATCTCATCCTTTTCATTGCGAGAGACCCGACAAAATGTCGGGCTTTGTCGGGTATGTCACAGGCCCGACAAAGCGGACCGCGCTCGTCCGCAATCTAATTTTTTGTTCATTTTCAATGACTTAAAAATTTTCCGCAAACTGGCACGAGGGATGCAGAGAAGGGGTCGAAGCGGCCGCCGGGCAGGCCGCCCCGGAATTGAAGACACCCTGTAGACCCAAGCAAAGGAGTAACCTCCCATGTCTTTGCGCCAGATTGCGTTCTACGGTAAGGGCGGTATCGGCAAGTCCACCACCTCCCAGAACACCCTGGCCGCGCTGGTCGAGCTGGATCAGAAGATCCTGATCGTCGGCTGCGATCCGAAGGCCGACTCGACCCGCCTGATCCTGCACGCCAAGGCGCAGGACACCGTGCTGCACCTCGCCGCCGAAGCCGGCTCGGTCGAGGATCTGGAGCTCGAGGACGTTCTCAAGATCGGTTACAAGGGCATCAAGTGCGTCGAGTCCGGCGGTCCGGAGCCGGGGGTCGGCTGCGCCGGCCGCGGCGTGATCACCTCGATCAACTTCCTGGAAGAGAACGGCGCCTACGACGACGTCGACTACGTCTCCTACGACGTGCTGGGCGACGTGGTGTGCGGCGGCTTCGCCATGCCGATCCGCGAGAACAAGGCCCAGGAAATCTACATCGTGATGTCCGGTGAGATGATGGCGCTCTACGCCGCCAACAACATCGCCAAGGGCATCCTGAAGTACGCCCACAGCGGCGGCGTGCGCCTCGGCGGCCTGATCTGCAACGAGCGCCAGACCGACAAGGAAATCGACCTCGCCTCGGCCCTGGCCGCCCGCCTCGGCACCCAGCTCATCCACTTCGTGCCGCGCGACAACATCGTGCAGCACGCCGAGCTGCGCCGCATGACCGTGATCGAGTACGCGCCGGACAGCCAGCAGGCCCAGGAATACCGCCAGCTCGCCAACAAGGTCCACGCGAACAAGGGCAAGGGCACCATCCCGACCCCGATCACGATGGAAGAGCTGGAAGAGATGCTGATGGACTTCGGCATCATGAAGTCGGAGGAGCAGCAGCTCGCCGAGCTCCAGGCCAAGGAAGCCGCCAAGGCCTGACACCTGGATCCCTGACGGGACACAGGTCTGAACTGGCCCCCTCCCCAGCCCACCCCGCCTTTGTGCGCGGGGTGGGAGAGAGGGGGCTCGGTCCCGCGCTGAAGTGGCGCGGACAATGAGAGCATGCAGGAGACTGGCACCATGAGCCTGTCCGTGAACGAAGGCGTCGACGTCAAGGGTCTCGTCGACAAGGTTCTCGAAGCGTATCCCGAGAAGTCCCGCAAGCGCCGCGCCAAGCACCTGAACGTGCTGGAGGCCGAGGCCAAGGACTGCGGCGTCAAGTCGAACATCAAGTCGATCCCCGGTGTGATGACCATCCGTGGTTGCGCCTACGCCGGTTCCAAGGGCGTGGTGTGGGGTCCGATCAAGGACATGATCCACATCTCCCACGGCCCGGTCGGCTGCGGCTACTACTCCTGGTCCGGCCGCCGCAACTACTATGTCGGCGACACCGGCGTGGACAGCTGGGGCACGATGCACTTCACCTCCGACTTCCAGGAGAAGGACATCGTCTTCGGCGGCGACAAGAAGCTGCACAAGGTGATCGAGGAGATCAACGAGCTGTTCCCGCTCGTCAACGGCATCTCCATCCAGTCCGAGTGCCCGATCGGCCTGATCGGCGACGACATCGAGGCGGTCGCCCGCGCCAAGTCCGAGGAGCTGGGCAAGCCGGTCGTTCCGGTCCGTTGCGAAGGCTTCCGCGGCGTCTCCCAGTCGCTGGGCCACCACATCGCCAACGACGTCATCCGCGACTGGATCTTCGAGAAGACCGAGCCGAAGGAAGGCTTCGTCTCCACCCCGTACGACGTCACCATCATCGGTGACTACAACATCGGTGGTGACGCCTGGGCCAGCCGCATCCTGCTGGAGGAGATCGGCCTGCGCGTGATCGCCCAGTGGTCGGGTGACGGCACGCTCGCCGAGCTGGAGAACACGCCGAAGGCGAAGGTGAACCTCATCCACTGCTACCGCTCGATGAACTACATCGCGCGCCACATGGAAGAGAAGTTCGGTATTCCGTGGATGGAGTACAACTTCTTCGGCCCGTCGCAGATCGCCGAGTCCCTGCGCAAGATCGCCGCTCTCTTCGATGACACCATCAAGGAGAACGCGGAGAAGGTCATCGCCAAGTACCAGCCGATGGTCGACGCCGTCATCGCCAAGTTCAAGCCGCGCCTCGAAGGCAAGAAGGTGATGATCTACGTCGGCGGCCTGCGTCCGCGCCACGTGGTCGACGCCTACCATGACCTGGGCATGGAGATCGTCGGCACGGGTTACGAGTTCGCCCACAACGACGACTATCAGCGCACCCAGCACTACGTGAAGGAAGGCACGCTGATCTACGACGACGTCACCGCCTTCGAACTGGAGAAGTTCGTCGAGGTGATGCGTCCGGACCTCGTCGCCTCGGGCATCAAGGAAAAGTACGTCTTCCAGAAGATGGGCCTGCCCTTCCGCCAGATGCACTCCTGGGATTACTCGGGTCCGTATCACGGCTACGACGGCTTCGCGATCTTCGCCCGCGACATGGATCTGGCCATCAACAACCCCGTCTGGGGCATCATGAAGGCTCCGTTCTAAAGCGGCCTCTGGAAGATAGGAGTAATGAGCATGTCCCACCCCGTTTCCCAGAGCGCCGACAAGGTCATCGACCACTTCACGCTCTTCCGTCAGCCCGAATACAAGGAGCTGTTCGAGCGCAAGAAGACGGAGTTCGAGTACGGCCACTCCGACGAAGAGGTCGCCCGGGTTTCCGCGTGGACCAAGACGGAAGAGTACAAGGAAAAGAACTTCGCCCGTGAGGCGGTCGTCATCAACCCGACGAAAGCCTGCCAGCCGATTGGCGCGATGTTCGCGGCCCAGGGCTTCGAGGGCACCCTGCCCTTCGTCCATGGTTCGCAGGGCTGTGTCGCCTACTACCGCACGCACCTCACCCGCCACTTCAAGGAGCCGAACTCCGCGGTCTCCTCGTCGATGACGGAAGACGCGGCGGTGTTCGGCGGCCTGAACAACATGATCGACGGCCTGGCCAACGCCTACGCGCTGTACAAGCCGAAGATGATCGCCGTGCTGACCACCTGCATGGCCGAAGTCATCGGCGACGACCTCTCCGGCTTCATCAACAACGCGAAGAACAAGGAAAGCGTCCCGGCGGATTTCCCGGTTCCCTTCGCCCACACCCCGGCCTTCGTCGGCAGCCACATCGTTGGCTACGACAACATGATCAAGGGCGTTCTGACCCACTTCTGGGGCACGTCGGAGAACTTCGACACCCCGAAGAACGAGAAGATCAACCTGATCCCGGGCTTTGACGGCTTCGCGGTCGGCAACAACCGCGAGCTGAAGCGCATCGCCGGCCTGTTCGGCATCGACCTGACGATCCTGTCGGACGTGTCGGACAACTTCGACACCCCGGCCGACGGCGAGTACCGCATGTATGACGGCGGCACCCCGCTGGAGGCCACGAAGGAGGCCGTGCACGCCAAGGCCACCATCTCCATGCAGGAATACTGCACCCCGCAGTCCCTGCAGTTCATCAAGGAGAAGGGCCAGCAGGTCGCCAAGTACAACTACCCGATGGGCGTCACCGGCACCGACGAGCTTCTGCTGAAGCTGGCCGAGCTGTCCGGCAAGCCGGTCCCGGCGGAGCTGAAGCTGGAGCGCGGCCGTCTCGTCGACGCCATCGCCGACAGCCACACCCACCTGCACGGCAAGCGCTTCGCCGTGTACGGCGACCCGGACTTCTGCCTGGGCATGTCGAAGTTCCTGATGGAGCTGGGCGCCGAGCCGGTGCACATCCTGTCCACTTCCGGCTCGAAGAAGTGGGAGAAGCAGGTTCAGAAGGTGCTCGACGCCTCGCCGTTCGGCAAGTCCGGCAAGGCCTACGGCGGCAAGGACCTCTGGCACCTGCGCTCGCTGCTGTTCACCGACAAGGTCGACTACATCATCGGCAACAGCTACGGCAAGTATCTGGAGCGCGACACCAAGATCCCGCTCATCCGCCTGACCTACCCGATCTTCGACCGCCACCACCATCACCGTTACCCGACCTGGGGCTACCAGGGCGCTCTGAACGTGCTGGTGCGCATCCTGGATCGGATCTTCGAGGATATGGACGCCAACACGAACATCGTCGGCGAGACCGACTACTCGTTCGATCTGGTGCGCTGACCTCCCCCGGCCGGCGCGGGGTCTCCATCCCCCCGCCCGGCCGCTTCCCCGGAGAGCCGGAGTCCACCCACGAGGTGGGCTCCGGCTTTTCCTTTTCCGGCCCAGCGGCCCGCCCTTAAACGCAGACAACTTTTATCCGCGTTTTTCGGCTTGCGCCCGATAACGCGGACTGATATGGTCTGTGTTGTCGAGACCGTTGGACGGGCCGCGCCATGGCACAACTCACCGCAAGCGTCGAGTACGGCATCCACTGGCTGGTCGCCGCCGGCGACACGCCGTTGAGCAGCCGGGATCTGGCGGAGTTGCAGGGAATCTCCCCCTCTTTCCTCGCCAAGATCTTTCCGAAGCTGGAGAAGGCGGGGATCGTCACGGCCAGCGAAGGGGTGCGCGGCGGTTACCGCCTCGCCAAGGCGCGGGAAGACATCAACTTCCTCGTCATCGTCGACGCCATCGAGGGCGAGAAGCCGCTGTTCGAGTGCCAGGAGATCCGCGGCCGCTGCGCGATCTTCGACGACAGACCGCCGGATTGGGCGACCTCCGGCGTCTGCGCAATCCACGCCGTGATGCTGAAGGCCGAGAAGGCGATGCGCGACACGCTGGCCAAGGAGACGCTGGCCAGCGTCGGCGAGACCTTCGGGCGCAAGGCCCCGCCGGAGTTCCAAGGCGACGTCCAGACCTGGATCGACGCGCGCCTCGGCACCCGCGCCGCATCACGGACACGGCATACACCGTAGCTGGCCACCGTAGCCGGCCCGACCACCACGCCTCACCCGATGCCCTGAAACACCTCCCGGACCTCCGCCGGACGGACGGGATGGCTGCCGCGCGCCAGAACGCTCCCTCCTGTCCGGCTTTCAGAGGGACACAGAGTAATGACCCAACAAATCGTCATCGCCGGTTCCGGTTTCGCCGGATTGTGGGCCGCCCTGTCCGCCGCCCGCGCCGTGGCGCTGGCCGGCCGCGACGGCGACGTCGCGATCACCGTCGTCTCGCCGGCCCCTCAGCTCCACATCCGCCCCCGCCTCTACGAAGCGGTGCTGGAAGGCATGGCGCCGGACCTCGCCGCGCTGTTCGAAGCGGTGGGCGTCCGTCACGTTCCCGGCGTCGTGACAACGATCCACGCCGGCCGCCGCGCGGTGGACGTCGCTGGCACCGACGGCGCCCGGTTCACCCTGCCCTACAACCGCTTCGTGCTGGCCGCCGGCAGCCGCCTGTTCACCCCGCCCATTCCCGGCCTCGCCGAGCACGCCTTCAACGTCGACCAACTCGACAGCGCACACGCCCTCGATGCCCATCTGAAGGCCCTGGCCGCCCAGCCGGAGACGGCGGCGCGCAACACCGTGGTGGTGGCCGGCGGCGGCTTCACCGGCATCGAGACGGCGGCGGAGATGCCGGACCGGCTGCGCGCCATCCTGGGCGCGGACGCCAAGGTCCGCGTCGTGGTGGTTGAACAGGCGCCGGCCATCGGCCCCGACCTCGGCCCGGTGCCGCGCCCCGTCATCGAGCAGGCGCTGGCCGAATGCGGCGTGGAGATCGTCGCCGGCACGGCGGTCGCCGCCATCGACGCCGACGGCGTGACCACCGCCACCGGCGAGCGCATCGCCGCCGCCACCGTCGTCTGGACGGCCGGCGCCCGCGCCAACCCGCTGGCCGCGCAGATCAGCGACGGGCATGACCGGTTCGGCCGCGTTCCCGCCGATCCGTTCCTGCGGGCGGTCGGCAACGACGGGATCTTCGTCACCGGGGACGTGGCGCGGGCCGCCACCGACGACCTTGGCAACGTCGCCGCGATGTCCTGCCAGCACGCCTTGAGCCTGGGCCGCGTCGCCGGCCACAACGCCGCGGCGGAACTGGTCGGCCTGCCCACCCACCCCTACAGCCAACCCAAATACGTGACCTGCCTCGACCTCGGCCCGTGGGGGGGCGCTCTTCACCGAAGGCTGGGACCGGCAGGTCCGGCTGACCCGCGACGAGGGCAAGGCGGTGAAGCGCGAGATCAACACCAAATGGATCTACCCGCCCCAGCCGGACCGCGAAGCGGTCTTCGCCGTCGCCAACCCCGACTATGTGATCGTTCCCTGACGATGGCCCTGCGGAGCCGCGCTCCCCGCCATCGCAGGAACGCAGCTCCGCACGTGCATTACTTCCGGTGGAATGGCCACGCATCGAGGGCCAGACAACTCTCCACCCCCGTCCCCCTTCACAGCTTTCCATGGAGAAACGATCGGAATATCGGACCGTCTCCACCAGCGCGCAGGAAGTCGCGTCCCTTAACGGTTGAGCAACGCAACCGCCTTGATCTTCAAGCCAAGAGCGCGCACCACCGAGAAAATATCCACAACATCAACAAAAAATTGTGTCCGATTACCTGTCGGGAAAAGGCGCATCTTAACGAATACAGTCACTTCTGAAACGACACGGCACTCTACAGCGCAGCATAAATGCCAATTAATTGTTTTTATATAAATTGCCGATAACCTCAAATCCAGCATTCCCTTTTTGCGCCATAAGGACAATCAACATGCCCTTTAAAACCTTTCTAAGGTCGGCCGACACGGAAGCGACGGAAATAACTAGTGCATTAGATAAATCTAATGGCGTGATCACATTTGACACATTTGGCAACATATTGTCGGCAAATGATCAATTTCTCCGATGCATGGGATACAGCCTTGAGGAGATCAAAGGGAAGCATCACCGGATATTCGTCGACCCGAACCTTCATGACAGCCTGGATTACAAGAATTTCTGGGAGTGTCTGCGTCGCGGTGAGTTCCAGTCCTCCCTCTACAAACGCATCGGCAAGGGCGGGCGGGAAGTCTGGATCGAAGCCTCCTACAACCCGATCAAGAACCGCCAGGGCGTTACCCACAAGGTGGTCAAGGTCTGCACCGACGTCACCGAACGCCATCTGGAACACATTGATCTGCGCGGCAAGGCGGAGGCCATCTCCAAGTCCCAGGCGGTGATTGAATTCACCCCCGACGGCACCGTCATCACCGCCAACGAGAATTTCCTGTCCCTGCTCGGCTACACGCTGCGAGAGATCGAAGGGCGCCATCACAGCACCTTCGTCGATCCGGCGGAGCACGGTAGCGCGGACTACCGGGCCTTCTGGGAGAGCCTGCGGCAGGGCCGTTTCCAGGCCGCCCAGTACAAGCGGATCGGCAAGGGCGGCCGCGTGGTGTGGATTCAGGCTTCCTACAACCCGGTGTTCGACACCAGCAACCGGCTGTCCAAGATCGTCAAGTTCGCCACCGACATCACCCAGCAGGTCGAACTTCTGGACCAGTTGAAGTCCCTGATCGACAATAACTTCACCGAGATCGATACCGCGCTCTCCGCCGCCGGCCGGCAGGCCGAGGACGCCGCCCGGCGGTCGGGCGCGACCCAGGGCACCGTCCAGACCGTCGCCGCCAGCGCCGAGGAACTCGCCGCGTCGGCCCGGGAGATCGCCGACAGCATGATCCGCTCCCGTCAGGCGGCGAGCACGGCGATGGACGAGACGGGGAACGCCGACCGGGCGGCGGCGCGGCTGACGGAGGTCGCCAAGGCGATGGGCGGCATCGTCGATCTGATCAGCTCGATCGCCAGCCAGATCAACCTGCTGGCGCTCAACGCCACCATCGAGGCGGCGCGGGCTGGCGAGGCCGGGCGTGGCTTCGCGGTCGTCGCCAACGAGGTCAAGAATCTTGCCAACCAGTCGGCCAACGCGACCGCCCAGATCTCCAAGGAGATCGAAGGCATGCAGGCCGTCTCGTCCGACGTGGTCGCGTCGCTGGGCAACATCCGTCAGGCCACCAGCAACCTGATGGAATTCGTCACCGTCTCCGCCGGGGCGGTGGAGGAGCAGAGCGCGGTGACCGGCGACATGTCCACCAACATGCAGAACGCGTCGGCCTCGGTCAGCGCCGTCGACCACAACATCGGCGCCATCAACTCCGCGATCACCCAGATCGCCTCGGCGGTCTCGGAGACCAAGGAAGCCGCCAAGGTGCTGGCCCGTTGAAGGCACGCGCCATGCGCGGCCGGCCATCGCCCCGGGCTGTGCGATACCCGACAAAGTCCGCGATTGTCGGGTATCGCACACGAGGCCACTCACACTAAATTATTGAATATAAACAATTCGCCGTCTGGCACACCTCCTGCATATGACTGATCCACAGGCGCCGATGTCGGCCAATGGCGGGAGAAGGTCATGCTCCAGGAAAAGCTCCAGGACGTCTTCAACGAGCCGGGTTGCTCCACCAACCAAGCCAAGTCGGAGAAGGAGCGGAAGAAGGGTTGCTCCAAGGCTCTGAAGCCGGGAGCCGCCGCCGGAGGCTGCGCCTATGACGGCGCGATGATCGCGCTCCAGCCGATCGCTGACGCCGCCCACCTTGTGCACGGGCCGATCGCCTGCCTCGGCAATTCCTGGGACAATCGCGGCACCAAATCGTCGGGCTCGCAGCTCTACCGCACCGGCTTCACCACGGACATGTCGGAACTCGACATCATCCACGGCGGCGAGAAGAAGCTCTACAAGGCGATCAAGGAGATCGTGCAGCAGTACGATCCGCCGGCGGTCTTCGTCTACCAGACCTGCGTTCCCGCCATGATCGGCGATGACATCGAGGCGGTCTGCAAGTTCGCAGCAAAGAAGCTGGGCAAACCGGTGATCCCGGTGATGGCGCCGGGCTTCGTCGGGTCGAAGAACCTGGGCAACAAGCTGGCCGGCGAGACTCTGCTCGACCACGTCATCGGCACCGTGGAGCCGGAGGTCACGACCCCGACCGACATCTGCATCGTCGGCGAATACAATCTGGCCGGTGAGCTGTGGCTGGTGAAGCCGCTGCTCGACGAGATCGGCATCCGCATCCTGTCCTGCATCTCCGGCGACGGGCGCTACAACGAGGTGGCGCAGGCCCACCGGGCGCGGCTGACCATGGTGGTCTGCTCGCAGGCGCTGGTGAATGTCGGGCGCAAGATGCAGGAGCGCTGGGGCATCCCCTATTTCGAAGGCTCCTTCTACGGCGTGTCGGACATGTCGGACACGCTGCGCACCATGGCCCGCATGCTGGTGGAGCGCGGCGCCGACAAGGCCATCATCGACCGCACCGAGGGTGTCATCGCCCGCGAGGAAAGCCGCGTCTGGCGGCGCCTGGAGCCTTACAAACCGCGCTTCGACGGCAAGCGCGTCCTGCTGTTCACCGGCGGCGTGAAGAGCTGGTCGATGGTCACCGCGCTGGAAGGCGCCGGGCTGACCATCGTCGGCACCTCCACCAAGAAGTCCACCAAGGAGGACAAGGAGCGCATCAAGAAGATGAAGGGGGAGGAGTTCCACCAGTGGGACGACCTGAAGCCCCGCGACATCTACCGGATGCTGCGCGACAGCGAGGCCGACATCATGATGTCCGGCGGCCGGTCGCAGTTCATCGCGCTGAAGGCCAAGGTGCCGTGGCTCGACCTGAACCAGGAACGCCACACCCCCTACGCGGGCTATGACGGCATCGTCAACCTGTGTGAGGAAATCGACAAGACCCTGTCCAACCCGATCTGGCGGCAAGTGCGTCTGGCCGCTCCCTGGGATGCCAGACCGGATGCCAAGCCGGTGGGAGCGTAACCGCCATGGGCAACATCCAGCGCTTCCCCCACTCCGCCAAGGCGGCCTCCACCAACCCGCTGAAGATGAGCCAGCCGCTGGGCGCGGCGCTCGCCTTCCTCGGCGTGGACCGCTGCATGCCGCTGTTCCACGGCAGCCAGGGCTGCACCGCCTTCGGGCTGGTCCTGCTGGTCCGCCATTTCCGCGAGGCCATCCCGCTCCAGACCACGGCGATGGACCAGGTCTCCACCATCCTCGGCGGCTACGAGAATCTGGAGCAGGCCGTCCGCACCATCCACGAGCGCAACGCGCCCGCCCTGATCGGCGTCGCCACCACCGGCGTGACCGAGACCAAGGGCGAGGACATGGCCGGGCAGTATTCGCTGTTCCGCCAGCGCAACCCCGCCCTGGCCGGCCTGAAGCTGGTCTTCGCCAACACCCCGGATTTCTCCGGCGGCTTTGAGGACGGCTTCTCCGCCGCGGTGACCGGCATCGTCGAGGAGGTGGTCCAGCCGTCCGACAAGACGGTGAAGGGCCAGATCAATGTGCTGGCCGGCTGCCACCTGTCGCCGGGCGACGTGGAGGAACTGCGCGACATCATCGAGAGCTTCGGCCTGTCGCCGATCTTCCTGCCCGACCTGTCGCTGTCCATGTCGGGCCGCCAGCCGGACGACTTCACGGCGACCTCGCTGGGCGGCGTGACGGTGGAGCAGATTGCCGCCATGGGCGCGTCGGAGGCCACGCTGGTGATCGGCGAGCATATGCGCGTCGCCGCCGCGGCGCTGGAGCTGAAGACCGACGTGCGCAGCCTCTTCTTCGACCGGCTGACCGGGCTGGAGGCGTCGGACCGCCTCGTCCGCACCCTGTCGGAGCTGTCGGGCCGCCCGGTTCCGGCGAAGCTGCGCCGCCAGCGCGAGACGCTGGTCGACGGCATGCTGGACGGGCATTTCTTCTACAGCCGCAAGCGGATCGCCGTGGCGCTGGAACCGGACCTGCTCTACGCCGTCACCAGCTTCCTGGCGGACATGGGGGCGGAGGTGATCGCCGCCGTCTCCCCCACCCAGACCGCCGTCCTGGAGAAGCTGAAGGCCGCGACGGTGATGGTCGGCGACCATTCCGACGTGGAGACGCTGGCCCGCGACGCCGACCTGATCGTGTCGAACTCGCACGGGCGGCAGGGGGCCGCACGGATCGGCGTGCCGCTGCACCGCATGGGGCTTCCCATGTTCGACCGGCTGGGCGCCGGGCTGAAGGTCCATGTCGGCTACCGCGGCACGCGCGAGCTTCTGTTCGAGATCGGCAACCTGTTCCTGTCCCGCGAGATGGACCACGACGAGCACGGCCATGCTCACGGTCATCGTCATGGGGACGGGCATGAACACGGCCAGCACTGCGGGAGCGGATCATGCGGATGCAGCGCCGGCTGAGTGTGGTGGGCCAGGCCGAGGAGGGCCGGCCCCGCAAAGGAGGTTCCATGAAGGTCGCTTTCTGCACCCAGGACATGCAGCACGTCGATGCGCATTTCGGGTGGGCCAAGAACATCGTGGTCTACGAGGTGGACAAGGCCGGCTACACGATGGTCGAGACCTGCCAGTTCGGCGGTTCGATGTTCGAGGACGGCAACGAGGACAAGCTGATCCCGAAGCTCGACGCGCTGGCCGACTGCGCCATCGTCTACCTGTCGGCCATCGGCGCCTCCGCCGCCGCCCGCGTGGTGGCGAAGAAGATCCACCCCGTGAAGGTGGAGGCCACGGAGACCATCACCGCGCTGCTCGACCGTCTGGTCGAAACCATCAACGGCAACCCGCCGCCCTGGCTGCGCAAGGCCCTGAACGCCGGCCAGCCGCAGGAGCTGGCCTTCGACGAGGAGGATTGAGAGCATGACCGACACCACCGTGGCCGCCGGGAGCGATCTCGCCGAGGCCTTCCTGAAGACCCTGGTCATGCTGTTCCGCGCCGAAGACAGCTATGGCGCCTGGGAAGGCAAGAGCGACGAGACGATCCTCGCCCCCTTCATCCTCGACAAGGAGGCCCGCGCCGCCATTCCGATCATGGGCGACCCGGACCCCGACACGCTGTGGCGGCTGGAGCTGTTCTACAAGGCCGTCGGCATCACGGTCGAGAAGCAGACCGGCCACATCGCCTCACCCATCATGAAGATGAGCCACGAGGGCTTCGGCCGCATGGTGCTGACCACCGGCCGGCTGGTCGTGGTGTCGAAGCATCTGCGCGACGTCCACCGCTTCGGCTTCCCGTCGCTGGAGAAGCTGGCCGCCGACGGCGCCAAGATCGTCGAGGAGGCCGTGGCGCTGATCCGCAAATATCCCGACGTCGCCGATCTGTGAGGATTCCACCATGTCCGACATCGACGCCCTGAAGGACGAGGTCAAGAAGCTCAACGCCCGCGCGACCCAGAAGAAGATGGACCTGCACGACCTGTCGGAGGAGCTGCCGCAGAACTGGCAGTCGATCCTCCAGGTCGCCCAGGAGACCTACGACGCCTACAAGACCCTGACCGAGAAGCGCGCCGAGCTGAAGGCGCTGGAGAAGGCGTCCGCCTGAGCGGCCTTGCCCCCTCCCCGGCCCTCCCCCGCTTCGCAGGGGAGGGAGATGTTCGCAAAGCGGCGGCAGTCCCCTCCCCTGCGAAGCGGGGGAGGGTTTAGGGAGGGGGCAACGGCAGCGCCGCGCACCCCCCATCAAACAACCCCCACACCAAGCCCGATTGAGGAGCAGACGATGGCTGAGTTCGTGACCGGCACCACCCGCGGCGGCGCCGCCTGGACGCCGAAATTCGTGGAAAGCGTCGACCAAAAGATGTGCATCGGCTGCGGCCGCTGCTTCAAGGTCTGCGGCCGCGACGTGCTGGAGCTGATCGGCATCACCGAGGACGGCGACATCGTCGACGCCTTCGACGACGAGGCCGAGAAGAAGGTCATGAGCGTCAAGAACGCCGGCAACTGCATCGGCTGCGAGAGCTGCGGCAAGGTCTGCTCCAAGAACTGCATCACCCACTTGCCCCAGGCGGCCTGACGGCCGCCGAGTTGGTCTGAGACGGCCTGACGGCCGCCCGCACCCGGAGGAGGACGCCATGGGCATCCTGCACGCCGCCCCGCCGGGGGTGGGCGACACCACGCGGCTGTACCGTTGGCTGACCGACCGCCAGGGACGCTGCAACGTCTTCGACGCGCATCTGTTCGCCTGCATCCTGTCCCGCCGCTGGTCGGCGGGTCCGGGCGCGTTGGGTCTCGACGACCGGGCGCTCGGCCAGCTTCTCGACCGCTATTTCCCCGGCGCCTTCGCGGCCGGCTTGCCGGTTCCCGACAGCTCGCCCACCCCCTTGCCGCCGCTTCTCCGGAGCGAGGCGGACGACATCGCCGCCCTCCTGCTCGCCCACCGCTCGCTGGGCATCGAGGAGGAGGAATGGCTCGCCGCCATCGTGGCACGGGCCATGCTGGACGAGGGCGAGCTGTGGCGGGATCTCGGGCTGGCCGGCCCGAGCCACCTCGCGGCGCTGATGGAGCGCCATTTCGACTCGCTGGCCCTGCTGAACGCCACCGGCACCCGCTGGAAGGCTTTTCTCTACCGCTTCCTCTGCGCGCGGGACGGGCTGATCCCCTGCGGCGCCCCGGTCTGCCGCGATTGCGGCGCGGAGGCCGTGTGCTTCGGGTCGGGTGACTGACGGAGCCAAACCGTCAATCACCCCTCTTCCCAAGTCATTCCTCCCCCAGGCCCTTCGCGAGCGCGGCGATGACGCCATAGCCCACCTGATCCTGCGGGTCGATCTCCGCCAGCTTGGTGAGGATCGCCCTCGCCTCCTCCACCCGCCCGCTGCGCAGGCTGATGAAGCCCAGCGCCTTCAGGGTGAAGAGGGTGAAGCGCGGCGGCCCTTCCTTCGCCCAATCGGTGCTGTCCGCGCGCAGGCTCCGCCAGTCGCCGGCATAGCCGCCCTCGCGCGCCGCCGCGTCCAGCCCGATCGTCGCCACCCGCTCCGCGTCCGCGAAGCGCTTGCGGTTGAAGTAGAATTTGTAGAGCGCGTAGAAGACCGGCAGGACGCGCGGCCCCATCCGGTGGGCCTCCCACAGCAGGGCCTCGCAGGCCGCGGCGTCGGGGCGGGCCTTCACCGCCTCCTGCAGCTTCTCGTCGATGTGCTCGGGCACCTCGCCGAAGGCCATGCGCCCGTTGGACATCCGCAGTTCGACCGGACGCTCCATCGCCCGTCCCCTTCCGTTGTTTCGCGAAACCGTGCGCCCGACCGACAATTCTGTATGGACCGCATGCGGGCTTCACAAAAGCCCCTAATAAAATTATGCGTCCTTTCGTCGCAGGATGTCGCAAAGCCGACATGGTCCCGACCCGACAATTGTCGGGAAAACACCAGCCCCCCGACCTGACAATCCATCAAAATCAATGACTTAAAATTTGGCACGCCGCTTGCTGATCCTATGACCAGGAACGGTCGGCATGCCCGACGGAGCATTTGGAGGCGGCAGACATGGTGACCCTGACGGATGCGGCGGTGAACACCCTGGAACGCGTGCTGGCGAAGTCCGGCGGCGCCGCGGCCGGCCTGCGCATCGCGGTGGCCGACGGCGGCTGCGCCGGCATGAAGTACCAGATGGGGCTGGAGGCCACGGCGGGCGACGAAGACGCCGTGCTGACCTTCGGCCTGGTGACGATCTTCGTCGACCCGACCAGCCAGCCCTTCCTGACCGGCGTGGTGGTCGACTTCGTCGAAGGGGTCGAGGGCGCGGGCTTCAAGTTCGACAACCCGAACGCGACGGGCAGCTGCGGCTGCGGCAAGTCCTTCTCGGCGGGTCCGGGAGGCAGCTGCTCCTCCACGCCGTCGGCCGGCGGCTGCGGCACCGCCCACTAACCCCGAACACTCTCCCCCCACCCGATAACGTCGGGAAAGGCAAGGCGTCATGTGGAACTACACCGACAAGGTCAAGGAACACTTCTTCAACCCGAAGAACGCCGGCGCGCTGGATGAGGCGAACGCCGTGGGCGAGGTCGGGTCGATCACCTGCGGCGATGCCCTGAAGCTGATGATGAAGGTCAACCCCGACAACCAGGTCATCGAGGACGCGAAGTTCCAGACCTTCGGCTGCGGCTCGGCCATCGCGTCCTCGTCGGCGCTGACGGAGATGATCATCGGCAAGACGGTGGACGAGGCGCTGGCCGTCACCAACCGCGACATCGCCGAGTATCTGGGCGGCCTGCCGCCGGAGAAGATGCACTGTTCGGTCATGGGCGCCGAGGCGCTCCGCGCCGCCATCGCCAACTTCAAGGGCGAGGAGTGGGTCGACGACCACGAGGAAGGCGAGCTGGTCTGCAAGTGCTTCGGCATCGACGCGGCGATGATCGAGCGCGCGGTGACCGTCAACAGCCTGACCACGCTGGAGGAGGTCACCCACTACACCAAGGCCGGCGGCTCCTGCCAGACCTGCCACGAGAAGATCGAGGAGGTGCTGGAGGCCGTGCTCGCCAAGACCGGCGCGCTGGCCCCGCCCAAGCCCCACGCCCCCGGCACGGTCGGGCTGGACGCCATCAAGCCGCTAGCCCCGAAGGCCGAGGCCGCCCCGGCGAAGCTGACCAACGTGCAGCGCATGCAGAAAATCATGTTCGCCATCGAGGAGCTGCGCCCGCAGATCCAGCGCGACGGCGGCGACGTGGAGCTGGTGGACATCGACGGCAAGGACATCTACGTCCGGCTGACCGGCGCCTGCTCCGGCTGTTCGCAGTCCGCCGGCACCATGATGGGCGTGCAGGCCAAGCTGGTCGAGGCGCTGGGCGAGTTTGTCCGCGTCAAGCCCGCCTCCCTCCTGCCGGTGGGGGCCTGAGCCATGACCGCACAGGGAATCTACCTCGACAACAACGCCACCACCCGCGTCGATCCGGACGTGCTGGCGGAGATGCTGCCGCTGTTCACCGAGCAGTTCGGCAACCCTTCCTCTATGCACGGCTTCGGCGCCGCGGTGGGCGGCAAGATCGAATGGGCGCGCAAGCAGGTGCAGGCGCTGCTCGGCGCCGCCCATGACAGCGAGATCGTCTTCACCTCCGGCGGCACGGAGAGCGACAACACCGCCATCCTGTCCACGCTGGAGGCCTATCCGAAGAAGAAGAGCATCGTCACCAGCGTGGTCGAGCATCCCGCCGTGCTGGCGCTGTGCGACTATCTGGAGAAGAAGCGCGGCTACACCGTCCACCGCATCGGCGTGGACAACCGAGGCAACCTCGACCTCGACGCCTACAAGGCGGCGCTGGGGCCGGACGTCGCCATCGTCTCGATCATGTGGGCGAACAACGAGACCGGGACGATCTTCCCGATCGAGGAGCTGGCCCAGCTCGCCAAGGCCGTTGGCGCTGTGTTCCACACCGACGCCGTGCAGGCGGTCGGCAAGATCCCGATGACGCTCGCCACCAGCGCGGTGGACATGCTGTCGCTGTCCGGCCACAAGCTGCACGCGCCCAAGGGCATCGGCGCGCTCTACGTCAAGCGCGGCCTGCGCTTCCGCCCAATGCTGCGCGGTGGCCACCAGGAGCGCTCGCGCCGCGCCGGCACGGAGAACGCGCCGGGCATCGTCGGGCTGGGGGCGGCCGCACAGCTCGCGCTCATGCACATGACCGACGAGAACACGCGGGTGAAGTCGCTGCGCGACAAGCTGGAGCAGGCCATCCTGGCCGCCGTTCCCAACTGCTTCGTCACCGGCAACCCGGCCAACCGCCTGCCCAACACCTGCAATGTCGCCTTCGAGTACATTGAGGGCGAGGCGATCCTCCTGCTGCTGAACGAAGCCGGCATCGCCGCCTCGTCGGGGTCGGCCTGCACCTCCGGGTCGCTGGAGCCGAGCCACGTGATGCGGGCGATGGGCGTACCCTACACCGCCGCCCACGGCGCCACCCGCTTCTCCCTGTCGCGCGAGACGACCGAGGAGGAGATCGACCGGGTGATCGCGGTGGTCCCCGGCATCATCGCGAAGCTGCGCTCGCTGTCGCCCTACTGGTCGCAGGCGGGCGCGCCGAAGGAGTTCGCACCGGTTTATTCGTAGAAATATTTACTCGTAACACCGAGATCGCAGGCCGGGCCGGGCCCGCGCCCCGGCAACCCGCCCGACGACACCCGCCGGGACGCGGTTTCCCGGCCCGGTCTGCGACACAAACCTTGGCTCCGTTGCCCCCACCCTCCCCACTGCGTGGGTCCCCTCCCTCCCCCGCTTCGCAGGGGAGGGCCTTGATCCCCTCCCCTGCGAAGCGGGGGAGGGTTAGGGAGGGGGCAAGACCTACCCGAGCTGAGCCCCAATTGAGGATGTGACCGAATGCCGATGGCCGGTTCCACCATCATCAACGACACGACGCTGCGCGACGGGGAGCAGACGGCGGGGGTCGCCTTCACGCTCGACGAGAAGATCGCCATCGCCCGCGCGCTCGACGAGGCCGGCGTGCCGGAGCTGGAGATCGGCATCCCAGCCATGGGGCCGGAGGAGCGCGAGGGCATCCGCGCCGTGGCCGCGCTGGGGCTGAAGGCCCGGCTGATGGTGTGGTGCCGCATGCACGACACCGACCTGAAGGCGGCGCTGGACTGCAAGGTCGGCTTCGTCAACCTGTCGATGCCCGTCTCCGACATCCACATCACCAAAAAGCTGAAGCGCAGCCGCGCCTGGGCCTTGGCGGAGATCGAACGCAAGGTCAAGACGGCCCGCGACCACGGGCTGGAGGTCAGCCTGGGCGGCGAGGACTCCTCGCGCGCCGACATGGATTTCCTGATCGCCGCCGCCACCGTGGCGCAGGAGGCCGGCGCCCGCCGCTTCCGCTTCGCCGACACGCTGGGCGTGCTCGACCCCTTCCAGACGCGCGCCTGCATCGAGCGGCTGCGCCGGGCCACCGACCTGGAGATTGAGATCCATTCCCATGACGATCTCGGCCTCGCCAACGCCAACTCGCTGGCCGCCGTGCTGGGCGGGGCGACCCACGTCAACACCACCGTCAACGGGCTGGGCGAGCGCGCCGGCAATGCCCCGCTGGAGGAGGTGGTGGTGTCGCTGAAGGTGCTCTACGGGCAGGACTGCGGGGTGGACACCCGCGTGCTGGGGGCAATCTCCGACCTCGTGGAGCGCGCCTCCAACCGGCCGGTGGCGGTCAACAAGTCGATTGTCGGCGACGCCGTCTTCACGCACGAGGCCGGCATCCATGTCGACGGGCTGCTGCGCGACCGTGCCACCTACCAGAATTTCGACCCCGCCGAGGTGGGGCGCGAGCACCGCATCGTGCTGGGCAAGCATTCCGGCACGGCCGGGGTGAAGATGGCCTACGGCCAGCTCGGCATCGCCTGCGACGACGCCATCGCCCAGGCGGTGCTGCCGCGGGTCCGCGCCCTCGCCACCCGCGCCAAGCGCGCCCCTACGGCGGAGGAGCTGCGCGCCTTCCACGACGACGCCACCCGCTGGAGCGTCGTCTCCTCGTGATCCGGAGGACTCCATGGCCGCGATCGACGCCCACCCGGACCTCGCCATGAAGGACACCAGCCTGTGGCTGCTGCTGCGCGAGGATGTCGCCTGCGTCTTCGACCGCGACCCGGCGGCGCGCAACGTCTTCGACGTGCTGACCTGCTACCCCGGCATCCACGCGCTGGTGGTTCACCGGCTGTCCAACGCCGTGTGGCGGCGGGGTTTGCGCTGGCCGGCGCGCTTCCTGTCCTATCTGGCCCGCGCCCTGACGAACATCGACATCCACCCCGGCGCCACCATCGGCCGCCGCTTCTTCATCGACCACGGGGCCGGAGTCGTCATCGGCGAAACGGCGGAGGTCGGCGACGACGTGACGCTCTACCACGGCGTGACGCTGGGCGGCACCTCCTGGACCAAGGGAAAGCGGCACCCGACGCTCGGCGACGGCGTGCTGGTCGGGTCCGGGGCCAAGATCCTGGGGCCGATCACCGTTGGCGCCCACTGCCGCGTCGGCGCCAACTCCGTGGTGACCAAGGACGTGCCGGAGGGCATGACGGTGGTCGGCATCCCCGGCCGCGTCGTCCGCCCGGACACCCAGCGGCGGCTGGCCGCCCACGGCATCGACCTCGACCACCACCTGATGCCCGACCCGGTCGGCAAGGCCATCGCCTGCCTGATCGACCACATCAACCGCATCGAGGCCCGGCTGGAAGCCCACGCGGCGGAGGAGGCCACGCGCCCCGCCCCGCCCCACCCCGTCCCGCCATTGAGCGCCATCCGGCTGGACGATTTGCCGCTCGACAGGATTGTCTGCCGGAGCTGCGGCAACCTGTGCGACCAGGACGCCTGCGGCGATCGTAATCACGATCACCACGACAAGCGCTCTCCCGACTTCGGCGCGCGCGCCGATCATTACGTCATCTGAACGGAAAGGACCCCGCCATGAGCTTCAAAGACGATCTGGAGGATCTGGAGACCGCGGAGGACTTCCTGCGCTTCCTCGGCGTCACCTACGAGCAGCGCGTGGTGAACGTGAACCGCCTGCACATCCTGCAGCGCTTCCACGACTATCTGTCGGCCGACACCGGCATGGAGGGGCTGGACGACGAGGGCATGGCCGCCCGCTACAGCGCCCATCTGGAGCGCGCCTACCAGGACTTCGTGGCGTCCAACGCCATCGCCGAGAAGACCTTCAAGGTCCATCAGGAGGAGGCGCGCAAGATGGCCGACCGCTTCGTGCCGCTGGACGCCCTGCTGCCGACCTGATCCGTTTCATCGTTCGTTTCCAAGACGGCCTGCGGACCCGCCCCCGGCGAGCGTCCGCGGGCCGTCGTGCTTTTCGGCCATCCTCCGCGCCTTGCGCGGCCGTTGTCGGGTTTGTCCGGTAGGCGACAGAGGCCGGAGCGGGTTGGGGAATCGGTCCGGCCGGAACGGAACCCCCCTGTTGAGAAGCCGACACGTCCGTTCTTTGTCGTTTTTGCGACAATCTCTCAACAGCCATAAAATTCAATAAATTCAATTCTTTACCGCACTTGCGCAAATCTGGCACGCCGCTTGCTGGTAGGGCCATAGCCACGCCGCGCGACAGGCGGCGGAATGTCAAGGAGATTGGGATGCACATCGTTGTCTGTATCAAACAGGTGCCCGACAGCGCCCAGATCCGCATCCACCCCGTGACGAACACGATCATGCGTCAGGGCGTCCCGGCCATCATCAACCCCTTCGACCTCTTCTCGCTGGAGGAGGCGCTGCGGATCAAGGACAAGGTCGGCGCCCGCGTCACCGTCCTGACCATGGGGCCGCCGATGGCCGAAACCTCGCTGCGCAAGGCGCTGTCGCTGGGCGCCGACGACGCGGTGCTGCTGACCGACCGCAAGTTCGCCGGGTCGGACACGCTGGCGACCTCCTACGCCCTGACCTCGGCGATCCGGAAGCTGTCGGAGGAGGAGACGGTCGATCTGGTCTTCTGCGGCAAGCAGACGGTCGACGGCGACACCGCGCAGGTCGGTCCGGGCATCGCCACGCGGCTGGGCTTCCAGCAGCTCACCTACATCACGAAGATCGAATCGATCGATCAGGGCGCCAGGGAGATCGTCGTGCACCGCCGCTCCGAAGGCGGCGTGCAGGTGCTGAAGACCGCCCTGCCCTGCATGATCACGATGCTGGAAGGCACGAACACCATCCGCTTCGGCAAGATGGACGACATGTTCCGCGCCGCCCGCTACGGCCTGAAGACCTGGAACAAGGACACCACCGGCGCCGAAGAGATGAAGGTCGGGCTGAAGGGCTCGCCCACCGTCGTGTCGAAGGTCTTCGTGCCGAAACCGCGCGCCCAGAAGGCGACGATGGTCGAGGTTGAATCCCCCGGCGCCGAGACCCCCACCGCCGAGGCCCAGGCCGCCGCCGCGGTCGAAGCCATCTTTGGCACCCAGCCGAAACTCGCCGACGAGCTGCTCGCCCGCGCCGCCGCCGGGCTGTGACGCGCCGTTCCTGACGAATCCTCCGCCGGAGACATCCCGATGAGCGAACCAAGCAAGCCGCAGGGACGCAAGTTCCAACTGCCCGAGCACCTGAAGGAATACAAGGGCATCTGGGTGATCGTGGAGCAGGAGCGCGGCTCCGTCCATTCCGTGTCGTGGGAGCTGGTGGGCGAGGCCCGCAAGCTCGCCGACAAGCTGGGGGTCGAGGTGGGGGCCGTGGTGCTGGGCGCCGACAGCCCGGAGCTGAACGCCATCTGCGGCGACGCCTTCACCTACGGCGCCGACGTCGTCTACAAGGTGACCGACCCGGTCCTGGCCGACTACCGCACCGATCCCTACACGCGGGTGATGACCGACGTGGTCAACACCTACAAGCCGGAGATCGTGCTGCTGGGCGCCACCACGCTGGGCCGCGACCTCGCCGGCGCCATCGCCACCACGCTCGCCACCGGCCTGACCGCCGACTGCACCGAGTTGGACATCTACATGGACAACCGGTCGCTGGCGGCCACCCGCCCGACCTTCGGCGGCACGCTGCTCTGCACCATCCAGACGCTGGCCTACCGCCCGCAGATGGCCACGGTGCGCCCGCGCGTGATGTCGATGCCCGACCGCGACGACAGCCGCACCGGCCGCGTGGTCGAGGTGTTCCCGGCGCTGCGCGAGGACGACGTCATCACCAAGGTGCTGAGCTTCATCGCCGACCGCGAGCAGAACGAGGCGCAGCTCGCCTTCGCCGACATCATCGTCGCGGCGGGCAAGGGGCTGGGCAAGCCGGAGAACCTGAAGCTGGTCTTCGACCTCGCCAAGGTTCTGGGCGGCGAGGTCGGGGTGACCCGTCCGCTGGTCCAGGCCGGCTGGACCGGCTTCGACCGGCAGGTCGGGCAGACCGGCAAGACGGTGCGCCCGAAGCTCTACATCGCCGCCGGCATCTCCGGCGCCATCCAGCACCGGGTCGGCATGGAAAAGTCCGACCTGATCCTGGCCATCAACACCGATCCCAACGCGCCGATCTTCGACTTCGCCCATCTCGGGCTGGTCGGCGACGCGCTGACCATCCTGCCGGCCCTGACCGACGCTTTCGGCAAGCGCCTCTCGGTCAACCGGCTGGCCGGCTGAACTACCGGACGAACAGGAGCCAACAGGACCATGGTCGAAAAGTTCGACGCCATCGTCATCGGTGCCGGCCCGTCCGGCAACGCGGCGGCCTACACGCTGGCCAAGCAGGGCCTCAACGTTCTTCAGCTCGAGCGCGGGGAGTATCCCGGCGCCAAGAACGTCCAGGGCGGCATCATGTACGCCGCCGAGCTGGAAAAGATCATCCCGGACTTCCGCGAGGATTGCCCGACCGAGCGCCACATCATCGAACAGCGCGTCTGGCTGCTCGGCGACGACAACTACATCGGCACCAACTACCGGTCGGACGCCTTCAACAGCGACAAGCCGAACCGCTACACGATCATCCGCGCCAACATCGACAAGTGGTTCTCCGAGAAGATTCGCGAGGCCGGCGGCCTGCAGATCTGCGAGACCACGGTGACGGAGCTGATCCGCGACGCCTCCGGCAAGGTGATCGGCGTGCGCACCGACCGCGAGGGCGGCGAGATCCACGCCGACGTGGTCATCATGGCCGACGGCGTGAACGCCCTGCTCGCCCGCCGCACCGGCTTCCAGCAGGAGCTGGCGCCGCAGAACGTCGCGCTGGCCGTCAAGGAAATCCTGTTCATCGATCCCGAACTGATCCAGCAGCGCTTCGGCCTGAAGGACGAAGAGGGCGTGGTCATCGAGATCATGGGCAAGGTGACCAAGGGCATGGTCGGCACGGCGTTCCTCTACACCAACAAGGAATCGCTGACGATCGGCATCGGCTGCCTGATCTCCGACTTCAAGGAAGGCGCCATCCCGCCCTACAAGATGCTGGAGGACCTGAAGAACCACCCCGTCATCAAGCCGCTGATCGAAGGGGCGGAGATGAAGGAATACGCCGCCCACATGATCCCCGAGGGCGGCTACAAGGCAGTTCCGCAGCTCTACGGCGACGGCTGGATGGTGGTCGGCGACGCCGCCCACTTCAACAACGCCGCCCACCGCGAGGGCTCCAACCTCGCCATGGCGTCGGGCCGCATGGCGGCGGAGACGGTGATCGAGCTGAAGCAGGCCGGCAAGCCCTTCAACGCCGCCAACCTCGCCGCCTACAAGAAGAAGCTGGACGACAGCTTCATCATGAAGGACCTGAAGAAGTACCGGAACCTGCCGGGCATCATGCACGAGAACAAGCAGTTCTTCGGCGCCTATCCCGACACGCTGACCGCCGCCGCCCACAGCTGGTTCACCGTGGACAGCGTGGACAAGAGGACGAAGGAGAAGGAGATCATGAAGTCCTTCGTCAAGAAGCGCTCGATCATGGGTCTGGTCGGCGACGCAATCAAGCTGGTGAGGGCCGTGCGATGAGCATCGTGGTCAAGATCGAAGAGAAGCTGTACCAGAAC
This sequence comes from Azospirillum brasilense, assembly GCF_022023855.1. Taxonomy (NCBI): domain Bacteria; kingdom Pseudomonadati; phylum Pseudomonadota; class Alphaproteobacteria; order Rhodospirillales; family Azospirillaceae; genus Azospirillum; species Azospirillum brasilense. Next base: position 220,299 of record NZ_CP059449.1, read on the forward strand.
CGCTACATCGTGGACGAGAGCCGGCCGCACATCCAGATCCGCAACGACGCGGTCTGCAAGTCCTGCGAGTCCCAAGCCTGCACCGTCTGCTGCCCGGCGGCCTGCTACACGAAGAACGAGACGGGCAGCGTGACGCTGGCCACCGACGGCTGCCTGGAATGCGGCACCTGCCGCGTGGTCTGCCAGGACAAGGAAAATATTCAGTGGGACTACCCGCGGGGCGGCTACGGCATCAGTTATAAGTTTGGTTGAGGAACGCACCGGCGGTCCTACGGCCTTCGCCGCTGGTCCGCCGGTCGTCTCCCTCTCCTATCCGCCATGACTGAAACCCCTTCCCGCTCCGCGGGGAGGGGTTTTCTTCGTTGCTCCCATCCGAATTTTCAGCCCGCCCGGCGGGTGCAGAAGGGACGAAGGCTGCACATATCCGTTGTATCGAGACCCGCGGAACGAGGGAGACGGAACATGCAGCTTCGTGTCTGCTTCGAGAACATGAAGTCGGTCAACGTCAACGACGCATCCATGATGCGGCATTATGCCGAAAGCTATCTCGCCGACTTCCGGCCAGAATGGGCAGGCTTCATCATGCTGCCGCACAACGAGACCCAGCGCGCCACGATGGAGCCGGCTTGGCAGATGCTGATCCGCAACGCCACGCCGGACATGGAACGCCGTCTGCTGGAGTATGTCCGGGGCAATCCGATGGCCGCCTACCATGTGCACATCTACCGCCGCGATCATGGGAACGAGGTCAAGGTCCATTGACGCCCGAGGGGTTGGACACGGGGCACCGCCCGTAAACATCCACCGGCTGTTCGGACAGGCCCCGGATCGCCCGGCCCGCTGTGCAGAGCAGAAGCAAGGAATCGCCGTTCGCGCCCATCCCGCGGACGGCGATTTTTTCGTTCCGTCCACGCCTGACGCCTCCGAAACCCGCACCGTCGCACGACGATGGAAAAAAGCGGGTGCCTGTCGAAATCCGCGGGAAGTTTGCAATGCGCCTCTCCATCAAAATCCTTCTTCTTGTGGTCCTGAATCTTCTCGGCCTTCTGCTCGCCGTCAGCGATGTCGTCGGGCTGCGCGCACTCAACATGGCGAACGCCGACCTGCGGTCGGTGCATGACGAGCGCGTGCTGCCGCTGCGCAACCTGAAGATCATCTCGGACGCCTACGCCGTCTTCATCGTCGACGCCTCGCACAAGGCCCGCAACGGCAACTTCACCTGGGACGAAAGCCTGGCGTCGACCCGCAAGGCGAAGGAGGACATCCGGTCGCACTGGTCCGCCTATCTGGCCAACACGCTCAACGCCGAGGAACAGGCCCTCGTCGATCAGATCAAGCCGGATATGGCCAAGGCCGACATCCTGATCGAGCGGCTGATCGGCATCCTGTCGGACAAGGACGGCCGGGCGCTGGACGGCTTTGTCCGGAAGGAGCTGTACCAGACCATCGACCCCGTCACCGACCGCATCGGCCTGCTGATCGACCTCCAGGTGCGCGTCGCCGGCGAGAATTACGAGGCGGCCCAGAAGACCTACGACATGGCCAGCATGACCGCCTGGACGCTGCTGGCCGTCGGCATCGCCATGGTGCTGCTGGGCGTGATGGTGGTGGTCCGCCGCGTCGTCGGCCCGGTCGGGCGCCTGACCGCGGCTATGCGGCGTATCGCCGATGGGGACTATGCCGAACCGGTGCCGGAAAGCGGCGGGCACGACGAGATCGGCGCGATGGCCCGCGCGGTGGAGGTTTTCAAGGCAAACGGGCTGGAGAACCAGCGCATGCGCCAGGAGCAGGAGCGCCAGCGCGAACAGGCCGAGATCGCCAAGCGCGACGCGCTGGAGAACATGGCCCAGACGGTGGAGCGCGAAACCCGCAACGCCGTGGACCGGGTGGCCGAGCGCACCGGGCAGATGGAAGGCAACGCCGCGGCCATGGCCCGGTCGGCGGACGCCGTCGGGGCGAACAGCCAGTCCGTGGCCGCCGCCGCGGAGCAGGCCCTGCGCAACGCCCAGACCGTCGCCGCCGCCTCGGAGGAACTGGCCGCCTCGATCCGCGAGATCGGCACCCAAGTGGCGCAGGCCAGCAGCATCACCCGAATCGCCGTGGAGAAGGGCGATCTGGCGCGCGGCACCATCCAGTCGCTGTCCAACGCCGTGCAGAAGATCGGGGACGTCGCCCAGCTCATTCAGACGATCGCCAGCCAGACCAACCTTCTGGCGCTGAACGCCACCATCGAAGCGGCACGGGCCGGGGAAGCCGGCAAGGGCTTCGCCGTGGTGGCCAGCGAGGTGAAGAATCTGGCGAACCAGACCGCGCAGGCGACGGAGGACATCGCCACCCAGATCGGCGAGATCCAGGCCGCGACCGGCGGGGCCGTGGCCGCCGTCTCCACCATCACCGACAGCATCACCGAGGTGGATCAGGTGGCCGCCGCCATCGCCGCCGCGATGGAGGAACAGGCTGCCGCGACCCAGGAGATCAGCCGGAACGTCAACCAGACCGCCGATGCCGCGCGCGAGGTCTCCCGCCGCATCGCCGAGGTCTCCAGCGAGGCGCAGGCCACCGGCGACCGCGCGTCCGACGTGCGCACCGTCGCCGACGACGTCTCGGGGAGCATCGACGAGCTGCGCGGCATCCTGGTCCGTGTCGTCCGCACCTCGATGAGCGAGGTGGACCGCCGCCGCGAGGCCCGCTATGCGGTGGAACTGCCCGCCCGCGCCGACACCCCCGCCGGCAACCGGATCTGCCGCCTGCACAACCTGTCCTCCAGCGGTGCTGCGCTGCAGGTCTGGGACGGCGCCACGAACGGCACGCGCGGCACGCTGCACATCGACGGCTTCGGCATGCCCCTGCCCTTCACCGTCGTGACGGTCGAGGCCCAGAGCTGCCACGTCCGTTTCGTGCTGCCGGACGAGGCGAAGGCCGGATTCGAACAGCGCTTCAGCGCGCTGGTCCGTGACCGTGCCCTGCGGCCGATGGCCGCCTGATCGACTGATGGAGATGGCGCCGGCTCGCTAGAGCGGATTGCAATCCGCTTTGGACCGCGGCGGCGGTCCCGGTCGCACATGCGACCGGAGCCCGCCTCTCGCGGGAACATCGTTCCCGCTGGCGGCAGGCGGATGCCATCGGCATCCGCCGAGAGCCGGCGAATGAGGCGATATGAGTCTAAAGCGAACGGAAGTTCGCTTTAAGCCGGCGCCATCCCATGAATGTAGGCGGCGGCACGGCCAAGTTCATGGTCGGCGCGGGCGACCAGCCCGCCGATGCCGTCCAGCCGCCGGTCCACGCAGGCCAGCTCGATGGCGTCGCTCGCCGCGGCCAGATCGCGCGCGCCGACCGTGCGGGAGGACCCCGCCAGCTTGTGGGCGGCCTGACGCACGCCGTCCCAATCCTCCGCCGCGTGGGCGGCGACCAGACGGTCGCGGCTGGCGCTGTTGGAGACGATGAACTCCTGCAGCAACTGCCCGACGAACTCCATGTCCCCATCGAACAGCGTCGCCAGAACGCCCACGTCGATGGGCGGCGCGTCGGGGCGGGAGTCCGGCGTCGCGACGGATGCCGAGGGAACCGGCGCCGGTTCGGACGCAGGCATGGACGGCAAGTGGCGGTCCAGCAGGCGGCGCAGCTGGCCGATCTCCACCGGCTTCGACACGGCGTCGTCCATCCCCGCGGACAGGCAGCGCTGGGCCTCGCCGGCCATGGCGTTGGCGGTGACCGCGATGATGGGCAGGCGCGGGCGTCCTTTCGTCGCCTCCTCGGAACGGATCAGGCGGGTCAGCTCGAAGCCGTCCATCTCCGGCATTTGGCAGTCGGTCAGCAGCAGCGCGTAATCGCCGGCGCGCCACAGGGCCAGCGCCTGCACGCCGTCCTCCGCCATGTCCGCCGTATGGCCGAGCAGGGCGAGTTGCCGCTGGATGACCTGTCGGTTGGTCGGATGGTCCTCGGCCACCAGGATGCGCGGCGGGGTCGCCGCTCCATCTCCCGCCAGGGACGCTCCGGCCGGGCCGGGATGCCCCACCTCGGCCTCGACCGCCGGCCCGCGGCCCGCGGCGGCCAGCACGGCGCGCACCAGATGGCCGCGGCGCACCGGGCGGGCCAGACCGACCGCGTCGATCAGGGAGCCACGCCCGCCCAGCAGCACCCGCCCGCGCGCCAGCCCAAGCGCTGCGGTGTCCAGCGCCTGCAAATCCGCTTCCGAAGTGGTGAGCACGACGTCGCAGGACGTGCCGGGCGGCAGGGCCCGCATCCCCGCCGCCGCGTCCGGCGCGTCCAGCAGCACGGCACCGTCGGTGTTCAGGTAGCGGGCGAGGAAGCGCCGTTCTTCCGCATCGGCGGCCAGGAGCAGCACCGACAGCCCGGCCAGCGGCGGAGCCGCGACGCCCGCGGCGTCGCCGTCCGCGGCAAGATCGGCGGTGAAGGTGAACCAGAAGGTGGAACCGCGGCCGGGCTCGCTCGTCATTCCGACTTCGCCGCCCATCAGCTCGGCGAGACGACGGCAGATCGACAGACCCAGCCCGGTGCCGCCGAAGCGCCGGGTGGTCGAGGCTTCCGCCTGGGTGAAGGGGCGGAACAGCTGGGCCTGCGCTTCCGTGGCGATGCCGATGCCGGTGTCGGTCACGGTGATCCGGATGGTCGCCCGCCCGTCCTCGAACCGCGCCAGCTCGGCGCGGATGCGGACCGAGCCGGAGGGGGTGAACTTCACGGCATTGCCGGCGATGTTGAACAGCACCTGCCGGATGCGCACCGAATCGCCCATGATCAGCGGCGGCAGGTCGGGATCGACGTAGGTGACCAGCGTCAGGTCCTTCTGCCGCGCCGCCGGGGCCAGTGTCTCGGCCACCCCCTCCACCACCGAAGACAGCGACACCGGGGCGCGCTCCAGATCCAGCCGCCCAGCCTCGATCTTCGAGAAGTCCAGGATATCGTTGATGATGGTCAGCAGCGCTCCCGCCGAATCGCGCACGACGGAGACCAGTTCCTGCTGCTCGGGGGTCAGCGGCGTGTATTCCAGAAGCTCCAGCATGCCCTGGACGCCGTTCATCGGGGTGCGGATCTCGTGGCTCATCGTCGCCAGGAACAGCGACTTGGCCTGATTGGCCGCCTCCGCCTCCGCCCTTGCCGCCTCCGCCGCCTCGGTCGCGGCCACCAGCTCGCGGGTGCGGTCGGCCACCTGGTTTTCCAGGTTGCGTGTCGTTTCCAGCTGTTGATGCGAGCAGCGTAAACCTTTAACGGCCGTTACATGGCATTAGATGACAATACGGCACATCTTTATTTGCGAGGGACAAGCAACGTGACAGCTATAAGTGATTTCGTCCTATGGTGGCGCTGACTCACGGCAGAGGCTTCCCAAGGCTGACAATCCGTGTTTCGACTCGCTATCCACGACGGGGAACAGCGAACGCCGGTGGCGTTGCCGATCCAGGCGAACTGTATGCATCCGGTGAGTGACGCGGATATGTACTTATGCTCGCCAAGTTGCACCGGGCCGGCGAGCTGACGGCCGTGTGGGTACCCGACGGGGCCCACGAGGCGATGCGCGACTTGATCCGGGCTCGGGCGACGGCGTTGCAGGTGTTGGGCAAGTCCCGCCAGCACCCGCGAGGCTTTCTATCGTCATAGCTGATTCGATGCTATGGCCCCATGGGAAGTATTTCGATAATAATTGCTGAGACTAAACGAAAAAGACGCGGACGATACTATGCCTACATCAAGCTCATTTCTTGGTGTTCTTTAGATCGGCTGCAGCCCGCAACATTTTCAGCAGATCCCGGCGACCTCTGTGGGTGTCACCAGTTACTGCCGAAATTGCCACCATCAGCTCTTCATCAAGCACGCCAGCTGTTTGCCGATTAACCATATTGGGTTCGACCCCGGCCTCTGTAGCGTCATCGCGAAATTCGAAATTCAAAATTCGCAAGGAGTGTCGAGCTTTCGCAACTAAGCGACCATGCATCGCTTGGCTAACGGCGGATGGGCTTACACCCGCCGCGAGCGCAAAATTTCTACTGCTTCCATACACTTGGCGACCGCGATCAACCATCTCGCGTAAGCGTGATAGCTCGATCTCGGACAGCTTGTCTTCTTCGCTTGGCCGTGGCATATTCGGAGAATACACATTCGAAATAAGGAGGCAATGGTGGATCTGATTCTGGAGGACTTACCACTCGCCGGCGATCCGCTGGCGCCGTTAAGGGCTGTTCGCTTGAACTCCTGGCTTAGTGGGCATGGCAGCGCAGTGTTATCGTCGAACGTTGGTTCCGCGGAGCTGCCCTTCCAGAGGTGGTTTCACTTTAAAGAAGCATTCTCTCCGAAGTTGGTCATTCAAGCCTTAAAGGCAATGCCAAGAGAGGTAAAACGTGTAGCTGATCCCTGCGGTGGCAGTGGCACAACTTCTCTCACATGCTCAATGATGAATATGGAATGTCAAACAATCGAGGTTAATCCATTCCTTGCCGATCTTATTAGAGCAAAAAACGCCGATTATCAACTCGATGCTCTTTATGCAGACATTGCTAAGGTGCTAAATGCCCCGCCTCCGACGCCAGATTTCAATAGAATTGCTGGCGGTCCGGCTACTCTGGTGGAGCCTGGAGTGGCGGATAGGTGGGTTTTTAACAGAGATGTCGCAGGACGTGTGCTTTCATTCTACAAATCATTGAGATGCAAGCGGCGCCGGCCCATACGCCTTTATTCCGGGTCCTTCTTGGATCAGTGTTGGTTGGCGTCAGCAACGTCGTGATAAACGGAAAAGGCCGTCGCTATCGGAGTGGCTGGAAAGGGCGGCGTGTAACTGCGTATGAAGTCGAGAGCAGATTCAAAAAGGCTTGCTTGGATGCTGCTAGTGATATTGCACGTTTTGGCTCACGTCGCACGGGGAAGGTTCGGCTTTTAGAAGGTGACGCAAGACAACGCGTCCACGATCTTGAGCCTATAGACTGCGCCTTGTTCTCGCCACCCTACCCAAACAGCTTCGACTATACTGACATCTACAATCTGGAACTATGGATGTTAGGTTATCTGTCTGCGAAACACGACAATACAGTCCTTCGAGGCTCGACAATTCATTCGCACGTCCAGGTGCATAGGACCGGTCGTAAGCCTCAGGCATCGTCGGCCATCCTCGATGATGCCTATGAAGCGCTTTCTGCTCGCCGTGAGGCACTCTGGAACCGGAATATTCCAGATATGATTGTCTCGTATTGTGCCGACATGGAGGAGTTGTTGGAGGGGTTAGCGTCTCGCGTTATCCCTGGTGGAGGCGTTGCCATCGTAGTCGGAGGTAGCAGCTACGCAGGCCTTACGATTGACATACCAGAGATTCTGGTGGATTTGGGTAAGAATCTTGGCCTTCAACTTCGCGCTCAGCAATCACTTCGCGCGATGCGCCTTAGTGCACAACAGGGCGGGCAGCACAAGCTGGCTGAAGACCTTCTAGTTTTTGAAGTAGCGCGTTGAAGGAGGAGCCTGTGACCATCGGTAACTTAAGGCTTCGAAGCGCGGGATCTATCGGCGGGACCGCTGGCGATGCTTATGGCCGTGCCGAGTTCGCCGCCGCTCTTGCCGACGTCATTGATGCGGCCGATCCTGACGGTCCAGTGGTGCTTGGCGTAAACGGTCGGTTTGGCGAAGGAAAATCTTCGGTATTAAGTATGCTCGCGGCCTCGCTCGAAAATAGACGGAAATACCGGATCGTCTGGGTAAGTGCGTGGTATACCCAAGGCGCCGACCAACTTCTGTCTGCAATACTATTCCGCATAGCGATGTCAATTCGTGCTGATTGGGCGGGATCGTGGGCCAGTGTTGTTTGGGCACGCGCAAAGCGCATTAGTTTTCCTGTGCTTTTCGCTATTTTGTTCCCGCCGTTGCTTGGCATCGCTATTTGGGCCACGCGTCCTGAAAAGCTAGGTGATATATCTCAGGTTTTCTCCGGGGATATCGCAAAGCTTACACTCCCTGTCGTTGTCAGTACGGCCTTTGCTTTGATAGCGAGATCTGCGAGGCCGCTTGCCAATGCCCTTGGCAACGTGATCTCTGCTCCCGCAGCGGAGCGCGCTGGAGCGCTTTCACACTTTGCAGAGGAAATTGACATCTATGCGTCCTCGTTGCCAAATCGGGGGCGGTTCGTGATCATGCTCGAAGATTTAGATCGGTGTGCGCCGGCGAGGGTGCTAGAAATGGTCAATGCCATTAGCCAAATTTCTACGCATCCCATGGCTAAATATTTCTGCTTCGTTATCGCTTTTGATTATAAAGTGGTTCGCGACAGACTTGCCGAAGCTCTTAGGGAGGGTCAAGAGGAATCCGTACTTGCCACGAAGCGTGCAGCGGAGCATCTGCAGAAAACGTTTACGCTCTCCCTAAACTTGCCACCGCCTAAGATGGAATGGAAGCAGCCAAAGATAACTGATGGTGCTCGCGCTTATTTAGCATCTGGGCGATGGCCTTTGTTAGATGCCGCGGCGATAGCGACCTGTATGGCATGGGCATTAGCATGGGCATACAGCGGCTTTGGGCCTGCGCCACAGCTCGCGCTAATCCCACTTATGTTCATGTTGCTTTTTTCGGCCGCTCGTCTCCTAAGTTGGGTGTGTCGGAGTAGGAAGAGCACGATGCAGATGTCCCTGGAAATCGATAATAATATGCGCATGGCTTTTAATAAGTTATTGCCCGAGAACTTGCGGGAGCGTGTCGTTGCTACCAATCATGCTATTGCTGCTTATCGGCTGTGGGAGATTTACGATGGCAAAAGCCCGGCAGACCAGTGGAAAATCCTCTCTCTGTCGGCATTCATGACACGATTTGGACAACTCGCTAGACCAGAAAACCTTAAAGCTGGCCCAATGTCTTTTAGGGAAGGCGCTGACGAATTTATTAACGCCGGCGCGTTTGAAGGCCGAAGTCTCCACCATTGCCGCGATCCTGAAATGATCGCTGTTTTCCACCGTATTTTCGCGGCACTATCTGAGGTCGTCGCTGTTCCTCCCCTTGCCGAGGTTGGAAGTTCTTCACGTCACCATGTATAGTGACCCAAACAGGCGACTTCTTGCCAAAATTCAGCGGGAAGTCTTTATCTGTCTCACGTTCCCTGCATTTTGAAGCGTTCATCCAGGAATCTCCTCCAGCCCGACCGAGAACTCCGGCAGGAGGAGACTCCTGGGTAAAGGTAATCCTATGCCACATGGCGCAGCGTTACCCTATTCGTCGGGTCGGCCACGTCATCTGCATTCTCGCATGCTGTGATAAATGCCACCTGGGCCCAAGGAATGTTCGCCGCAGCCATTCTCCGGGCAGCCGAGTTGACGTATCTCGCAGCATGATCTTTAGACCATTGCCAAGACCGACAGATCCTCGTGCCGATCGCCCAAGTCGCCGCAACAGGCCTCCCCCCACCTATAGGCCCCCGTATCGCAACGATCCTCCCTTCGATAGCACGATAGTAGACACCGGGCGCCCTTAAGGTAGCGCACAGATAGAGAAGTAGTGCATTGCGGCAAAGTTCCCTACCGCCTTCCTGCAGCTTGTTACCTGAATATATGAATCCGCTAAGGGGCTGCCCAAATAGGTGTAGGTCAGCGAAAGCGCCAATCCTACTTTCTAGCGCTTCGAGGCTCCATGCCCCAGACTGCGATCCGGCAAGGTGGAACACTAGTTCTCCTGGGAATAGGGGCGACATGATAACGACCCGATCCTGCGCCTGGTCGAATAGGACGTAAGCTTTGGTGTTCTTCTGGACAGTCGTCGCTGCGTCCCACGCCCGGGAGGGATCTGTCATGAGCCCCGGGTATCGTTGGCAATTTTTTAGGCGGTCATCACAGAAGAATACGTCCCCTGGGGATGGTGGAGCGGCCATAGTCAGATTGACTAACTGCGGGGCAGCGCTGCCCGCCGCGTCTGGCCCTTGCTCATCCTGGACTAACATAAACGGGCCCTGGGGAGAAGCAGACCCCAACCGCCAATCAGCCACTTTACGCATGCAGTTCTCAAGGAACTCCAATTCAGAAGCCGGGTTCTCGTGCCGGAGTTGTAGCCTTGACCGTACGGACTGCCGTACCTCTTCGTTCCGAAATGGCATCAGGCGGCCCTCCGTCGCAATTCCTGTAGGTAGAGGAAATAAAGCGCTACTTCCTCTCGTTTATTGGGGCGGCCCCCCGCCTCCTCGTAATCGGCTATCCATCTAGCGGCTTCCAAAACGCGGTTTGTCCCAGTCCGCTTGATCCAAGCACTGGATTTGTTTTGTAGGCTATCGTCCCGTAATAGGGCGTCTTCTGCAGCCACGTCTTCGGCGCTCATCTCGCCGATTTCCGAAAAACCTTTGCAAAGATCATGGGCGAAGCTGTAAAGACGCTCACTGGCAGGTGGTCGCCGGAGAAGCTCCACAAGCGCGAGCCCGGGTGAAGCTAAATCATACCTGTCATTTTCGAGACGCTTGTGCCCAGTGTTGTTCCTCCCGATGCGGCGACGCCCAAGATTTATTACCATGCCAGAAACAACCAGTCGCTCCACAGCTTCCTGAGCTTCAGGGTAATATGGGGCATCGTCAACTTTGACGATGAGTGGAACGGGCTGCTCCAATCCGTATACGGGTGTAAGCACGGCGCCGTAAAATAGTAGTAGATGAAGCCGATTGGCGTCCAACGGTGCCAGCCCAGTTCTACGCGCTCCAGAAAGCATAAATAGCAACCAAGTTGAAAGTCTCTCAAAGCCGCCACCGTAGCTGAGCTTTGCAAGGGTTTCTGGTTGTGATGCTTCGAGGGAAAAGTAGTTCGGCATCATGGGTAGCCCGCACCCTCGAGTGCTTCTTCAAACACGGCATCGTAATGGTCTTTGAATTTGGCGTAGGCGCGGGGCAACCGAGCAATATCGGTCAACCTCAAAATATGTCGGAGTCGATCAACTCGAGTTAGTGGGCTGGGGTGTTCAAGGTTATCCGTCCCCAAAAGGGCGGGAATCATGCGTTCGCCATTCAGATTGCAGGAGGCAAGTAAAACGTTTTGTTCGTGTTTTCCGAGAAACTCCCGGATTAGCGCGCCAGCTCGTTCGACGAATGGTGCGTCTAGGCTAGCCTCTGGCGTCTCGACCACCAGCATCGAGGGTTGATCAGTGCTGGCAACTTCAAGTAACGCCATTCTGAAGGCGAGTTCGATGAACTCGCGCTGAGACTCTGAGACCTGCTCGTCGCCGTCCCGAAGCATGGGAGGGCCTTGATCGCCTGACGTCATCTGCACTCTGAAAGTCGGCCATTCAATCTCTGGGTCTTCCTGGGCGACCCTGCCTCGGCGCATGTCAAACACCAGCTGACATTCTTCAATAAGGAATTCGTTAGCGTAGTGTTGGAATGCTTGTATCAGTTGCCCCCTCACCTCATCGATGCGAGCTGATGCAGAGATTACCAGTTCTTCGTGGAAACGAGCCGTCTTTTCGAGTTCTGCCTTATAACCTTTGATTCTTGCTTCGAAGAAATCCCGTTCCTTCTGGAGTTCGGACATCTGCTCTTGGTCCGGGAATGTTGCCTCGATTTGGATGAGTTCCGCCCGCTTGGCCCTGATAACCTCAGTCAAACGGCCGCAAGCCATCACTAGTTCGTCGTACGATGCAGTTAATTGACGATGTTTCTCTTCCATCTCCCGAAGCTGCAACTGACAGGCCTGAAGCGCTTTTTGGGCACCCAACAATTCCTCAAGCCGCCTTGCTACGAGCCCTTCGGCTTCAACCGGCATATCGATGTGCGACTCGCACACCGGACATTGATGAGCTTCAAGCAGGGCCGCCGCACGCTCCCTTACTTTTGGAGTGCCCGTCCCGCATACCTTGCACCCCTCTTCCGCGAGGATTGCTTCAATGTACACGTCTGCCGGCGATCGGATTGAGTGGAAGGCTGCATGATAATGATCTGCCTCAGCACGTGTCGCACGCTCTGAGGCTTTCATGACATTGTGTCGCTGCAGTAGCAGCGCTGGTCCAGACTGCTCGATTAGCTTTTCAATTTCAATCAATTCATGCTTTGTAATCTCAAAGGAATCCTCCGCGTCCTTAATCTCGCGGACTACAAGCTCGCGGCGCTTGACCAATGCTGGCGTTGCTTCTTTCTTTAGCTCTTCATGTAAGCGCTTTTCGGCGGACCCTGCTTGCCAACGAAAATTCCTATAGGCGCTGTCAAGTGCCAGCAAATCGTTCCTGGACTTAGCAATTTTTTGCGATAATTCTTCATCAACAAAAAGAATTCGCAGAGCTACAAATTGCCCTGCAGGGCGCCAAACGAGAGAAACCTTACCCTCAAGGAAGAATATTAGGTTACGGACTAGGAAGTCAAACTCGTAATGCCGCTGCTCATCATAAGCGATGGATTCCGAAACCCCTGAAAGCTTGCATAGGTGGCCAAATATTTCTTCCTCACTCGGCTGATCAACGCGAAAACCGTTGAGAGTGTACCACTTGGGTCTAAGGTTCTTTAAACGCCGACAGATGGTCACCTCATCGGTACCGAACTGGAATGTTGCTGCAATTTCCGCCTCTTCGGCTCCATCAGTGACGCGCTGGGCGAAGAAGGGGAACTTCGAGCGAAATGTGAGCCCAGACTGCTTTCGCCCTGGTTCGTCTGCTTCGGCTTTGCTCGGGTCCCAAGGACCGAGCAAAGAGCGCATTACCATGTTTAGTAGGGTCGTTTTGCCGACACCGTTAATACCAACAGCCACGTTGACGCCGTATTGGAAATGCTTTTCGAACCCCGCGTTTGCACGCACTCCGGGGTATAGGTCGTATCCATGGACCGCAATGTGACGAAGAATCGGAAATTTGATGCGTGCCAATCTTGCGGTCCTTCTGTTCGCTGCCCACTGTCGGGTCGCATATGGTTGTATGTAGTGGGTCCCACTCTCCATATCGGATATGCGTAGCACTTCTGTCCGAATCATGCAAATCTGGAGGAATCTTAGAGCCAGTTCATTGGGTGAAGCGGCCCTTGGCCGATCCAAATTGTAGAATTTGGATATAGTCCTGTAATGCGCAATGAATGAAAAAGAAATAATTTGCTAGAAAATGGGTTGAGCAACATGGGTAGCCAAGTAACGGGCTCGAAATGCCGTAAATGTGGCGGAAGTAACTTTGGATATTGGACGCCAAGCAGTGGTGCCCGCTCAAAACGTTATTGTAGGAGCTGCCGTCAGTTTCGTGCTTTACAGTATCGATTGCGCGCCATGAAAAATGGTGGCTCGCATACCGCAGCAGAGTGGAGCAAAAAGATTGCCTTATATCCTGCGTGCCCCGGCTGCAACATACTTTGGACTGAAATACCACCACGTCCAAACGCTAGATACAGGCATAAATGGACAAAAGATCACATAATCCCGCTAATGTTAGGTGGGAGCAACAATATTAATAATGTTAGGCCATTATGTTATAGATGTAATTTTAAAAAGGGGGCGAATATTATTTTTGATGAACTGGGTAAGGATGACGCTTTTTGAGAAATATTTCTGGTATAATATGATCATATCGATGCTTATGTAGAAATAAACTCGTAGTGATTTCGGAACGCACGTGTGCAGCTATAGTGGTTTCCACGTCTTCCTTCTTTCGCTTGGAGCGATCCATGGCAAGTGTTCCATCAGTTCCGTGTCAATAGCTTCTTTTCCACTTGTGATCGCAGTCTCTGCTGCTGCGGTCATTAGCTTCCAAGTTTCGCCCGTTAGACCTTCGCTCATGGTATGAAAGCGGCTCACAAGCTGTCGAGAGTGGAAGTTACTTTCCTGCTGCAATCCCATGGCCTCGCACAGGCGGGCCAGGAAAAGAGCGTAGTCCTTGCCAATGGTCCATCTTGGGATATGGAAGGGCTCGAATCGGTTGCCGAGCTGCTGGTCCGTCTGGAAGGTGCGCAGGGCGTCCTGAGTGCCGACGGCTACGATGGGAATGCGCAACTCGTTGCTCAGGGCCTTCACCGAGTTCAGGAAAATGCTGCGCTGATCGACCTTGCCGGCAAGGATGTGGTGAATCTCGTCAATCACGATCATGCGCACGCCGACCTGTGGCAGCAGGCGCAGTACTTGGTCGTATTTCCGGTCGGCGCGCGCAGTGGCAAGGTATGGGGCATTCAGACGGCGCAGGAATGCGTCGTAGAGGCCGCCGATGTCGGGATGTGCGGGGGCCTGGACCATCAGCACAGGGACCTCTGCACATTCGCCGGCATCGCTTTCGGCCGTTCCGTTTATGTCGCGGGCAAATTTTAGGCAAACAGTCGTCTTGCCGTTGTTGGTGTCGCTGTAGATCAGGCAGCACGGCGGCCGGTGGGTCTGGGGACCGTCGATCAGCTTGGTCAATCGCTCGACCGCCGCTGTCGCCACTGGGTAGTCGATCCACCGGACTTTCCGGATAGAGCGTAGACGCTCATGCAGTTCCCAGCTGGGATCATCCGGAGGAGGCACTGAGACAGCGCCGTTGGGGTGAGGCTGTGGGACGCTTACCATTCTTCCACCCCTGTTTTCACGTCGTGCTCATCGAAATCAAAGTCGAAATCCGAATCGCTGCCCCGCGGTTTGCCCCGGTCGGGCTTCACGGCCGAAGCCGTGTTGTCCACGACAAGCGAGAGGTGGCCGTCGTTACGACGGTCGTCTGAGGGTGGATCGGGAGAGGGCGCGGGAGGCAGCGCGATTTCGGCATGGTGCTTCTTGCGTTCACGGTTCCGCCGCTTGCGCTTGGTTTCCTTCTGGGCTTCCTCCTCAATCCGCAGCATTTCCTGGCGAGCTTCGAAGATCTCGTCCTCATTGGCGCCCTTGATGCCGCGGTCGCTCAGGAACTTTTCGGCCGCCCGATATTCCCAGATCGAGATCGACGGCTTGGTCAGGTCGCGGTAGGGCACTTCGAAGTACTCGTTCTGGTCGGAGTCGAGCACGTAGACGCGACTGATGTCGGTGGGGTCGCGCCGCACCACGAACTTGCGCTTCTGCCGGCCGAGAGAGACGTTGATCCACGGACGGATCACGTCGCCGTAGTAGGCCACCTTGTCCCAGACGATGCCGTCGCGCTGGACGGTCCGCTCTTCAAAGGGCAGGAAGTCGATCCGCAGGCGTCGCGGATCGGATACTGGCTCCGGCAAGCCGGTTCCCTTTTGCCTCCCGTTGCCGAGGATCCCCTCGCGCCACCTTTCGATCGGCGGCATGCCGATGCCGCGGTGCTCGCGCTTGTGGTAGACGCCGACGATGAACTGTACCAGCCACCGCCGGATTTCCGGCAGGGTCATAATTGACCGGGCGTCCGAGTCGTACTCGCCGCGCTGCTTCGGGTTCGCGAAGGTGGTGCCGGGCAGGGCGTGGATTTCCTTCGCCACAGTGCCCATCAGCCGCTCGATATGACCGCCGAAATGCGGGGTGCGCACCGGCCGCCACTGGATGTCGATACCGTACTCTTCGCATGACCGCTTCAGCGTGGCGCTTCGGAAGTCCTTTCCGTTGTCGGCGTGGATCTTCGTCATGATACCCCAGACCGGCCATTCGCCCTTGATACCGAGCCGGTCGAGTTCCGCTTCCTTGGGCAGGAAGGCGTGGCACAGGCACAAGCCGACGCCGAATGCGCTCGGAGCGTCCAACGAGATGTGATAGCCGACAACCATGCGGCTGAAGACGTCGATCGCCAGGGTCAGCCAGGGCCGGCCAATGGGCTGCCGAAACTCCTCGTCCACCAGGATCAGGTCCAGGAGGGTGTGGTCGATCTGGACAACGTCGAGTGGCCAGCGTCCCTCTGGGAACTCGCCTTTCACCTCTCCGTGCTTGTCACGCGCTTCCTTGCGTCCGCGACGCTTGGCTAGGGCATCACGTGGATGGACTGCACGGAGCCGCTTTCGGATCGAGTTGGCGTGCGGCGGTTTGAGACCGGCGGCGCGGCAGCGGCGCTCCACCTCCTCAATCGCCTTCGTCCCACTGCGCTGCTGACGGGTCAGGTAATACTCGTCGATCACGCTTTGAATGATCGTCTCCACCTTCGCGTCGAGTCTGGACGGCATTGCCCGGCCACGACGCAGCGGTGCGAGGTAGGAGAGCTGACCGCCGTCACGGTAGAGCTTGATCCAGCGGAAGAGGGTGGCCGTGCTGATACCGGCGGACTTTGCGGCGGCTTCAACGGCCTCCGTACGGCCTTCGGGCACGTCGAGCAGGGGTTTGATAATCTCCATCCGTCTTTTGGCTTCGGCAAGGCTCTGCTCATCCTTGGGCCTTGGTGAAGACCGCCGTGCTGCCTCGACCTCCTTCGGTTCCGGCGATTGGAGGTCGGTCACACTGACGACATCGGTCTCGCCGGTGGTGTCCTCGATCAGCACCGAGGTCGGCGTGACAGCCCGCACGATGGTCCAGACGCGGTCGCGGTGGAGCACCTTCGACTTCGGGCGGTAACTGAGCTTGGCGGCCATGCGCACCCCCCTTACGCCGTCTGCAGCACGGTGTTCATGGTGAGCGGACAATCGAGGTCCGCGGTGATCCTGCCCGTTGCGACCAGATGCCAGAGACATGGCAGGCCCAGTTGCTGCTCGCTCAACGTCGTGAATGCCGACCGGAGCAGATCACCAGCCGCCGTCGTCGTGATCGCGTTCAGCGCGTCCAGCAGTCGCCGGCATCGGCCGGGATCGGCAGGCCGATGCCGGTACTGCAGGAGGAAGCGAGCATTCTCCAGCCGCGGCGTCCGGATCGCCGTCTCCGTCACCACCTCGAAGGCCCATCCCCGAGCGGCGGCATACTGACGGGCAGCCTCGAAACGCGCAGCGTAGCGCAGAGCCTTGCGGTCAAGTTCGGCTTGGTACTTCACTTCAACGAGGCGGGCCGATGGACCACCTGGCCGGTAGAGCACCAGGAAATCGGGGGTGTAGTGAGTATTGCGACCGCTCGGCGCCGTGTAGTCGATGCGCACCGGCTGTTCCTCGACGCTCTCGACCGTCGGGTCGAAGAGATGGAGGATAGCGAAATCACGCTCCAGCGACGATTCGAAGGCAAGGGCCGGCTGATTCGGTCGGGACGCCAGACGCCCGGTGACGCTGCTGTGGCTCAGGGGTATAGAGCGGACAGGCATTGGACCGCGCTCCATTAACCATATGGAATATTCTGATATGAATCACGGCTTCGGCCGTCGGTCAAGCGCCGGTTGTATTTCCGTGTGGTGATTCAAGTGCGCTCCGCAGAGCCTTTTCGACCCAGGCAGCGACACTCTCGCCGGAACGGTTGGCCGCCTCGCGTGCCGCGAGCCGTATGTCGCTCGATACCCCGTCCAGCTTCCAGTATCGGCCCTGGCCGTAAGGCGTGCGGACCGATGCGGGCTCGGCTAGCGAGCGGTGCGCCGTCGGCTTGACGCCAAAAAGGTCGACCAGCGCGCGGAATGTCGGTTGTTGCTCATTCCCCCGCAGATAGGCCATTCCGGCGCGCATCTCGTCCTCGGTGACCGCGCGCACGGTCTCGCTCAGGTTCCATTCCACAGCGTGGGCGAAGGCGAAGGGATAATGCCGGTCTCCCTTGATCAGATGACGGTTGGTGACACCGACACCCCGACAGGCGTCGACGAACCGATTCGGCCAGTCCGCCAGCAGTTCGGCCGTCATGTTGAGCAGCTCGTGCCGGCACCGCGTGTTCAGTAGTTCTACCTGCTTGATCCGGGGCACGTTTGGCGGAGAGTCACCACGCCGGGCTGCGATCCAGGTTCGCAGCGGGTCGGCGTGGCGGCCGGTGGCGAGCAGCCGGAACACCAGCATGAGCACCCGGAAGTAGACGAAGGAGTAGACAGGTCCGTATGCGCCAAGGCTCGTCCAGCCGGTCGCGGTGATGTCGAGGAGCTGTTGCTGGCGCTCCAGTTCCGAGGCATCGGGCAAAGCGTCCTGAGGCGCTCGTGCGAAATCGGTACCGCATTTCCAGCAGCGGACGCCCTTGTCGGGGATGGTGCGCAGGATCTGCACCGGCTCGCCGCAGCCGGTACAGCGGTCGATCAGGAGCTTGCGGTGCCGGGGGCAGGCCGTCACGAAACCGAGACGCCAGGAGAGCCGAAGATAGGGGACGGTGTCCTCACTCAGGCAAGCCGGGCAGACCTGCTGGCCGAAGGACCGCTTGGAATCCTCGGTGCCGGCCAGTGGCAGCCAAGCCAACTTGTTGCGGCCGTCATCTTCCTCGAAGACGAGGCCCGCCCAGCGGATGAAGGTGGCCTGCCGCAACGCCTCCGGATCGACCCCGGTGCGCTCGGCCAAGGTGACCTGGAGGTCTGGCTCCACGTAGCGGTCGAGGTCGCGTGGGCGCGGATGGGCGCCGGGCTTGACCAGCCGGTAAAGCTCGGCCGGGTACAGGCCATTGCCGGCGGCGAGCCGGGCAAACCAGGAGGAGAAGGTCTCGTCCGGCAACAGCGCCGGGCGCCAAGGCCACAAACCGCTCGTCGTCCACACCATGTCCGGCCGCCTCCGTCGTCCGTCGATGCCCAACATCGGTATTCGACGGCGCGGGTCTTTGCCACGGAGCAGGAGGTCAATCGGAATGCGCGATGGAACGAGCCCCGGTCGGGGCGGCGCAGAGTGCGCGCGGTAACATCAATAGATGCGAGTATCCGGCAAGCGTCTCCGAAGTGGCCGGCGAAAGGACATTCGGGACGATGTTCGGCCGCAAGGCGCTAAGCTATTGTCGTCGTGACGTATTTTGCTTTACCGAGCGAGCGCAGCTCGCATCTAAAGCTGTCAACTTCTCACCTATAGCTGTTAACTCGCATCTATAGGGGGAACTGACATTGCGGTTCAGCGCGGACAGCTCCTCGTACAGATGCACGTTGTCGAAGCCGACCGCGACCTTGGAGCAGAATACCTCCAGCAGCCGCCGCTCGTCCTCCGTCAGGGGGCGCCGGTGGCTGATGTGGAACACCGTGTCGTGGTGCCGCGAGGTGGAGCGGAAGACCAGCAGGCTGCGCTCCCGCTCATAGCGGTTGCGCCCGTCGGTCAGCGCCTGGGTCACCGCCTCCGCCGCCTCCGCCGGCAGGGCGGCGCGCACCGGCTTGCCCTCCGCCGCCGCATGGATGCCGCCGGCCCCCAGGACCAGCGGGTCGCGCGCGGCACCACCGGTTTCCTCCTCCGTCCAGCGGCTGCACAGGGCGATCCCTTCGCAGGGCGGGCAGATCTCGGTGATCTTCGACACCGCGCCGCGGACGAACTCCGCCATGGTCCGCTTGTCGAGCAGGGCGGAGGAGGCGTCCAGGATGCGCTCCAGCCCCTGGCGGTGCTCCTCGATGGCGGTGATGTCCTGATAGCCGCGCAGCGCGGCGACGACCGAGGTGAACAGCTTCTGCGCCGTCAGTTCCGTCTTCGATTTGTAGTCGTTGATGTCGTAGTTCAGGATGACGTCGCGTTCCGGCGCCTGCCCCGGCTGGCCGGTGCGCAGGATGATGCGCACCCGCCGGTTGTTCAGCTCGTTGCGGATCATGCGCACCAGCCGCAGGCCGGCGTCGTCCGATTCCATGACGACGTCCAGAAGCACCACGGCGATGGCCGGGTTCTGCTCCAGCAGGCTGCGCGCCTCCGCCGCGGTGCCGGCGGACAGGAACTGCGCCGGGCGGCCTTCGAAGGTGAAGCCGCGCAGGACCATCTTGGTGGTCGCGTGGATCGCGGGATCGTCGTCGACGATCAGGATGATCCATGGATCGACGGGCTCCGGCGCCGTTTCCCTCGCCGTGTCGGCCTCGATACCCGGCTCGTCGTCGGCGAAAAGAAACTCGTCGCTCATCGAACTCCCTCCGCACCGCCGGCAGCTTCCGGTCGCGGGAGGATATCACAGGGCCGCCGCGCGTGAACATGCTCCTGCGACCCGCCGCAACCCTTCATCGGCAAGGCACCGCGGGCAATGACAACCCCAGACTGCGCCCTGCCCCGCCCGTCCCTTCAGCCGCCCGTCCCGTCAGCCGCCGTGGTCGCCACCCGCGGCATCGGCGTTGCAGAAGCGGCGCAACGCGTCCAGGTCGGCGACGGACACCGTCCCGCCCTGTGTCTCCACCCCAACGCCGCGCAGCTTCGCCAGCGCGCGGGAGAAGGTTTCCGGCTGCATGCCGAGGCGCCGAGCGATCAGCGCCTTGTCGAAGGGCAGCGCGAAGCTGGTGGCGCCGCCGCCCTCCGGACAGAAGCGCAGCAGGAAGCTGCCGACCCGCTGGGCGGTCGGCTGGACCTGCAACTGCTCGATCTGCTGGACGAGATGGCGCAGCCGCACCGACAGCGACCCCAGCATGGCGAAGGCGATCTGGTCGTCCTCGCGCAGGCAGCGGGCGAAGCCCTCCGCCGTCAGGGTCATGACGCGCGAGTCAGCCACCGCCTCCGCGCAGACCGGAAACTTGCCGCTGGCGAACATGGCGGCTTCGGCGAAGGTCTCGCCGGGGGCGACGATGGTCACCACCGCCTCCGCCCCGTCGCGGGTCAGGCGGTAGAGCTTCACCCAGCCGTCGAGCAGCGCGAAGAAGCGGTCGGCGCCCTCGTCCTGAACGAACAGGGTGGTGCCCCGCGGCACCGTGCGCACCTGCGCGGTGCTGACGAGAAGTTCCAGAGAGCGGTCGGGCAGGCGCCCGAACAGCGCGTTGGACCGCAGCGTTGCGGCGTCCTGGGGCCGGAAGCCCGGCGGATCGTTCCTCATGCCTTCCCTCACCTCTTCACCCTCTCCCACAGTCCCGGTACGGGCACCCGGTCGGCAGGACCTTCCGCCACACCGGCGATGATCGTTCCGCGCCGCCAGCAAGCCCCCGGACACCGCCACGGTCCAGGACCCGCCAGGTCCGAACCACCCAGGCACTGTCGCAGCATGCACAAGGTTTGGGCAAGATGGGGATTCATCGCAACGGTGCGGATGCCTTTGACCTTGGCATCGGAATCCCGGAAACGAACCGGGGCGCCCCCTTGCGGAGGCGCCCCGGCCGATCTTCAGAGAGGCTGAAGACGGTTTAGCGGTACTCGACCTTGCCGGCCTCAGGACCCTTCTGGCCCTGGCGGACGGTCACGCGCACCTGATCGCCTTCCTGGAGCGACTGCATGCCGGAGCGACGCAGAACGTTCACATGGACGAAGACGTCCTTGCCACCGGTGCTCGGCGTGATGAAGCCGAAGCCCTTGTCGGCGTTGAACCACTTGACGGTGCCGTCGACCTCTTCGCCGCCGCCGGCGTCGTTGCCCCAGCCGCCGCGGTCGTAACCGCCGCCGCCGCCGTAGCCGCCACGGTCATAGCCGCCGCCGCCAAAGCCGCCGCCGGCTCCCGTGCGGGCCGGACGGGCCGGAGCGCGGGACGCGGTGGACGTGTCCACGGATTGAATGGAAGCAACCTGCGGGCCCTTCGGGCCGCGGGCAAGGTCGCAAACGATGGTAGCGCCTTCGTCGAGCGCGTCATAGCCGGCGGCCTGAACCGCGGAGACGTGCAGGAAGGCGTCGGGCGAACCGTCCTCGGGGGACACGAAGCCGAACCCCTTGGTGGGGTTGAACCACTTCACAGTGGCGGTAACGTTGGCCTTGGTGATCTCGGGAGCGCGGTAGCCCTGGCGGGGCGGGCGGTCGAACATGTGTCTTCAAGCTCATAAAGGATGCCGAATTATCTTTGTCACAGGGTACGAGCCGTCCGTCAAGCACGCCAAAGGCCAGACGCCCTTTCCTGCGACATTCGGCCAGGGGAAATCCGCCCGTTCGGAAGGGGTGCCGGTCCCGAAGACGCCCGGCGCTGCCCACGGTGACCTCCGGGCGTCCTCCCCCGCTCCGGCCCTGGGGAGAGTAGAGTTTCTTTCGCCAATTGAACAACTTAGGACATCCTCCACACTTTTCGTAAGAGGACGCGCCGCATACCGGGGCAGGCACCGCAAACGCCGCGCGCATACGTCTGTGACAAAATCCCGACATGGTTGTCTTCGCCAAGGGTCATAGAGGCGCCAGCCATTCCCCCAGTTTCGTCCAGCGCCGCCGCCCCTGCGTCCCACGCACCGCCATAGCGAGTGCGCGGCGCTGGCCGAGCATGACCACGAGCCGCTTGCCCCGTGTCACGCCGGTATAAATCAGGTTGCGGTGGAGCATCGTATAATGCTGGGTCACCACCGGAATGACGACCACCGGGTATTCGGAGCCCTGGCTCTTGTGAATCGTCGTCGCGTAGGCGAGGACGATCTCGTCCAATTCTCCGAAATCATAGGTCACCGGACGGCCGTCGAAGGTGGCGGTCAGCACGCCTTCTTCGGCGTCAACGGCGGATACGATGCCGAGGTCGCCGTTGTAGACCTCCTTGTCATAGTTGTTCTCGACCTGCATGACCTTGTCGCCGGGCCCGAAGGTCCAGCCGAATCGCTCGACTCGGGACTCGCCCGGTGGGTTCAGCACCCTCTGCAATTCGATGTTCAGCGACCGCGCGCCGAGGCCGCCGCGGTTCATCGGGCAGAGGATCTGCACGTCGCGCACCGGGTCGGCGCCGAATCGGCGGGGAATGCGGTCGCGCACCATCTCGATCAGCTTCGCCACCCCGGCCTCCGGAGTCGCCGCCTCGACGAAGTAGAAGTCGCTGTCCTCCCCGGCCTTCGGCATCTCCGGCATCTGCCCGGCGTTGATGCGGTGGGCGTTGACGATGATGCGGCTGGTCGCCGCCTGCCGGAAGATCTCGGTCAGCCGGACCACCGGCACCGCACCGGAGCCGATCACGTCGCCCAGCACCTGCCCCGGCCCGACCGAGGGCAGTTGGTCCACGTCGCCGACGAGCAGGAGGGCGGCCCGCCCCGGCACGGCGCGCAGCAGGGCGTTCATCAGCGGCACGTCGACCATGCTGGTCTCGTCCACCACCAGCAGGTCGCAGTCCAGCGGGTTGGTCTCGTCGCGCTTGAAGCCGCCGGCCTGCGGATCGGTCTCCAGCAGGCGGTGGATGGTCCGCGCCTCCAGGCCGGTGCTCTCGCTCAGCCGCTTGGCGGCGCGCCCCGTCGGGGCGGCCAGCGCGATCGAGACGCCCTTGGCCTTCAGCACGGTCAGGATGCTGTTCACCAGCGTCGTCTTGCCGACCCCCGGCCCGCCGGTGATGACCAGCAGCTTCGACGTCGTCGCCTGGCGCAGCGCCTCGCGCTGCCCCTCGGCCAGAGTGATCCCGGCCTTCGCCTCCACCCAGGGAATCGCCTTCTCCGCGTCGATCTCCGGCCAGGGCACGGGGCCGCCGGCCAGCCGGCGCAGCCGCTCGGCGATGGTCTGCTCCGCCCGGTAGAGGCTGGCCAGGAACAGGCAGGGCTCCCCGCCCAGGCTGTCGGCGACCACCGCGCCGTCCTGCCGCTCCAGTTCCACCGCGGTCTCCAGGATGGAGGCGTCGATCTCCAGCAGCTTCACGGCCAATGGAATCAGCTCGGCCACCGGCACGCCGCAATGACCCTGGTCGGTCGCCTCGGCCAGCGCGTAGCCGATGCCGGCCCGCGCCCGGATCATCGCGGTCTTCTCGATTCCCAGTTTGGCGGCCACCGCGTCCGCCGTCTTGAAGCCGATGCCGCGGATGTCGCGGGCCAGCCGGTACGGGTTCTCGGTGATCAGCCGGATGGCGTCCGGCCCGTAGGTCTTGAAGATGCGCACGGCGCGCGAGGTGCCGACCCCGTGGCTGTGCAGGAAGATCATGATCTCGCGGATCACCTTCTGGTCGGCCCAGCCGGCGATGATGCGCTGCGCCCGCTTCGGCCCGATGCCGGTGACCTGCCGCAGCCGGTCCGGCTCCTGCTCGATCACGTCGAACACCGCCTCGCCGAAGGCCTTGACCATCTTCTTCGCGTAGACCGGCCCGATGCCGCGGATCAGACCGGAGCCGAGATACTTCTCGATCCCTTCCACCGTGGTCGGCGGAGTGGCGCGCAGGAAGTCGGCCTTGAACTGGAGCCCGTGGTTGCGGTCGTTCACCCAGGCCCCGCTGGCCTGCACGAATTCCCCGGCGCCGATGGTGGCGGCGTGGCCGACCAGCGTGACGAGGTCGCGCTGCCCGCGCACCTTCAGCCGCAGCACGCAGAATCCCGTCTCCGGGCTGTGGAAGGTCACCCGCTCCACCAGCCCCGACAGCGGTTCCCGCGGGGCTCCCGCCGCGGTGGAGGCATCGCCGGATATGCTCATGCCACCCAACATAGGTGCTGGCGGGCCTTTGGGGGAGTTCCCCGCGCAACCGCCGCAGCGCGGCAATTCGGAGGAAGACCGCGGCCCCGCGAATGTGTACTTTGTCGCCCGAAGCCCGCACCGCGGACCGCACCGGATGAATGGCGCCGCGCGTGGGCTTGCGGTGAAAAAACGTCAGCCAAAGAACGACAAACCGAAAAACCGCGGTGTCTACGACTTCGGAAGGAAAGAGCAGCAATGGTGACGGAACGCATTCAGGTTGGCGGCTTGCAAGTTGCCACGGAGCTTCACCGCTTCATCGAGAACGAAGCCCTGCCAGGCACCGGCGTGACGCCGGAGCAATTCTGGTCGGGCCTTGACACGATCCTCCACGATCTGGCCCCGCGCAACCGCGCGCTGCTGGCCAAGCGGGACGCGCTACAGGCCCAGATCGACGAGTGGTACCGCAGCCGCCGCGGCCAGCCGCTGGACCGCGCGGCCTACACCGCGTTCCTCAAGGAAATCGGCTATCTCCTGCCGGAAGGCCCGGACTTCGCCGTGACGACCGAGAACGTCGATCCGGAGATCTCCACCACCGCCGGCCCGCAGCTCGTCGTGCCGGTGATGAACGCCCGCTACGCGCTGAACGCCGCCAACGCCCGCTGGGGCAGCCTGTACGACGCGCTCTACGGCACCGACGCCATCCCCGACACGGACGGGGCGGAGCGCACCGCCGGCTACAACCCGAAGCGCGGCGAGAAGGTCATCGCCTTCGCCCGCGACGTGCTGGACCGCGCCGCGCCGCTGTCCGACGGGTCGCACGCCGACGCCGCCGGCTACACGGTGGACAACGGCCGCCTCGTCGTCGCGCTGAAGGACGGCCGCAACACGGGTCTGGCCGAGCCGGAACGTCTGGTCGGCTACGACGGCGCGCCGTCCGCCCCGACCGCCATCCTGCTGGCCGACAACGGCCTGCACATGGAAATCCGCATCGACCGCAGCCACCCGATCGGCAAGACCGACGCGGCCGGGGTCGCCGACCTCGTGCTCGAATCCGCCCTGACCACCATCCAGGACTGCGAGGATTCCGTCGCCGCCGTGGATGCCGAGGACAAGGTGCTGGCCTACCGCAACTGGCTGGGCCTGATGACCGGGACCCTGACCGCCAGCTTCCCCAAGGGCAGCGGCACGGTGGAGCGCCGGCTGAACCCCGACCGCAGCTACACCAGCCGCAACGGCGAGACGATCACCCTGCCGGGCCGCAGCCTGATGCTGATCCGCAACGTCGGTCACCTGATGACCAACAGCGCGGTCCTGCTCAACGACGACAGCGAGGCGCCGGAAGGCATCCTCGACGGCATGATCACCTCGCTGATCGCGCTGCACGACGTCAAGGGCGCCCGCCTCAACAGCCGCGCCGGCTCCGTCTACATCGTGAAGCCGAAGATGCACGGACCGGAGGAGGTCGCCTTCGCGGACGAGCTGTTCGCCCGCGTCGAGGACGCGCTGGGCATCGCACGCAACACGCTGAAGATGGGCATCATGGACGAGGAGCGCCGCACCACGGTGAACCTCAAGGAGTGCATCCGCGCCGCCGCGGCGCGCGTGGTGTTCATCAACACCGGCTTCCTCGACCGCACCGGCGACGAGATGCACACTGCCATGGAAGCCGGCCCGATGATCCGCAAGAACGACATGAAGTCGTCCGCCTGGATCAAGGCCTATGAGGACTGGAACGTGGACACTGGCCTGCTCTGCGGGCTGAAGGGCCACGCCCAGATCGGCAAGGGCATGTGGGCGATGCCCGACCGCATGGCCGACATGCTGGCCGCCAAGGTCGCCCACCCGCAGGCCGGCGCCAACACCGCCTGGGTGCCCTCGCCGACCGCGGCCACGCTGCACGCCCTGCACTACCATCAGGTCAACGTCGCCGCCCGCCAGGAGGAACTCGCCCGCCGCGAGCGCGCCAGCCTGGACGCCATCCTGACCATCCCGCTGGCCGACCGCCCCAACTGGTCGGAGGAGGAGATCCAGCAGGAGCTGGACAACAACGCCCAGGGCATCCTCGGCTACGTCGTGCGCTGGATCGACCAGGGCGTGGGCTGCTCCAAGGTGCCGGACATCAACAATGTCGGGCTGATGGAGGACCGCGCCACGCTGCGCATCTCCAGCCAGCACATCGCCAACTGGCTGCTCCACGGCATCACCACCGAGGCGCAGGTCATGGAGACGATGAAGCGCATGGCCGCCGTGGTGGACAAGCAGAACGCCGGCGATCCGCTCTACCGCCCGATGGCCGCCGACTTCGACGGCAGCGTCGCCTTCCAGGCCGCCTGCGACCTCGTCTTCAAGGGCCGTGAGCAGCCGAACGGCTACACCGAGCCGGTGCTGCACCGCCGCCGCATTGAGGCCAAGGCGAAAGCCGCCGGCTAAGCCGACGCGCCACCCGGCACGCACCGCAGGCGCTTTTCCGGAGGCCCTTCCCCGTTCGCGGGGGAGGGCCTTTTTCTTTGCGACCCCGCAACAAAATGACCAGAACCAGGACACACAATCACGCGCCGAAGGAAACAAAACAAAGATATTTGATTGCAAACAAAACCGCCGTCCGCTCACAACGTTCTTCCGAACAAATTCCCGCAAACGAACGTCTGATCATCGTACGGACCCTTTGCATACAGGAAACAAACCCTTTTTCATAAGGCAAACTCCCGCCATTAATCCGTAATAGGAACAACGGGAAACTTGATTCCAGGCTCGATTGGATGAATTGTCCGGCCGGAACATCTGACGGCAGCAAGTCCGCAGCAGCAATATATGGAATGGAGCATTGTCATGAATTTCTTGCACGCCATGACCATCAAACGAAAGACAACGCTGGTCTCGGTGTTTGTTTTTATCGTCATGGCGGTCGCAACATTCTCTGTCGGGACCGAAACATCGCGTCAGGAGCGTCACCTGCTCCACGTCCGCCAGACCGCGAACGAGGTGAGCCGCAAAGTGGTGCCGCTGAGCGAGCTGATCGCCAACATCCGTTACGACGTGGCTCAGGTGCAGCAGTGGTTGACCGACGTGTCTGCGACGCGCGGGCTGGATGGGCTGGACGACGGGCCGGCGAAGGCGGACGAGCACGCGAAGGCCTTCGCCCAGCACGCCGAGACCGCCCATGCCATCGCGCGCGCGCTGGGGCTGACGGAGATGGTGCGGAGCATCGCCGCCACCCAGGCCGCCTTCCCGCCCTTCTATGAGCTGGGCCAGCGCATGTCCCGCGCCTACGTCGACGGCGGCCCGTCGGCGGGGAACGCCATGATGGGGCAATTCGACGCGGTGGCCGAAGGCATGGACAAGGAGATGGAGCGGCTCCTCTCCACCATGGAGGAGGTGCGCGGGGATCGGCTGAACGGCCTCGACGCGGCGGTCACCAACATCGAATCCTCCACCGCCACGCTGAAGACCCTGCTGATCACGACGGCCACGGTCACGCTCCTTCTGATCGCCGCCTCCGTCGTCTTCCTGCGCCAGGCCGTGGTCGGGCCGATTGACCGGATGCGGCTGACCATGACCGGCATGGCCGCCGGCGACTTGCGGACGGAGGTCGGATTCGAGGGGCGCGGCGACGAGATCGGCCAGATGGCCGATGCCGTGCGCGTCTTCCGCGAAGCCGGCCTGGAGAACGAACGCCTGCGCGCCGAACAGGAGCGCGCCCGCACCGCAGGCGAGGAGGAACGGCGTCAGTCCCTGGCCGCCATGGCCGACACGGTGGAGCGCGAAACCCGCGCCGCCGTGGAGCAGGTCGCCCGGCACGCCGGACAGATGGCCGACAACGCTGAGGCGATGGCCACCTCCGCCGGAATGGTCAGCGACAATTCCCAGACCGTCGCCGCCGCGGCGAGCCAAGCCCTGGCCAATGCCCAGACCGTCGCCGCCGCAGCCAACGAACTGTCCGCCTCCATCCGGGAGATCGGCCGACAGGTGACCGCATCGGCATCGGTGACCGGACAAGCCGTGGAGAAGGCCGGTTCCGCCAGCGCGATCATCGGCCATCTGTGGGAGGCGGTAGAGCGCATCGGCGCGGTTGCCCGCCTGATCGGCGACATCGCCAGCCGGACGAATCTGCTGGCGCTGAACGCCACCATCGAGGCGGCCCGCGCCGGGGATGCCGGAAAGGGCTTCGCGGTCGTGGCGCAGGAGGTCAAGAACCTGGCCAACCAGACCGCCCGCTCCACCGAGGAGATCGCCACGCTGATCACCGATGTCCAGTCGGTCACCAAGCAGGCCGTGGACCGGGTGGGCGAGGTTGCCGCGACCATCGACCAGGTCTCCGACATCTCCTCCTCTATCGCCGCCGCGGTCGAGGAGCAGGACGCCGCCACCCAGGAGATTGCCCGCACGGTCAACGAGACCAGCCACGCCGCGCAAGAGGTGTCCAGCCGCATCGCGCTGGTGTCCGAGGAGGCCAACCAGACCGGCGAGCGGGCCGGCGGCATGCGCGCCGTCGCCGGGGACGTGGCGCGGAGCATCGACGACCTGCAGAGCATCCTGGTGCGCGTGGTCCGCACCGCGACCAGCGACGTCGACCGCCGTCGCAACACGCGCTTCCCGATCGACCTGCCCTGCACCATTGACGGTGCCGGTGCCGGCACGGGCAGCAAGGCGCGGATCGCCAATCTCTCGTCCGGCGGCGCGATGATCATGGATGCGCCGATGATGACCGTGGGCACCCCCGGCACCCTGCGTGCGCCCGGCCTGTCCCGCCCCGTGCCCTTCACAGTAAACGCCTGCGAGCCGGGGCAACTGCACGTGAAGTTCTGCGTGCCGGAGGCCGACCAGCCGGCGTTGGACCGCGATCTGGAAGCCCTGGTGCGCGGCACGGCGGCGAACCGCAGCGCGGCCTGACGCACGACGCCGCAAGGCCCTTGCCAATCGGGGCGAGGGCCGACACCGGCC
Source organism: Azospirillum brasilense (assembly GCF_022023855.1). Lineage (NCBI taxonomy): Bacteria > Pseudomonadati > Pseudomonadota > Alphaproteobacteria > Rhodospirillales > Azospirillaceae > Azospirillum > Azospirillum brasilense. The sequence continues at coordinate 249,289 of NZ_CP059449.1, forward strand.
GGATGGCAAAGCCCAGATATGGCGAAGGCCGGAAACCCGTCTGGGTTCCGGCCTTCGAGGATGGTGGGCGCGACAGGGATTGAACCTGTGACCCCTACGATGTCAACGTAGTGCTCTCCCGCTGAGCTACGCGCCCATCCGTGTCGCCGGTCGGTTCGGGGTTCGGCATCCGTCTTGCGTCCCGTCCGGCGTGGGCGTGGGGTGTACCATCATCCCGGAGGTCTGGCAAGCCTCGATTTCACTTTTTTGCGGCCCGATGACGAACGCGGCCATTTTTTCCGCCGACGGGACGGCAGGCGCCTCACATCTGTTGGGGCGTGAGCGGGACGGTGCGTGACAGAGCCGTCCGGGTCCACTACATCACAGTGCCATGGATGCTTCCGTCGACGCCGCCACACCGGAGCCGGCCTTCGAACTTCTGGCCCCGGACGAACAGACCAAGCCGCTGGTGCTGGCCTCGCCGCACAGCGGCAACCGCTATCCGGCCGAGTTCCTGGCAGCGGCGCGGCTCGACCCGCGCGCGCTGCGCAAGTCGGAGGACTGCTTCGTCGACGAGATCTTCGCGGGCGCTCCGGCGTTGGGCATACCGCTGATCCGCGCGCTGTTCCCCCGCGCCTTCCTGGACGTCAACCGCGAAGCCTACGAGTTGGACCCGGAGATGTTCGCCGACCCCCTGCCGCCCTATGTGAACACGCGCTCGCCGCGCGTGGCCGCGGGGCTGGGCACCATTGCGCGGGTGGTCGCCAACGGCGAGGACATCTACCGCGGCAAGCTGCGCTTTTCCGAAGCGGTGCGGCGGGTGGAACAATGCTACACCCCCTACCACACCGCACTGCGCCGTCTGATCGAGGACACCCGCGCCCGCTTCGGCCACGCGGTGCTGATCGACTGCCATTCCATGCCTTCCCCCGGGCTGGGCGACCGCGACAACCGGCGCAGCGACATCGTGCTGGGGGACTGTTTCGGCAATTCCTGCGCCCCTGCGGTCACCGAGACGGCGGAGCGGTTCCTGCGCGGTCTGGGTTACACGGTCAGCCGCAACGCGCCCTACGCCGGCGGCTACACCACCCGCCATTACGGACGCCCGCGCCAGGGTATCCATGTGCTCCAGATCGAAATCAGCCGCGACCTCTACATGGACGAGGCCACGCTGTCGCGTCTGCCCTTCCTGACCGTCCTGACCCGGCACATGCATGAGATGGTGGACAACATCGCCCACCTGCCACCCACCCCCCTTGCCCCGCGCTGACCAGCCCATCGCGCCGGGCCGCGCACAAAAAAAGGCCGGGGCAAAGGCCCCGGCCCGAGTCTAGGGAGGAAACGCCCAAGAAGTGCGTTACGGCACCGCCCGCGTCGCAGACACGATCGATGCCGCACTGCACAATATGATGAAGCCCCGCCCGGGGATCAAGAGGGAAAATCTTTTTTCATGTCATTCAATGACTTAACCAAGGTTAAGACACAGTTGAGGCGCGGTGCAAACAGCCGCTTATGCTGCATTGCACACAGAATCCCGGCCCTGCTCCCGCACAATTTGGGGCTGGCGGCGCGCCCGCCAACCCACCCCGGTCCTTCGGCATAACCCATTCGACCGATAGGGAACCAACCCCCCACACGGTCGTTTTGTCCCTGCGCGTCCCGGGGTCTGCCCCGCCACACGCGATTCGGCCGCCTTTTCAAGCAGCCGTCCGGCACCGGAGAACCACCCACGTGAGCAGACTGGTCGTCGTATCCAACCGCGTTGCCCCCATCGACGAAGGCAAGCAGGCCGCCGGGGGCCTCGCCGTGGCCGTGCTGGCCGCGCTGAAGAAGACCGGAGGCATCTGGTTCGGCTGGAGCGGCACGGTGGTCGAGGAGGAATCGCAGAGCGAACCCCGGCGCACCGACGTCGGGCGCCTGACCTACGCGACGCTGGACCTCAGCCGCCGCGACTTCGAGGAATACTACAACGGCTTCGCCAACCAGACCCTGTGGCCGCTGTTCCACTACCGCGTCGGCCTGATCGAGGTCAGCCGCCGCACGCGCGAAGGCTACAAGCGGGTCAACGGCTATTTCGCGGAGAAGCTCGTCCCGCTGCTGCGCCCCGACGACATGGTGTGGGTCCATGACTACCACCTGATCCCTTTCGGCGAGGAATTGCGCCAGCGCGGCTGCACCCAGCGCATGGGCTTCTTCCTGCACACGCCCTTCCCGGCCCCGGAGATCCTGGTGGCCTTACCCAACCACCGGGAGCTGATCCGGGAGCTGTGCGCCTACGACCTCGTCGGCTTCCACACCCAGGTCGACCTGCGCAGCTTCGCCGACTACATCCGGCAGGAGCTGGACGGCGAGGTGGAGGACCGCGGCCCCGAGGGCGGCATGCTGATCCACGCCTTCGGCCGCACGCTGCTGGCCCGCGCCTTCCCCATCAGCATCGACACCGAAAATCTGGTGGGCATCGCCGAGACCGCCGCCCGCTCCCGACACACCCAGCGGCTGAAGGAGAGCCTCGTCGGGCGGCGGCTGATCATCGGGGTGGACCGGTTGGACTATTCGAAGGGCTTGCCGCAACGCTTCCAGGCCTTCGAACAGCTCCTGGCGGCCTATCCGGAGCATTGCAACCGCGTCTCCTTCCTCCAGGTGGCGCCGCCGAGCCGGGAGGATGTGCCCGAGTACATCGCCATCAAGCGCGAGCTGTCGGAGCTGTCGGGCCGCATCAACGGACGCTTTGCCGAGTTCGACTGGGTGCCGATCCGTTACCTGAACAAGAGCTTCGGGCGGCGCGTGCTGGCCGGCTTCTACCGCACCGCCCATGTCGGGCTGGTGACTCCGCTGCGCGACGGCATGAATCTCGTCGCCAAGGAGTATGTCGCCTGCCAGGACGCCGACGACCCCGGCGTCCTGGTGCTGTCCACTTTCGCCGGCGCGGCGCGGGAACTCGATTCGGCGCTGATCGTCAACCCTTTCGACATCGAGGCGGTGGCCGACGCCCTTCAGCGCGCCCTGACCATGTCCCTGCCCGAGCGCAAGGAACGCCACGCGGCGATGATGCGCACCCTGCGCAGCCACGACATCGGCTGGTGGCGGGAAAGCTACGTCGATGCCTTGACGCGCGCGCCGTACGGGTGAAACTGATCGCATGACCACAGACCACACCACCCCAGGCCAAAGCACCACAGGCCGCAACGCCGTTTCCGGCCCCGTCACCCTGGTCGCCGACATCGGCGCCACCAACGCCCGCTTCGGCCTGATCGACGGCACGGGCATCCACGGGTCGCGCGTGCTGCGCTGCGCCGACTTCCCGTCGCTGGAGGCGGCGGCTCTCGCCTATCTGGGCGGCGTGGCGCACGACGCCCGGCCCAGCCGCGGCGCCTTCGCCATCGCCGGACCGGTGACCGGCGACGCGGTGCTGATGACCAACCGCGGTTGGTCCTTCTCCACGGCCGAGGTGCGCGGCAAGCTGGGGCTGGAGCGGCTGGCCGTCATCAACGACTTCACCGCCGTCGCCCTGTCGGTGCCCCGCCTCACCGCCGCCGACGTCCGTCAGGTGGGCGAGGGAGCGCCGGTACCGGGCCGCGTCGTCGGGGTGATCGGGCCGGGCAGCGGGCTGGGCGTGTCGGGGCTGGTGCCCGGTGCCGAGGGATGGACCGCGCTGGCCGCGGAGGGCGGCCACGTCACCATGGCGCCGGTCAGCGATCGCGAGAGCGCCGTTTTGGCCCAGCTCCGCAAGAGCTTCGACCATGTGTCGGCGGAGCGGGTGCTGTCCGGGCCGGGGCTGGTCAACCTCTATCAGGCGCTGTGCGTCCTCGACCACCAGGAGCCGGAACCCTTCACCCCGGCCCAGGTGTCGGATGCGGCGACGGCCAACACCAACCCGCATTGCGTGGAGGCGGTGGAGATGTTCTGCGCGATGCTCGGCACCGTGGCGGGCAACCTCGCGCTGACGCTGGGGGCACGGGGCGGCATCTACATCGCGGGCGGCATCGTGCCGAAGCTGGGCACCCTGTTCACCCACTCCCGCTTCCGCAAGCGCTTCATGGAGAAGGGCCGGATGCGCGACTTCCTGGCCCCCATCCCGACCTACGTCATCACCCATGAGCTTCCCGCCTTCCTCGGTCTGGCGGAGGCCGCCGAGCGGGCCTGACGCCCCTTATTCGGCCAAGCGCGAGGCGGCCAGCGTGATGTCGGCCAGGAAGGTCGGTTGTTCGGCGAGCTGGCCGCGCAGGATGTAGCTGGGGTGGAAGGTCGCCACCACCTCCGCCCCCGGCACGAGGCGGCAGGGCTGGACCGTGCCGCGCAGCTGCATGATCCCGTTCAGCCCGGTCAGCGCCCACAGCGGCGTGCGGCCCAGCGCGACAATGACGCGGGGGACGAAGCCCTCCAGCGTCCGCTGCAGATGCTCGATCTCGCCGGAGAAGTCCGCCAGCACCCAGTCGGAGGTGCCGAACGGCCCCCAGCGCTCATCCAGCGCCCGCCCCTCCTTCTTCGCGCGGGTGCGGGAGGCGAAGAAATGTCCCACCTTGTTGCCCGGCGGCTGGTAGCGGAAGACGTTGGCGACGAGGCATTCCGCCCGCTCCAACCCGGCCGCCTTCAGCGTCTCGTCGAGGAGCTGCCCGCTGCGCCCGACGAAGGGAACGCCCCGCCGGGCCTCCTCCGCCCCCGGCGCTTCCCCCACGATGGCGAGGCGCGGCCCGGCGGCGGTCTTGGTGGGCTGCTGGTAGTCGGCGAAGGGCAGGTCCGTCATGCGCGCGTCCATTGCTGATCGTGAGGCTTGCCGCCGCGAGGCTTCGGCCCCAGCATTGTTCGAAACGAGGAGTCCGAACCAACAACACTGGAGGGCACGAGATGGCGACACAACAGGAGCTGGCGGGAAAGAGCTGCGAACCCTGCCGCGGCGGCATCCCCCCGATGGATCGCGCGATGGCGGAAAATTATCTGGTGCAGGTGCCCGGCTGGTCGATCAGGCCGGACCCCGACCGGCTGGAGCGCGACTACCGATTCTCCAACTTCCGCGAGGCGCAGCACTTCGCGATGCGCGTCGGCGATCTGTGCGAAGTGGAAGGCCACCACGCCGAGATCCTCTATGGCTGGGGCCATTGCATGGTCACCTTCTGGACGCACAAGATCAAGGGCCTGCATGAGAACGACTTCATCATGGCCGCCAAGGTCGAAGGGTTGATGGACGAACCTTACGCCCCGGTGTCGGAGTCCATGGGCGACGTCTCCCCAACCGCGCGCCGCGGGTGATTTTGCCCTTTCCTCAACTTTTTCCCCTCTCCCCTCCGGGGAGAGGGTTAGGGTGAGGGGGTTGCGCCTGTGCCGGACTTCCCGCAAAGCGCATCCGCCTCACCCGGCCCTCCGGGCCACCCTCTCCCCGGAGGGGCGAGGGAAAGCCAACCCGGAGCACGCCCCATGCCGACCGCCCATCCCGCCGTCATCCAATGGGGACTGTCCAGCTACAGCGGCTGGGGCGTCAACGGGCTGCAACTGGCGCTAAGCTGGACGCGCAGCGGACGGCTGGTGCCGGTCTGCTCGCTGCCGCTGCGGCTGGAGGACATCGCGCTGTCCCCGCTGGAATGGCGGCGCATGAGCGGCTTCGTCCGCGAGTCCGAGGCGCTCTGCCACCAGATCGCGCCCCATGCGGGGCAGGAGGTCAAGGTGTCGGTGCCGGTGCTGCGCGGGCTCGGCAACAACCTCGTCGGCAGCCGGTCGGTGGAGGGCGTGACCCTGCAAGGCCAGCCCACCGTCGGTGTCTGCTATCTGGAAGACAGCGCCATCGACGCGGAGGGCCGGGCGCGGGCGGAGCAATGCGCGGCCATCGTCGCCGGGTCGAGCTTCGTCGAGCGGGTGCTGACCGGCGCCGGCATCGGGCCGGTGCGGACGGTGCTGCAAGGCGTCGATCCCACGCACTTCCACCCGGCGCCCAAGATCGGCTGGTTCAAGGACCGCTTCGTGGTCTTCTCCGGCGGCAAGCCGGAGTTCCGCAAGGGGCAGGACCTCGCCCTGCTCGGCTTCCGCGCCTTCGCCGAGCGCCATCCGGAGGCGCTGCTGCTGACCGCCTGGCACAACCCTTGGCCGAAAAGCGCCCGCTCGCTGGAGGCCAACCCCGCCGTGGCGCCGGTGTGCTTCCACGAGGACGGGCAGTTCGACGGGGCGGGCTGGGCGGTCGCCAACGGGTTGCGCGCCGATCAGGTGATGGACCTCGGCCCGGTGCCCAACGCCGACATGGCCCGCATCCTGCGCGAGGTCGACGTCGGCCTGTTTCCTAACCGCGGCGAGGGCGGGACCAACCTCGTCGCCATGGAATGCATGGCCTGCGGCATCCCTGCCATCCTGTCGGCCAACACCGGGCATCTCGACCTGATCGGGGCGGACCGCTGCGTCCCGCTGATCTGGCAGGGCACCGTCCAGGCTTCCTTCGGCACCGAGGGGTGGGGCGAGAGCGACGTGGACGAGATCGTCGCGGCGCTGGAAGGGTTGTGGGCCGACCGCGCCCGCGCCGCGGCCATCGGGCGGGCGGGCGCCGCCTTCCTGGCCGGGCTGACCTGGGACCGCTACGCGGACGGGGTGGCGGAGGTCGTGGAGTCGGTGCTGTAGCGCCTACAGCGCCTTCACCGCCGCCAGAAGCCGCTCCACCTCCGCCTCGTCGTTGTAATAATGGGGAGAGGCGCGGACGACCTCGGTCAGCCCGCGGGCCTCCATGTCGAAGGGGGTCGAGGGTGCGGAGGACACCGACAGGTTGATCCCCTGCCCGCGCAGAGCCGCCTTGGTGGCCCGCGGTTCACGGCTGTCCACCGTGAAGGTGACGATGGCGCAGCGCTCCGCCCCGAGATCGCGCACCGTCACTCCGGGAAGCGCGTCCAGACCGTGCCGCAGCCTATCCGCCAACGCGAAAGCGCGGTCGCGGATCGCCTCCAGCCCCCAGGACAGCGCGTAGTCGACCGCCACCCCCAGCCCGAGCCGGGCGGCGATGTTGCTCTCCCACAGCTCGAAACGGCGGGCGTCGGGGCGCATGGTGTAGCGGTCCGGCCCGGCCAGCGCGCCGCCGCTGTGGTCGAGCGTGTACGGCTCGATGCGATCGAGCCAGTCCTTGCGGACATAGAGGAAGCCGGTGCCCCGCGGCGCGCGCAGGAACTTGCGCCCGGTCGCCGACAGGAAGTCGCAGCCCAGGTCTTCGACGTCCACCGGCATCTGGCCGACCGTCTGGCAGGCGTCGAGCAGATAGGGAATGCCATGCCGCCGGGCGACGCGCCCGATGGCGGCCGCCGGGTTGACCAAGCCGCCGTTGGTCGGGATGTGGGTGATGGCGATCAGCCGAACCGGCCCCTTTCCCGGCTCCCCGATCATCGCCTCCAGCGCCGCGACGGAGGTCTGTCCGGTCTCGTCGCTCGGGACCACCTCGACCACGACGCCGGTGCGCCGGGAGGCTTGCAGGAAGGGGATCAGGTTGGCGGCGTATTCGGCGCGCGCCGTCAGGATGCGGTCGCCGGGCCGGAAGCCCTCCCCCGGCAGGGCGGCCAGCGCGTTGAAGGCCATGCCCCAGGCCGCCGTCGCGTTCTCCGCCAGGGCCACCTCCTCCCGCGAGCAGACGAGCAGGCGGGCCACGGAGTCGTAGACGCCCTCCAGCCGGCCGTTGGCGTGCTCGGCCGCCTCGTAGCCGCCGATGGTGGCCTCCAGCGCCAGATGCGCGGTCACGGCGTCCAATACCGGCTGCGGCGGCAGGGCGGCCCCGGCGTTGTTGAAGTGGACGACGTGCCGAGTTCCCGGCGTCTCCGCGCGGGCGCGCGCGATGTCGATGGTCATTGGTCCTCCCCCTGCCCCGGTGTTTCCGGTGGCTGCTTCTCGCCGATGTGCACCGCCAGCCAGACGGTGGGGGCAGCCGGATCGGTCCAGGCTACGCGATGCCGCCGCCGGGCAGGAATCATCACCCAGTCGCCGGGGCCGAGCGCGCGTTCCGCCTCACCCTCGATCTGCAAGCGGGCGCCGCCCTGGACGACGAGCACGAACTCGTCCCAGCCCTGATCGTACCAGAAGCCGTCCGGCGATGCCTGACCCGTAGACAGGATGCGCTCGATGCGCACCGTCCCGGACGATGCCGTTTCCGTCAATGTCGTGAAAAGCTCATCCGGTAAGGAACCGGACGGCAGGGCCGCCAGCAGATTGCCAGCCGGGACGTTCATCCCCACAGTTCGGGGGCGGGCGGGCACAGCGTGCCGCCGTCGTAATGCAGGGCCGGCGTTCGGTCCTCGGCCAGCAGCAGCGGCCCGTCGAGATCGACGTAGCGCGCGCCTTGGGCCAGCAGGACGGCCGGCGCCATGGCGAGCGAGGTGGCGACCATGCAGCCGACCATGATGTCGAAGCCGGCCTCCTGCGCCGCCTGCTTCAGCAGCAGTGCCTCGGTCAGGCCACCGGTCTTGTCCAGCTTGATGTTCACCACCCGGTAGATGCCCTTCAGCCGGTCGAGCGAGTCCAGCCCGTGGCAGGATTCGTCGGCGCCCAGCGGCACCGGGCAGTCGATGCCGCGCAACGCCTCGTCCTCGCCGGCGGGAAGCGGCTGCTCGATCAACTCCACCCCGAGATCGGCAAGCACCGGGGCGAAGCGGCGGAGCATCTCCAGCGTCCATGCCTCGTTGGCGTCGACGATCAGGCGGGTGGTCAGGGCGGCCTCGCGCACCGCGCGCACGCGGTCGAGATCGCCCTCCCCGGTCAGCTTCATCTTCAGCAGCGGATGGTCCGCCGCCCGCGCCTTGGCGGAGGCGGCCATCACGGCGGGCTCATCCACGCTCAGCGTGTAGCAGGTGGTCAGCTTCTTCGGCGCGTCGGGCAAGCCGGCGAGCCGCCAGGCCGGTTTACCCGCCTGTTTGGCCTCCAGGTCCCACAGCGCGCAGTCCAGCGCGTTGCGCGCCGCCCCCGGCGGCAGGAGGGTGCGCAGCCGCTCGCGGTCCAGCCCGTCCGCCACCGCCCCGGCCAGGGACTCCAGCGTCTTGACCGTCTCGTCCAGCGACTCCCCGTAGCGGGCGTAGGGCACGCACTCCCCACGCCCCCGCTTGCAGGATTCGACCACCTCGGCGACCACGACCTCGGCCTCGGTCTTGGCGCCGCGCGATATGCGGAAGGTCCCCGCGATGGGGAAGGTATCGCGGCGGACGTAAAGACGGCGGGCAGTGGACGACATGAAACTCTCCAGCAACGCGGCGGACTCGAAGTGTAAGCAAACCCGCCGCGATGACCAGAGCAGGGTGGGAATGCCAGCCTTACCCGTGAAGCCCGGCCCCGTTCATTCCCGCACGCCCGTGCACACCAGAGGTTGCAGGCGCCTGTTGCTGGCGTGGATCGGGGTCCTGCACGATCACTCCGTACCAGCCCAGCCCCTTGTAGGTCTCGTAGCCCGGCGTCAGCGCGTAGCCGTAGGTGCGTCCGGCCCCGTCGGCGTAATGGCCCATGCTCTCACCGCTGCGGCGGAGTTGGACGGTCTCGCTGAGGATACCGCGCCCGTCGGACGAGGCGATCACCCGGTGCCGTGCGTCCAGCAGAAGGCAGCGCGAGCGCGAGCGTTCCTCGTCCTCAAGCCGGACGCCCTGGACGACGGCGGCGGCCTGCGGTTCCCAATCGAAGAAGATGCCCAGCACACCGATCGGGTCGCCGTCCGCCTCGCCGCCGCGCCGGATCGCGGTGGCGTAGGTGGCGACCACCCGGTCCTCCAGACGGCCGTTGCGCGCCACGTCGCCCACCGTGAACTCGCCGCCGTTGCGCGTGGCCAGCGCTTGGCGGAACCACCCCTCGTCCCCCACGCGGGCGCCCTGGGCGCCGGGGTAGCGGCCGGGACGGCCGGTGGCGATCACCTCCCCCTTCAGGTCGGCGATCCACAGGTCGAGATAGACGGTGTAGGATTCCAGGATCACCCCCAGCCGGTGGGAGGCGTGCTGGCGGTTCACCTCGGTCGGGTCGGCGGCGCAGTCCACCACCGCGCTGTCGGTCGCCCACCAGCGCACGTCGCAGGACCGCTCGTACAGGTTCCGGTCGATGATCTCGATCATGTTCAGCGACAGGTCGGCCAGACGCCGCCCGTGCATCTCCTGCACCATGGCGCTGCCTGTGGTGGTCAGGTGATCGACGCGCGAGACGATCTCCGACCGCAGCTCCTTGGTGATGGTGTTCACCTGCTTGGAAATCTCGGAAACCTCGTTCGCGACAACCGCGAACCCGCGCCCGGCGTCGCCGGCCCGCGACGCCTCGATCAGGGCGTTCATCGCCAGCATCTTGGTGCGGCGGGTGATGTCTTCGATCAAAGACACCTTCCGCGAGGCGACGTCCAGGACGCCTCGGGAAAGCTCGAACAGTTCGTTTCCGGCCACACTCATCCCGAACACCTCTGTGAGTTTGGGTGGGATATCTTTTTTAGACGTCCAACCATCAAACGCTGTGCCAAATGCCCTTTCGGAACCATCGGGACGCGCAAAGCCGCGGAACGCCTGTGTTTGCGGGCGGCGCTCCGGGTTCGGCTTCAACGTTCTTGAGATGTCAGTTTCGAAATTGTGATGAATTCGGCATCATATTGGAGTCCGAACAATCACACGCGGCACCGTCTTCGCTGCGCCACACCCGACGCATCGCGTGCGCCGCAACAAAAGAAACGGTTTCTCCTAAAAAATGAGGCAAAAGGTCGCACACCCCCTGCCCGCCGCTCCGACGCTGCTTAGCATGCAAGCAAATGACGGCCTGCTAATCAATGCCCGACTTTTGAGCAAGCGCAATTTTTTAGGCAAAACAGCCAGGATTGCACAAAATCGCGTCAGGCGACCTTGTGCATCTCGTCCAAGAAAAGCTGCACTTCGCGGGTCAGCCGGTCGGCCTGGACGCTCATCCGCTCCGACGCGGCGAAGACCTCGTGGGCGGTGCCGCTGGTGCGCTCGGCGGCGGTGGTGACGTCCTGGATGTCCTCGGTGACGGCGCGGGTGCCGGCGGCGGCCTGATCCATGTTGCTGACGATCGAGCGGATCGCCGAGCCCTGCTGCCCGATGCCCGCGGCGATGCCGCCGGCGATCTGGTTGATGTCCTGGATGGTGTGGCCGATGCCGACGATGGAGGCGACCGCCACGTCCGTGGAGGACTGGATGCCGGCGATCTGCCCGGCGATGTCGCCGGTGGCCTTGGCTGTCTGGTCGGCCAGCCGCTTGACCTCCTGCGCCACCACGGCGAAGCCCTTGCCCGCCTCACCCGCACGGGCGGCCTCGATGGTGGCGTTGAGCGCCAGCAGATTGGTCTGGCTGGCGATGTCGTTGATCAGAGTGACCACCTCGCCCACCGTCTTGGCGGCCCCCGACAGCTCGGCGATCAGCGCGTTGGAGCGCTCGGCCTCGCCCGCCGCGTTGGCGGCGACCTTGGCGACCTCCTCCACCTGTCGGGCGATCTCCCGGATCGACGCCGACAGCTCCTCCGTCGCCACGGCGACGCTGCCGACCGACGAGCCGGTCTGCGACGCGGCGGCGGCGACCGAGGATGCCTTGCCGGTGGCGGTCTGGGCGTCGGTCTCCATGGTGCGGGCCGACATCTCCAGCTGATGGGCGGTGCCGGACACCTGTTCGCAGACCGCGCGGATCTGCGTTTCGAAGCGGTCGGTCACCCCGGCGAAGCCCTTCACCTTGACGGCGATGGCGTCGGTGGCGGTGTTGATGGTGCGCGACGCGTGCAGGAAGTTGCCCTGCATGCCCTTCAGCACGATCCGCCGGAAATACTTGTTGGCCGACACGTAGCTCATCGAGGCGGTGGCCTCGCGGATGAAGGCGTCGGTGCGGTCGATCGAGTCGTTCAGGGCGTGCATCAGCTCGCCGAGGTCGCCCTTCTCCCGCACATTGACGACCCGCGCCTCGAAATCGCCGCGCGACACCGCCTGACAGACGGCCACCGCCTGCCCCACCGCGACGCGGGCGCGCACCATGCACAGCATGACACCGACCAGCGCGGCCAGCGCCGCAGCCCCGATCCCGATGCGCAGCGGCGCGCCGCCGACGTCCAGCGAGTCGGTCACCAACAGCGCTGCGACGAGCAACGCGGCGACCGCCCCGAGCCCGAACGCCTTAGAGAGAGAAGACGAATTCGTCATACCCGATCCCCTTCTCCGTCAGCAGCCCGACAACGGTGGCAAAGGCCTCGTTCATGCCCTGCTTGCGGTCTTCGTGGCGGTTTTCGATGTCCAGAAGCGTGCGGTAGAGCGGCACGACCTTGTCGATCGCGCCGCGGTCCGGCACACGGCGCGACGAGTGGTAGCCGACGAGCCGGCCATTGACGTCGTAGCTGGGGGTGACGTGGGCGAAGACCCAGTAATGGTCGCCGTTGCGCGCCCGGTTCACGACGTAGGCGAAGATTTCCTGCCCCGCCTCCAGCGTGTCCCACAGCAGCTTGAACACGCAACGCGGCATGTCCGGATGGCGGACGATGGAGTGCGGCGCACCCATCAGCTCCGCCTCGCTGTAGCCGGCCACACGCTGGAACACCCGGTTGGCGTAGGTGATCCGGCCCTTCAGGTCGGTCTTGGAAACGATGACCTCATCGGCGTCGAAGAACCGCTCGACCCCGGTCAGCGTCCGGTCGCGGGGGCCGGGACTGAGAACAGCGCTGTGTGCCATGTGCCTGCGGTCGCGGGCCGAGAGCCCGGCGCCCCCTTATTGGTTCGCGGTCGGTTACAGGGCGTACATCTCCCCATCCGCGCGTTCCCATCGGGCACTGGCGGACGCCGCAAAATAAAGACCATGCAGGTTATACAAAAGATTAAATTTGTTGCCGGACGGAAATATGATTCAGCTCAACCGTCCGCTCGACATCGCTCAACCGTTGACCGGACGCAACAATGTGCCGTCGGCTCACTCCGGCGGATAGGGAACGGTCAGCAGCCGGCCGATCGGCGGGTTCTCGACGATGGCCGTCATGCCGTCCGGCCAGTGCACCTCCAGCCGCTCCACCGCTCGGGCGCTGCCCAGCCCGAAATGGGCCACCGGCTCCATCTGGCAGAGATAGCCCGAGCCCGCGCAGACGGAGCGCCGCTGCCGCCGCCCGTTGGCCATGCAGGTGACCACGGCGCCGCGGGCCGGCGCGCCGTAGGGTGTCAGCGGCAGCACGCGCAGCCACCCGTTGTGGTTCGCCGCCGTGCGGTACAGCGACAGGGGCTGCGGCGATCCGCCGCCATGCCCGCCGCCAACCCCATTCCCATGAGCGACCAGCAGTTCCAGCCGTCCGTCGCCGTCGATGTCGGCCACAGCGGCCCCGGTCCCCAAACCCTTGGGCTCCAGCGCGTCGCCGATTTCGATGGCCTGCCAGCGCTCATCGCGCCAGCCGAACAGGCGGTTGGGCTCGCCGTGCAGGTTGAAGAACAGCTCCTCATAGCCGTCGTTGTCGAAATCAGCGGCGATCACGCTGGACACCCGGCCCGGAAAGGACATTTCGGGATCGGCCTCGTCCACGAAGCCGCCGCCGGAGCGCTGGACGAACAGGCGCTGCGGTCCCTCCCAGGCGCCGACCAGCAGGCCGAACCCGCCGTAGCCCGGCCCGTCCACCGCGGCCACCGCCCGCCCCGCAAAGCGCGAATCGGCGACCCCCCGCTCCTCGGCGATCTCCTCGTAGGTGCCGTCGCCCAGGTTACGGAACAGGAAGTTCGGCCCGCCCTCGTTGCAGGCGAACAAATCGACGCGGTCGGACAGGAACGGCAGGGCGAGCAGCCCGCGCCCGGCGCCGATCAGGTCGATGCCCGCGTCCTCCGCCGCGTCCTCCAGCCGCCCGCGCCGGCTCAGCTCGAACAGGCGGAAGGGGCCGCCGTCCGCCGCCACGACGAAGCCGTAGCGGCCATGGCCATGCCGGTCCATGGCGATCACCGATCGCCCGGCGACACGGTTGGCCATGCCGGCGTTCTCCGGCTGGGCCAGCAGGTCGAGCCAGTGCTTGCCGAAGCAGGCGAACAGGCGGTCGCCCATCTCCTTCGGCCCGCTCGCCCGGTCGGAGTTCAGGACATACAGCTCCTCCCGCCCGTCGCCGTCCACGTCGGCGGCGGCGATGGCGACCGCGCAGCCCGAGGCGTCGGCCAGCAGCGGCCCGGCGATGTCAACCAGCCGGGAGCCGTCCCATTTGAGGATGAGGTTGTTGGTGGCGTAGCCCGTGACCACCAGTTCGAATGCCCCGTCACCGTCGACGTCGGTCACGGTGATGCCGTTGGACAGGCGCGGCTGGTTGCCGTCGATCAGCCGCGAGCATTCGAAGAACATCGGCCGCCACTCCCTCACTGCCGCGACACGGCCCGGGGAGGGTTTGGCCCGCGAGGGCCGGTCCCTGACGGGCTCTAATCCGTTGATACCTCTTCGAACGGCGGAGGTAAACCCGCACGGAAGTCCAGCCCGCAAGGGAACTGCGGCCTATGACCGCGTGGCAGGCCTCCCGAAGGGCATGAAAAATCCCGCCGCAGCGGGCCGGCTGCGGCGGGATCGGTTCACCGGGCGCACGGGACGCTCAGCGGCGCTTCTTGACGCCGCCGTTGGTCAGGGAGCCGCCGGCGGCCAGCTTGACCGCATCGGACTCGTCGCCGTCCTTGGACGCGACCGGACGATTCCCGGCCACCGCCAGCTTGGCGCTTTCCTTCAGCGCCTTGGCGGCCGCCTCGCGGGCCGGCAGCTCGATGTTCAGCTCCAGCGTCGAGCAGTCGCCGCCGCGGTCCAGCTTCACCTCGACCTTGTTCTGGTCGATGTCGATGTACTTGGCGATGACCGCCAGAAGCTCCTGCTGGAGCATCGGCAGATAGTCCGGCCCGGTCCGCCCGGCGCGCTCATGCGCCATGACGATCTGGAGCCGCTCCTTGGCCTGGACCGCCGACGCGCGCGGGGCGGAGCGGAAAAAGCTGAAGATGCTCATGCGGACCTCCGGAGGAGGCGGCTGAACAGGCCCTTCTTCTGGGGCGTGACGAAGCGGTGCTCGACGTCCTCGCCCAGGAAGCGGGAGACCGAGTCCAGATAGGCTTGGCCGGCGTTGGACGCCTCGTCGAGGATGACCGGCATGCCGACGTTGGAGGCGCGCAGCACGGCTTGGCTCTCCGGGATCACGCCGAGCAGCGGGATCGCCAGGATTTCCAGCACGTCGTCGACCTTCAGCATCTCGCCGCGCTCCACCCGCTCCGGGTCGTAGCGGGTGAGGAGAAGCTGCTGGGTCACCGGCTCCAGCCCCTGCTCCGCCCGGCGCGAGCGGGAGGCCAGCACGCCGAGGATGCGGTCGCTGTCGCGCACCGAGGAGACTTCCGGGTTGGTCACGATCACCGCGTGGTCGGCGAAGTACAGCGCCATCAGCGCGCCCCGCTCGATGCCCGCCGGGCTGTCGCAGACGATGTAGTCGAAGTCCTTGGAGAGTTCGTTCAGAACCTTCTCCACACCTTCGCGGGTCAGGGCGTCCTTGTCGCGGGTCTGCGAGGTCGGCAGGATCGACAGGTTGTCGATGCGCTTGTCCTTGATCAGCGCCTGGCTCAGCTTCGCTTCACCGTTGATGACGTTGATGAAGTCGAACACCACGCGCCGCTCGCAGCCCATGATGAGGTCGAGGTTGCGCAGCCCGACGTCGAAATCGATGACGACCGTCTTGAAGCCGCGCAAGGCGAGTCCGGTCGCGAAAGCGGCGGAGGAGGTCGTCTTGCCGACGCCGCCCTTGCCGGAAGTCATGACGATGATCTTGCCCAACGGAGCTTCTCCCACGTTCCTAAATGTTGCCGCCAAGGTCCGGTTACCGGGTTACGCAGATCGGGGCCTGTGCCGGGCACGCTTTGCGTGACACCGTCCTCGCACAGAGGGCCGTTCGACAGAAAGCGCTCAAAAGCGTCATCACTGGGGCTCCATGTGAAGGTAGCCGTCGCGCAGGAAGATCTGCACCGGCTTCTTCAGCACGTCGTTCCCGAAATCCTCGCTGACGCGGTACAGTCCGGCCACCGAGACGACCTCGGCCTCCAGGCTGTGACAGAAGATTCGCGCGTTGGTGTCGCCGGACACGCCGGCCAACGCCCGGCCGCGCAGCGCGCCGTAGACGTGGATGTTGCCGTCGGCCACCACCTCCGCGCCGGGGGACACCGGGGCGGTGATGACCAGATCCGTCTTCTCGGCGTAGATCTGCTGGCCGGAGCGCACCGGCTCGGTCACCAGCAGCGCGGGACGGTAGATCGGCTCGGGCGGCGGAGCCGGGATCGGGGCGGCGCCGGCCTGCGGGTCGGCGGCGGGGGGCGCCGCGGACTCCAGCTTGGCGGCGCGCCCGGCGGGCATCGGGGTCAGCCCGGCGGCGAGCGCCCCCTCATGGACGGGGCGCGGACCGCCCCGGAAGCCGACCGGCAGCAGGTACAGCGCGCGCAGGTTGGTCACCAGGGCGGCGATGTCGAAACGCGGGGTGTCCTCCGTCAACTCCTCGAAGTCGAGAACGACAGGGGCGTTCCGGAAAAAGTTGGGCGCCTGCCGCACCTTAACGGCGAGTTGGGTGAAGAAGTCCGGCGACGCCGGATCATTCACCTTCAGCACCATCATGGTGAAGGAATTGCCCCGCAACTGGAACGGACCGTCCCGATCGGCACCCTGCCTGGCGCTGCTCACCGCTGCCATCCTGCTTGTGTTCCTGCCGAATCCGTGTCGTCCGCATGTCTGGGGCCATCGGCCAGGCACCAGGGCGGAAGGGTCAACCACCCGGGTTCTAGCGGCGCGGACCCCATCCGTTCAAGCCTTTCCCGGCGCCGATGGAGTGACAACCACCGGACACACGCGCCATGGGCCGGAACAGGGGGTCCCCGTCCGGGCTGGAGGTCCATGTGTTGCGTCAGCGGAAGGTCTCACTACAAAGTATGGTAATGGAACTGGATTCGCCGGGCAAAGGGTTTTGCAGGGATATGCCCTTTTCGCGCTGCGGCATCTTTCCCTCGCCACAGCGCCCGCAAAGATGGTTTGTGAGACTTCAATACACCATCCTGGTCGCGGCGATGGCGGGTTCCCTCCGCCTCTGGCGGTAGTCCGTCGCCGCCGCGCCTCCACCTGCGGCTCACCCACAACATCTTGTGTGAATCTTTTGCGATGCCCGCAATTTCGCCTGACGTTCCCCACCGCGCGCCCTATGTTTGTGATGTGAGGTTCCTATTCTGACGAAGAGGTTCCGCTTGCATCCTGCTTCGTTCCCGAGCGTCCGAATGTCGCCGGCACCCCATGACGGGCGCAGCCGACGGGACGCACGCCTCGCACCGGCAAGCCAGACTCCGGCCACCCTGTTGCACAGCAACATCGACGACCTCCCCCTTGCGGGAGGTTTTTTTGTGCCCGGAGCCGCCGCCCACCAACGTGACGTTAGGAGAGCGATATGGCCAGACGCCAGACCAAAGGCAGTGCCGTTTCAGCGTCCGAGTCGACGGTCCACCCGCTGTTCCCCGCCGCCGGCTGGGACCCCGTGGGCGGCGCCGACCGCCGCGACCAGAGCTATCTCCGCAAGGTCAAGCCCCAGAGCCCCAACCAGAAGAGGCTGATGGAGGCAATCAAGGACCATAACCTCGTTGTGGCGCTCGGCCCCGCCGGCACCGGCAAAACCTATCTGGCGATCTCCTCCGCGGTGGAGGCGCTGGAGGAAGGCAAGGTCGACCGCATCGTGCTGTCCCGCCCGGCCATCGAGGCGGGTGAGAGCATCGGCTATCTGCCGGGCGACATGCACGAGAAGATGGCCCCCTTCCTGCGCCCGCTCTACGACGCGCTGAGCGAGCGGTTGGGCGCCAAGCGCCTGCGCGCCCTGATGGCCGACGGCACCATCGAGATCGCGCCGGTCGGCTTCATGCGCGGTCGCACCCTGAACAACGCCTTCGTGGTGATCGACGAGGCGCAGAACTGCACCTACGCCCAGGTCAAGATGCTGCTGACCCGACTGGGTTGGCATTCCACCATGATCCTGACCGGCGACCCCGACCAGACGGACCTGCTCGACAACCTGTCAGGTCTGGCCGACATCGCGCGCCGGCTGGAGGCGGTGGAGGGCATCGCCGTCGTCCGGCTGAGCGACACCGACATCGTCCGCCACCCTCTGGTCGCCAGCATGCTGACCGTGCTCTGAAGCCGTCGGCAAACGAACGGCGTCGACGCGCAACCACCCTTCCGGTACGCAACTGCGGGAGGCCTTCGGGCCTCCCCTTTCTTTTTCACGGCACCGCAAACTTTCTCTTCCAAACTTCTGGACAGCGGCCCGCGACGTTTTCTCACCCTGGGTTGATCCGCCTTGACGACGATCAGGCCCCCGGAGCAAAAGTAACAAAAAATTTAGCAGAATTTCCGGATGGTCACCGCTCCGTCCGGGACCGGCGCCGATATGCCGGACATAAGGAAGATTCCGGAGGAACGTCAGGTGTTCGAGCGCATCAGCATCAAGGGTAAGATCTCCGTCATCCTGGGCGTCGCGGCCGTCGGCCTCGCGCTGATCGCCGCCGTCAGCCTGTTCGGCCTGCGCGCCGAGATGATGAAGGACCGCCAGGACAAGACCCGCAGCGTGGTGGAGGTCGCGCACAGCCTCGTCGCCCATTACGAGGCGATGGAGCGCAAGGGCACGCTGACCCGCGACGCCGCCCAGGCGGCGGCCAAGGACGCGCTGCGCCGGCTGCGCTACGCCGGTTCGGAGTATTTCTTCGTCATCGACCGCGCACAGCGCATGATCATGCACCCCATCCGCCCGGAGATGGACGGGCAGGACCAGTCGCGCACCGCCGATCCGAACGGCAAGCTGCTGTTCGTCGAGATGACCCGCGTCGGCGTCGCGGCGGAGGGCGGCTTCGTCGATTACCTGTGGCCGAAGCCGGGCCAGGCGGAGCCGGTGCCGAAGATCTCCTATGTGCGCGGGTTCGAACCCTGGGGCTGGCTGATCGGTTCGGGCATCTATGTGGACGACGTGGCCGCCGCCTTCCGCGAGGCCGCCCTGTTCCTCGGCGGGCTGGGGCTGCTGATCGCCCTCGCGGCGACGGGCATCGCCCTGCTGGTCAGCCGGGCCATCGTCCGCCCGCTGCACGCCATGACCGGAGTGATGCAGACGCTGGCCGGCGGCGACACGGCGGTGACGGTGTCCGGTACGCAGCGCGGCGACGAGATCGGCGTCATGGCCCGCACCCTGGACATCTTCCGCAGCAACCAGATCGACCTGCAGCGCCACTGGGAGCGCCAGCAGGTGGAGCACCGCGTGACCGGGCAGCGCGCCCGCGCCCTGGAACGGCTGACCGAGCGGTTCGACGCCACGGTCAGCGCCATGGTCGGTACGGTCGGGCAGGCGGTGCAGGCGCTGGAGAACACGGCGCGCTCCCTGTCCGACACCGCCGACCGCAACATGCGCGAGGCGGCGTCGGTCGCCGGGGCGTCGCAGCAGGCGTCGGTGAACGTGCAGACCGTCGCCGCCGCCGCCGAGGAGCTGAGCAGCGCCATCGCGGAGATCGGCACCCAAGTCGCCACCTCCTCGCACATCTCGATGGAGGCGGTGACCGCCTCCCGCCAAGCCAGCGACCGCATCGACGGGCTGGGCCACGCCGCGCAGAAGATCAACGAGGTCGCCGACCTCATCACCAGCATCGCCAGCCAGACCAACCTGCTGGCGCTCAACGCCACCATCGAGGCGGCGCGGGCCGGCGAGATGGGCAAGGGTTTCGCCGTGGTGGCGGGCGAAGTGAAGAACCTCGCCGGCCAGACCGCCAAGGCGACGGAGGAGATCGCCGCCCAGATCAGCGAGGTGCAGCAGGCGTCCCACGGTGCCGTCACCGCCATCCGCGAGATCGCCGGGATCATCGCCCGCAGCGACGAGATCGGCACCTCCATCGCCGCCGCGGTCCAGCAGCAGGGTGCGGCGACCGGCGAGATCGCCCGCAGCGCCGGGGAGGCGGCCCAGGGCACGCGGCAGGTTTCCACCAGCATCGACGAGGTTTCGGCCTCCGCTCTGGAGACGGAGAAGGCCGCCAACAGCCTGCTCGACGCCGCGGAGAGCCTGGCGCAGCAGGCCGGGTCCCTGCGCGCTCTGGTCGACGCCTTCCTGGTCAATGTGGAGGCGATCAACAGCGCGGAGTTGGCCACCCTCTTCGCCCCCGCCGGCGAGGAGGTCTTCATGCCCTGGAACGACACGCTGGCCGTCGGCCAGGAGGACATCGACAACGACCACATGATCCTGGTCGCGCTGATCAACCGGGCGGCGCGGCGCATCCGGGGCGGCGAAGTGCCGCAGGCCATCGGGGCGGCCATCGACCAGCTCGTCGCCTATACGGTCCTGCATTTCGAGGAGGAGGAGCGGGTGATGCAGAGCTCGGGCTATCCCGACTTCGTGCAGCACAAGGCGCAACACGACGCCCTGCGCAAGCGCGTGGCCGAACTGAAGCAGCGCTTCGCGGCCGGGGAGGCGCGGGTCGGCGACGATCTGCTGGCGCTGTTCCGCGACTGGCTGACCGGCCACATCCAACGCTTCGACAAGCGCATCGGCAACCATCTGGCCCGGCCGGACGCACCCGCGCGCAAGGCCGCGTGAGGAGCGTCCGGCATGGCGGAGTTTCTGAGCGACCTGTTCATCGTCGCCCTTCCAAAGCTGACCGCCGCGCTGCTGGCCTGGGCTCTCATCAGCTTCGTCGTCTGGAAGCCCCGCCTGACCTGGCTGCTCCTCGCCCTGCTGCCGGGCGGCATCGCCACCGTCGCGGTCTACGCCACGACCGGCACGGTGAGCGGCACCGCGCTCGCCCTGATCGTCCTGACCATCGCGCCGGCGGCGCTGGCGCTACGCTGGGCCGCGCGGCGCCTCTGGTGAGCGCGCGAAGCTCCCGCCTTGGGCAGATTGTCCTCTTGACCTGGACCGTGCGCCGCCCCATTCCAGTCGGTCATGAAAGCCCGACTCATCCGCATCGCCGCCGCCTCCGTCGTGGGGCTCGTGATCGCTGCCGGCATCGCTTGGTGGCAGGTCGACAACGCCTCCAGCACGGTGCAGAGCAGCGTGCCCATCGGCGGCCCCTTCACCCTGACCGACCAGGACGGGAAGACGGTTACCGACGCTGACTATCGCGGCAAGTACCTGCTGATCTACTTCGGCTACACCTATTGCCCCGACGTCTGCCCGACGGAGCTGGGCACGATGGCCCGCGCCATGGATCTGCTGGGCGTGCAGGCGGACAAGGTGCAGCCGATGTTCATCTCGGTCGACCCGGAGCGCGACACGGTGGCGCATCTGAAGGACTATGTCGGGCTGTTCCACCCCAATCTGGTCGGGCTGACCGGCACGCCGGAGCAGGTCAAGGCGGCGGCCAAGGCCTACCGGGTCTATTACGCCAAGGCGCCGCAGGAGGGCGGAAAACCGGAGGATTATTTGATGGATCACTCCAGTTTTCTTTACCTGATGGGCCCCGACGGGCGCTTCCTCGGGGTCTATCCGGCGGGCACCACCGCCGACCGCGTGGCCCAGGATCTGGGCACCCGCATTGCCGGCTGACGGAAAACATGAGCGGAGCCGCGCCCCTTGACCCGGTAATACCAAGGTTTCGGCGCGGTTTTGTTGGGTTTTCAAGCACTTGTATTAAGGGTTTTGCGACTTGACAGGGTTGTGCCCTGTCCGTATGGTCTCGCCGCTTTCGCGTGGCTGCGAGACAACGGGGACAACGAAGCGACATGAGCGACGAAAAGCCCCCGCCGTCTCTGGCAGAGCTTGACGCCCGACTGAAGAAGGCGCGTGAAGGGAAGGAATCGCAGAGCGGTCCGGGGAAATATCACCGGCTGCCGCAGAGTCCTCTCGGCATCGCCTTTCGAATCGGGACCGAGCTGGTCGCTGCCATGATCGTTGGCGTCGGTGGCGGGCTTCTGCTCGACCGCTGGCTCGGAACGGCGCCCTGGGGATTGATCGTCATGTTCTTCCTCGGCGCGGCGGCCGGAATTCTGAATGTCTACCGGGCCATCACCGGGCTCGGATTAGCCCCCGGCTACCGCCGGGCCCGTGAGGATGACAACGAGCGCCCCAACGGCGACGCACACTGAGCGAGGACGACCTTGGATCCGCTGCACCAGTTCCAGATCAACCCGATCCTCCAGATCGTGATCGCCGGGTATGACGTGTCCTTCACGAACTCGGCCTTCTTCATGGTCGTGGCGGTCGCGCTGATTTACGCGCTGCTCGTCTTCGGCATGTCTGGCCGCGCCCTGGTTCCGGGCCGCCTGCAGTCCCTGGCCGAGATCTTCTACGAATTCGTCGCGAACATGGTTCGGGACAACGCCGGGCACGACGCCCGCCCATACTTCCCGTTCGTCTTCGCGATCTTCATGTTCGTGCTGTTCGGTAACCTCGTCGGCATGATCCCGTTCACCTTCACCTTCACCAGCCACATCATCGTGACCTTCACGCTGGCGGCGACGGTGTTCGTGTTCGTGACCGTCCTGGCCCTGATGAAGCACGGCCTGCATTTCTTCAGCTTCTTCATGCCGCACGGCGCGCCGCTGGCGCTCGCCCCGATCCTCATCCCGATCGAGGTGATCTCCTACCTGATGCGCCCCGTCAGCCTGTCGATCCGACTGTTCGCCAACATGATGGCCGGTCACACCATGCTGAAGGTGTTCGCGGGTTTCACGGTTATGATGATCAGCGGCCTGGGCGCCGTCGGCTTCCTCGCCGGCCTCGTCCCGCTGGCCATCAACATCGCGCTGACCGGCTTCGAGTTCCTGGTCGCGTTCCTGCAAGCCTACGTCTTCTCGATCCTGACCTGCCTCTACATCCGCGACGCGCTGGAACTGCACTGAGCACCAGCGCCGACCCGGATCACCTCGTTACCTTTTCCACCACAGTTCACCCTTACCTAGAGGAATGAGTACCATGGAAGCTGAAGCCGCCAAGTACGTCGGTGCCGGTCTGGCCGTTATCGCCCTCGCCGGCGTCGGCCTGGGTATCGGCAACATCTTCTCGACCCTGATCGGTTCGATCGCCCGCAACCCGGCCGTCCAGCCGAAGGTCTTCCCGATCGGCATTCTGGGCTTCGCGCTGACGGAAGCCGTCGCGCTGTTCGCCCTGCTGATCGCCTTCCTGATCCTGTTCGCCTAAGGCCAGAGCGAACTTTCAATTTCGCTCTGACGCGGCGCCGGGCTCTCGAAGTTTCGGCGCCGCATTCTTGCCTAGGGGGACCGATCCATGCCGAACCTGTTGGCCAAGCGACGGCTGGTCCGCTGGTCGGGTGCTGCGGGCGCCTCGCTCGCCACTCTGACCGTGCTTGCCGGTAACGTCCTGGCGGCGGCGGCGGAGCACGCGCCGGAAGCCGCCCATGGCGGCGAGCACGCCGCCGGCGGCCTGCCGCAGCTCAATCCCGCCACCTTCCCCACCCAGATCTTCTGGCTGGCGCTGACCTTCATCACCCTCTACTACCTCCTGTCCAAGAAAGCGCTGCCGCGCGTGGCCGAGGTTCTGGAGGAGCGCCAGGAGCGCATTTCGCGCGACCTGAGCAAGGCCGCTTCGCTCAAGGAAGAGGCCGAGGCCGCCATGGCCCAGGTCGATCAGTCCCTCGCCGGGGCCCGTTCCGAAGCCCAGGCCCTGATCGCCCAGGTGGCCGCCGAGATCGACGCGAACAACCACGCCCGCCAGGCCCAGTTGAACGCCGAGAACGCCGAGCGTCTGCGCAGCGCCGAGGCGAACATCGCCGCGGCCAAGGAGCAGGCGATCGCCAACGTCCGCTCCATCTCCGCCGACATCGCCCGTGACGTCGCCGGCCGTCTGGCCGGGCTGAACGTCGACGCGGCCCAGGCCGATGCGGCGGTCGCCGCCGTGATCGAGGAGCGCCGGTCATGAACACGCCCGAAATGTGGGTCGCCATCGCCTTCATCATCTTCGCCGCCCTGGTGTGGAAGAAGGCGGCCGGCGCGATCACCGGCCTTCTCGACGCCCGCGCCGAGAAGATCCGGGCGGAGCTGGACGAGGCCCAGCGCCTGCGTGAAGACGCCCAGGCGCTGCTCGCCAACTACCAGCGCCGTCAGCGCGACGCGCTGAAGGAGGCCGAGGCCATCATCGCCCACGCCCGCGAGGAGGCCGACCGCCTCCGCTCGCAGGCCGGTGCCGACCTCGAAGCGTCGCTGAAGCGCCGCGAGGCCCAGGCCATGGACCGCATCGCCCAGGCGGAAGCCGGGGCGCTGGCCGAGGTCCGCAACCTGACCGTCGACATCGCCATGGACGCCAGCCGCCGCATCCTGGAAACCGGCATCCAGCCGGCCCAGGCGGACAAGCTGATCGACCAGTCGATCGCCGAGCTGCCGAAGCACCTGCACTGAGATCGTTGCTCCACCGGCAACGGTCTTTCGAAAAACCCCGGCCTAGGCGCCGGGGTTTTTCTTTGGTCGAATGGTCCGGCAACCCGGAGCCCATTCCATGACCACGACCCAGCCGGCCACCGCCCTGCCCTCCCCCTTCCCCAGCGTCTTCGTTTCCCACGGCGCTCCCACCCTGATCATCGAGGATTCGCCGGGCCGCCATTTCCTGGCTGGCCTGGGTAAGCGGCTGGGCCGCCCGAGCGCGGTGATCGCGGTGTCGGCGCACTGGACGACCAGCAGCCCGGCGATCAGCGGCGCCACGCAGCCGGACACCATCCATGATTTTTACGGCTTCCCCCGCGCCCTCTACGCGATGCGCTACGCCGCCCCCGGCGCCCCGGCGCTGGCCGACCGCGTGCGGGCGCTGACCGGCGCCGCGGTGGACCCCGGCCAGGGGCTCGACCACGGTGCCTGGGTGCCGCTGATGCTGATGTACCCGGAGGCCGACATCCCGGTCGCCCAGCTCTCCGTGCAGCCCGGCGCCACCGCCGCCGACCACATCGCGCTGGGCCGCGCCCTGGCGCCCCTGCGGAAAGAGGGCGTGCTGATCCTCGGCAGCGGCGGCGCCGTCCACAATCTCGGCGATTTCCGCTTCGGCCAAAGCGACGTGGCCGACTGGGCGGAGGACTTCGCCGGCTGGCTCGACGGGGTGCTGGCGGCGGGCGACGAGGCGTCGCTGGCCGGCTGGAAGACGCTCTGCCCGCAGGCCAAGGCGGCGCATCCCACCGACGAGCATTTCCTGCCCCTGCCCGTGGCCTTCGGCGCCGCCGGCAGCGCGGTGCGGACGGAGCGGCTTCACGCCGGGTTCGAGCATGGCAGCATCGGCATGCAAGCCTACGCCTTCCATGGCACGATCTGAGGCAGTACCGGGGATGTTTAAAGGGGGCTGAACCCGACGCACTTGTCTGTTTGCGCCGTTGCCGCGCCAAGCTACAATCCGCGCCACCCGTCCGTGCACACGGAGGGGTTTCTGACAACGTCGGGCTTTTCCCGCCCGCAACCTTCGGCCGGATCTCGTGGCTTACCAACGACAGCGCGTACGGGACGTGGCGTGACGCGGAACGGAACCCTGCCCCGGTCCGGCGACGCCCCCTCCCCCCCCGGTGCCCCGGCCCGCCTCGCGCGCTCCCTTCCGGGGCTCGGTTTCCTGCGCCGCCTGGACGAGCTGACGCTCGCCGCGCGCGTCGGGCTGGGCTTCGGCGTGGTCCTGGCTCTGGTTCTTCTGCTGGCGCTGATCGGCATGGCCTCGCTCTACGGGGTCAGCCGCGAGGTCGGCACCTTCTCCGGCTACGCCGACGCCTCCCAGACGGCCGCCGACCTGGACATCGGGCTGCGCGACCTGGAGGTGTCCGTCCGCGACCATCTGGCCGAGGGCGACCAGCAAAGCCTGCTCGACGCCGGGCTGCGCCGCGACGGCCTGCTGGAGCGGCTGATCGCCCTGGCCGGCATGGTGGACGGCGAGGCCGACCGCCGCTCGGTGGAGGGCGCGCGCACGGCGCTGGACGCCTATTGGAGCGGCTTCGAGGCGCTGGTCGCCTTGCGCGGCGAGCGCGCCCGGCTGACCGAGTCGGTGCTGGAGCCGCAGATTTCCCAGATCCGCGCCGGGCTGGGCCGATTGAAGGACGCGGGCGGCGTCGATTCGGCGGCGCTGGCCGGCGACGCGACCGTCGCCATCCTGATGATGCAGGACCATCTCGGCCGTTACGTGGCGCGGCGCGACGACCGCGACTCGCTGCGCATGCGCGCCGAGCTGGGCAACGCCCGCGCCAAGCTGGCGGAGATGAACCGCTATCTCTGGGTCCCCGGCACCCGCCAGACCATTGACGAGGTTGAGGCGGCGCTGGCCGGCATCGACGGCGTGCTGGACAGCATCGAGGCCTCCCTGGCCGACGAGGATGGGCTGCGCGCCGAGCGGCTGACGCCCAATGCCGCCGCCGTCGCCGCCCAGGCGGCGGAAATCCGCCAGCGCAACGACGCCGTGGCGGCGGAGCTGCGTGGCGGTCTGGCCGACCAGTCCTGGCGCACGGTGCGCATCGCCCTGTGGGCGGCGCTGGCGGTGACGCTGGCCGGGCTGGCGATGGTCTGGTTCGTCAACCGCCGGGTCGCCCGCCCGGTGTCCGGCATGGCCGCCGCCGTGACCTCCCTTGCCGCCGGGCGGACCGACATCGCCCTGCCGCCGGATGAGGGGGCGGACGAGGTGTCCGCCATGGCCCGCGCCGTCCGCGTCCTGCGCGACAACACCGCGGAGATGGAGCGCCAGCGCCAGGAGGCCGCCGACCGGCACGGCCAGCTGCTGCGCGACAAGGAGCGCGCCGACGCTGCCAACGAGGCGAAGACCCATTTCCTGGTCAACATCGGGCAGGAGCTTCACGCCCCGCTCAACGAGATCGTCGCCTCCAGCCAGTCGCTGATGGGCGAGCTGCACCGCCTGGGCGCCGGGGAACTGGCAACCGACATCGAGCAGATCCAGTGGACCGGCGAGCAGATGCTGACCCTGGTCGATGCGATCCTCGACTATGCCCGGATCGAGGCCGGCAACATGGACGTCGTGCTTCAGGATTTCGACGTGCACCGCCTGCTGATCGAGGCGCGGGAGCGCACGCTGCCCGCCGCCGACCTCAACGGCAACGAGGTGACGCTCCAGGCGGAAGCCGCAGCGCTCGGCCAGATGTATTCGGATTTCGGCAAGGTCCGGCAGGCGCTTCTCAACCTGCTGGACAACGCCTGCAAGTTCACCCAGGGCGGCGCCGTCCTGCTGGCCGCCGAACGGATCGAGCGAGACGGCGAACCCTGGCTGCGCTTCACCGTGACCGACAGCGGCAGCGGCTTCGCCACCAGCCAGACCGCCCGGCTGTTCCAGCCCTTCGTCCAAGGCGGCAGCGGCACCAGACGACGCGGCGCCGGGCTCGGCCTGACCCTGGTCGGCCATTACGCCGCCATGCTCGGCGGCGACATCGAGGTGGCGAGCGAGCCCGGGCATGGCACCCGCGTCACGGTGGCCCTGCCCGCCTACTACCAGCCCCCGGCGGAGGAACGCCCGCTCCAGGTCGGCACCGCCGGGGCTGCCAAGCGCCCTCTGGTCACCGTCGCCCCCCTGCGCCCCGTCGCCCAGCTGGCCTCCTGAAGCCGGGAGCCGTTGGCCGTCAGGCCTCGCGCGGGCGGGCGGTGTCCTCCGGCGCGGCCCCCTCGTCGGGCGGCAGGCCGTACTTCATGCGACGCATCTTCTCGGCGACGCGCGCGATCTCTTCGGGCGGCAGGATGACCGGCTCGCCCAGCAGATGGGCGTGGAGATACTGGCGGGCCAGCGTCTCCACCTCCACCGCCAGGGCGAGAGCGCCTTTCAGCGTCTTGCCCAGCACGATCATGCCGTGGTTTGCCAGAAGGCAGGCCAGCCGCCCCTCCAGCGCCGCCACCGCGTGGTTGGACAGTTCCTGCGTGCCGAAGGTGGCGTAGGGCGCGCAGCGGATCGAATCGCCGCCGGCCAGAGCCACCATGTAATGGAAGCTGGGAATGCCCCGGCCATGGACGGCCAGCGCCGTCGCGAAGGTCGAATGGGCGTGCAGCACCACATCCACGTCGGGCCGCGCCTTCAGGATGTCGCGATGGAAGCGCCATTCCGACGATGGCCGCCGCCGGCCCACATAGGTCCCGTCGAAGCCCATCTCGACAATGTCCTCGGGCGCCGTCTCGTCATAAGGCAGGCTGCTCGGCGTGATCAGGAAGCCGCCCTCCACCCGCACCGACAGGTTGCCCGACGAGCCCTGGTTGATGCCCGCCCCGTTCATGGCGAGGCAGGAGTCGATGATGGCGCGGCGCTGCGCCGGGTGGGACAGGCTGGTCATGGGCGGCGGTCTCGCTTGTGGAACGGACGGTAGGCGAACGGGCCATGGGCGCGCCCATCCTGTCAAGGACGGTCGGGGTCAGGGACGGTCGGCGTCCGCCTTGCTCATCAGGTCCCAATGGCGGACCACCGCGTCGTAGCCGGCGGACAGGGCGCCCTGCCCGTCCGGGGTGAAGGCGACCGCCAGGACCGGCTTCTCATGGCCACGGAAGGAGGCGAGTTGCCGCCCGGTGGCGATCTCCCACAGCCGGACGCGCCGGTCGCCGCCCCCGCCGGACAGCAGGGTCTTGCCATCGGGCGAGACGGCGACCGAGGTGATGAAGCCGGTGTGCCCGTAAAGCGTGCGCAGGAGCGTGCCGGCCTCCAGGTCCCACAGCCGCACCGTCTCGTCACTGGACGCCGTGGCGGCCAGCCGCCCGTCGGGAGACAGGGCCAGACCGTTGACGCTGCCCTCATGCCCTTCCAGCACCGCCTTCTCCCGACCGGTCGCGGCGTCCCAGACGCGGATCTGGAAGTCGTAGCCGGCGGAGACCAACCGCCCGCCGTCGGGGGTGTAAGCCACGGCGTTCACGTTGGCGCCATGCCCCTCCAGCACCCGCAGCGCGGCGCCGCTTCCCGGATCCCAGACGCGGATGACGAAGTCCCAGCCCGCGGAGGCGAAACTGCGGCCATCCGGCGTCACCGCCAGACCGGCGACGGTGCCGGTGTGCCCCTCGAAACGGCGCAGCGACCGTCCCTTTTCCAGGTCCCAGAGGATGATGGCGGCGTCGCGGCTGCCGGTCAGGGCCTGCTTGCCGTCCGGCAGGAAGGCCACGGCGGTGACGCCGGCGGCGTGCTCGTGAAAGGAGGCGATTTGGGAGCCGGAGGCGAGGTCCCAGAGGATGGCCGAATAGTCCCAGCTTCCCGTCAGGACGCGGGTGCCGTCGGGCGACATGGCGACGGCGTTGACCATGGCGCCATGGCCGATCAGGTCCGCGGCACGGGACAACAGGGGTGCGGTCAGGACAGGCGCGGTCGCAGCCAGCGCGAGAAGCCGGCGGCGGGTGTGGCTCGGCGGGTTCCCCGGATGACACCCTCTGCCCATGCCCGAACCGCCTCCCGAAAAGGAAAAGACCGGCAGCCTTGCAGCCACCGGTCAGGGGGTAACAGGTATCAGCGCCGGTTGTCTTCAGCGCCAAGTGTGCCCGCGGGCGACCGCGGGGTTGTTGGAGGTCCGGTTCGGCTCGTAGCTGCCGCCCTGGGGCAGGCTGTAGCCCGCCGCGTGGTGGCGGAAGGGCGGAAGCGCGAGACCGGTCGCCGCATCGACGGTCAGGGTGTTGACCATGAAGGCGGCGTTGCCGGCGGTGCCCGGCATCATGGCGGCGACCTTGTAGACGGCGGTGCCGTCCTCCAGCGCCGCCTCGGTCACGCGCAGGACCTGCACATTGTAGGTCTGCTCGACGATCCGCTTCACCTCCTCCGCCGGCTTGGCCGCCGGAGAGGTCTGGGCGGCGGCCGGAGCGGCGAGCGCCCCGGCCAGCAGCAGGCCGATCAGGAAGGAACGCATGGATAGGATCCTCACTCGGCGGGCGCGCGGTGGCGGCCCTGGTGATGGCCCCCGTGACGGCCGGGGGTCTCGCCGGTGACCTCCTGAACCCACAGCGAATGGTGCTCGCGCGCCCACTGGAGTTCGACGTCGCCGGAGCCCATCGCGTCGAAGGCGCCTTCCATACCGACCGAGCCGATGTAGATGTGGGCGATGATGACCGCGGTCAGCACCACCGCCACCGCCGCGTGGATCAGCTGGTAAAGCTGCAGGTCGGCCAGCGAGGCGAAGGAGAAGGGCCACAGCAGTTGCACGCCCGTGAAGCCCAGCGCCGCACCGCCCAGCACCGTCGCCCAGAAGATCACCTTCTGGCCGGCGTTGAACTTCTTCGCCGCCGGATGCACGCCCTTGCTGAACAGGCCGCCGGCCTTCAGCGCCCAGGTGATGTCGTTGCGCTCCGGGATGTTGTGCTTCACCCACATCACGAAGATGAGGAGGATGCCCAGCATGAAGGCGAAGCCCAGGTAGTTGTGGGCGAACTTGCCGTACTGGGTCATCGTGGCGAACACCTCCGGACCCAGCAGCGGCAGGACGGTGTAGCGCCCGTACAGCACGTTCAACCCGGTGAAGGCCAGGATGACGAAGCTGCCGGCGGTCAGCCAGTGCACGCCCCGCTCGAAGGCGTTGAAGCGCTGGATGGTCCGGCCGGTCTTCTTGCCGTCGATCCGGATGCGCCCGCGCACCAGGAAGAACAGGACGAGCAGCCCGATCATGCCTCCCAGCACCCAGCCGCCGTAGGTGGACAGCGGACCGTTGCGGACCGAGCGCCACGCCTCGCCTTCCGACTGCACCAGCACGCCGGCGCTCTTGTTGGGGATGGAGACATAGCCCTGCTCGCCGGAGCGGATGCCGCGCCACATGTCGGTCTTGGAGTTGCCGTCCGCCGGCTGGCTGGCGACCGGCGGGAACGCTTCCGCCGCCGAAGCAGAGGAGACGTTGGCCATGACCAGGGTCAGCGCCAGCATGGCGACGCCCAGAAGCACGATCTGGAACGGCGACTGGAGCCAGCCCTTGGCCAGCACGACCTTGGAATGATTCGACGTCATTGCGTCAGCCCTTCCCTTGAGAACAGCGTCCATCGGAAACGCCCTCTCAGAAACGCTGGCCGGCCGAGCGCTGCTGGAGCGCCTGGACCTGATCCGCGGACAAAGGACTGTCCGCGGCGCCGCGGTAGACGCCCTTCTCCAGATGGATCGGGCGCGCCTGCTCCTCCTCGTTGCACCCCGCCAGAAGCGGGGTGACGAGAAGGAGCGCCATCGCACAGACGGTGCGGCGGATCACGGTCACGACCCCGCCTTCATCTGATAGGCGGTGCCCCAGCCCCAGGCGCCGGACCCGAAGCCGCGGGCGACCACGCGCTCGCGGTAGATGTCCGACACCTTGTCGCCGTCGCCGGCCAGGAGGGCCTTGGTCGAGCACATCTCGGCACAGAGCGGCAGCTTGCCTTCGGCCAGACGGTTGCGGCCGTACTTCCTGTACTCCGCGTCCGTGTTGTCGGCCTCCGGGCCGCCGGCGCAGAAGGTGCACTTGTCCATCTTGCCGCGGGTGCCGAAGTTGCCGGCCTGCGGGTACTGCGGGGCGCCGAACGGGCAGGCGTAGAAGCAGTAGCCGCAGCCGATGCACAGGTCCTTGTTGTGCAGAACCACGCCCTGCTCGGTCTGGTAGAAGCAGTCGACCGGGCAGACGGCCTTGCAGGGCGCGTCGGAGCAATGCATGCAGGCGACCGAGATCGACCGCTCACCCGGCTTGCCGTCGTTGATGGTGACGACGCGGCGGCGGTTGATGCCCCAGGGCACCTCGTGCTCGTTCTTGCAAGCGGTGACGCAGGCGTTGCATTCGATGCAGCGGTCCGCGTCGCAGAGGAATTTCATGCGGGCCATGGTGATGAACTCCTAGCGTCTCAGGCCGCCGAGATACGGCAGAGGGTGGTCTTGGTTTCCTGCATCTGCGTGACCGAGTCGTAGCCGTAGGTCGTGGCGGTGTTCGCCGCCTCGCCCAGCACGACCGGGTCGGCGCCCTGCGGGTACTTGGAGCGCAGATCCTGGCCCTGGTAATGGCCGCCGAAGTGGAAGGGCATGAAGGCGACGCCACGGCCGACACGCTCGGTCAGCATGGCCTTGACCTTCACCTTGCCCTTTTCCGCACCCTCGACCCAGACCATCTGGCCGTCCTTGATGCCGGCGTTGTTGGCATCGAACGGGTTGATCTCGACGAACATGTCCTGCTGCAGCTCGGCCAGCCAGGGGTTCGACCGGGTCTCGTCGCCGCCGCCCTCATACTCGACCAGACGGCCGGAGGTGAGGATGATCGGGTACTCCTTCGACACGTCGCGGTCCTGGATGGACTTGTAGAGCGTCGGCAGGCGCCAGGACTTGGTGTCCTTGTAGGTCGGGTACTCGGCGACCAGATCGCGGCGCGGCGTGTAGAGCGGCTCGCGGTGCACGGGCACCGGGTCCGGGAAGTTCCAGGCGACGCAGCGGGCCTTGGCGTTGCCCGGCGGGTTCAGGCCGTGCTTGATCGCCACGCGCTGGATGCCGCCCGACAGGTCGGTGGTCCAGGACACGGCACCGATCTTCTCGCCGCCGATCTTCTTGATGACGGCCATCTCGGCCTCGGTCAGCTCCCCGGTCCAGCCCAGCTTGTCCAGCATGGCGTAGGTGACTTCCGGGTAGCCGTCCTTGATCTCCGACCCGACCGGGTAGGAGCCCTCGGCGAGCAGCGTCACGCCGTTGCGCTCGACGCCGAAGCGCGCGCGGAAGGCGCCGCCGCCCTCGGCGACCGGCAGGGAGGTGTCGTAGAGGTTGGCGGTGCCCGGATGCTTCATCTCCGGCGTGCCCCAGCAGGGCCACGGCAGGCCGTAATAGTCGCCGTCGCACGGGCCGCCGTTGGCGCGCAGCGTGGTCTTGTCGAAGGTCGCCTGATGCTGCATGTGCAGCTTCAGCCGCTCCGGCGACTGGCCGGTGTAGCCGACCGACCACATGCCGCGGTTCCATTCCCGCGTCGTGTCCTCGATGTCCGGCTCGTTGCCGTGGAGCTTGATGTTCTTGAACATCGGCTCGGCGAAGCCGAACTTCTTGGCGAACAGGTACATGATCTCATGGTCCGTCTTCGCCTCGAAGAGCGGCTCCATGATCTTGTCGCACCACTGGACCGAGCGGTTGGACGCGGTGCGCGACCCGACGGTCTCGAACTGGGTGGCGGCGGGCAGCAGGTAGAAGTTGTCCTTGCGGTCGGACAGGACGGCGGTCATCGTCGGGAACGGATCGACGACGACCAGCAGCTCCAGCTTCTCCATCGCCTTCTTCATGTCCGGAAGGCGGACCTGGCTGTTCGGCGCGTGACCCCAGAAGACCATGCCCTTGATGCTCTCGGGCTGGTCCATGTTCTCCTTGGCTTCCAGGACGCCGTCGAACCAGCGGGACACCGGGATGCCGGTGGCCTCCATCAGCTTCTTGTCCTTGAAGCGGGCCAGGACCTCGTCATAGGAGACGTCCCAGACGCGCGCCCAGTGGCGCCACGCGCCCTCCGCCAGACCGTAGTAGCCAGGCAGCGAGTCCGAGGTGACGCCGAAGTCGGTGGCGCCCTGCACGTTGTCGTGGCCGCGGAAGATGTTGGTGCCGCCGCCCGTCACGCCGACGTTGCCCAGGGCGAGCTGGAGCACGCAGTAGGCGCGGGTGTTGTTGTTGCCGATGTGGTGCTGCGTGCCGCCCATGCACCAGACGAGCGTGCCCGGACGGTTGGAGGCCAGCGTGCGGGCGACGCGCTTCAGCTGCGAGCCCGGAACGCCGGTGACCTTCTCGACCTCTTCCGGAGTCCACTTGGCGACCTCGGCGCGGATCTCGTCCATGCCGTAGACGCGCTTGGCGATGTACTCCTTGTCCTCCCAGCCATTCTCGAAGATGTGCCAGAGGATGCCCCAGATCAGGCCGACGTCGGTGCCGGGGCGGAAGCGGATGTACTCGTCGGCCTTGGCCGCGGTGCGGGTGAAGCGCGGATCGGCGACGATCAGCGGCGCGTTGTTCTGCTCCTTGCCCTTCAGGATGTGGAGCATGGAGACCGGGTGGGCCTCCGCGGCGTTGGAGCCGATGAAGAACATCGCGCGCGACTTCTGGATGTCGTTGTACGAGTTCGTCATGGCGCCGTAACCCCACACGTTCGCCACGCCGGCGACGGTGGTGGAATGACAGATGCGGGCCTGATGGTCGACGTTGTTCGTTCCCCAGAAGGCGGCGAACTTGCGGATCAGATAGGCCTGCTCGTTGCTGTGCTTGGCCGAGCCGAGCCAGAAGACCGAATCCGGGCCGGACTTCTCGCGGATCGCCAGCAGCTTGTCGCCGACCTCCTGGATGGCCTGGTCCCAGGAGATCCGGGTCCACTTGCCGTCCACCATCTTCATCGGGTAGCGCAGGCGGCGGTCGCCGTGAGCGTGCTCGCGCACCGCCGCACCCTTGGCGCAATGGGCGCCCAGGTTGATCGGGCTGTCGAAGCTCGGCTCCTGGCCGATCCACACGCCGTTCTGCACCTCGGCGGTGACCGTGCAGCCGACCGAACAGTGGGTGCAGACGTTCTTGACCAGCTTGACCGGCGCGCCCGCGGCGGGGGTGGCGGTCACCGCCTCGGCCTTCTTCACCATGCCGAAGGGCATCGTGGCGGCGATGGCGGCGCCACCGGCGGCGATGCCCGAGGTGCGGAGGAACGAACGACGGTCGACGGTGTTACCGGTCAGGCCGGAAACCATCTTCGCCAGCGAACGGCCGCCGGAAGCAGCCGCCTTCTTCTTTGTCAGCATGTGCGGCGGTCCTTCTTAGAAGCGGCTCAGTTCGTAGACCGTCCGAACATGGTCGGTCTCGCGGTAGCCCTGGGCGGGGGCAGGCTCGGCGGCCTGCACCGGCTCCGCACCCGTCACGGCGCCCACGGCGGCGGCGCCCAGCGCGCCGACGCCCAATCCAGCCGCGCGGAACAGGTCGCGCCGCGCCAGCGTGGTCTTTTCCTTCTTGTCCGTCATAGCTTCACCCTATTCTTCGCGGCTTCCCCGAGACTGAAGACCGATGTGCCGCCCGGTTTCCGAGCCTTGTTTTCAGCGTTTCCGGACCGGCCTTGTCGTGGACCGGTCTCGTTGTCTTTTTCTGTTCGGCGACGGTGCCGGTGTGCGGTCATACCGCCCCGTCACGCCGCCATGTCGAAGGCTTTCCCCTCGACCTCCAGATACCGGTGCCCCAGCGTGCCCACCGCGCGGTAGAAGGCGGCGGACGGCGTGGATTCCAGATCGGTGAAGAACCTGCCGGCCCAGGAGCCGATGTGACGGTCGAAGAAGCGGCGCTGCGCCTCCAGATCGGCCGGGGCGTCGAAGGCCCCAGTGATCAGACCCGCCATCATCTCGGCCAGGGCGGCAATGTGATCTTCGGGTTCCTTCACCTCGTCGGCACGGGCGATGCCCAGCAGCGCCATGTCGCCGCGCAGCTCGGCCAGCGGCTTTTCGTGAAGGAAGCCCGTGAGATAGTAGGACCCGTATGGGGACAGGATGCCGCCGCCGACGCCGATGAAGAGGGTGTTGAATTCCTCCTCCACCGCGGCGGCGTCCGTGCCGCGGGCTGCCTCGGCCAGACCGCTCAGCGCCTGCCCCAGCGGGCTCGCGTCGCCATCCAGCGCCGACAGAGCGGCCAGGAACTCCCCGCCGGGCGGGCGGGCAAGCAGATGCGCCAGCAGGGCGTAGAGCTGCGCCCGCTGCATCTCCTCCGGCGGCAGGGCCGACGGATCGTGTTCACCGGTCACGGACACGGCGTTCATCCCTCCCGACACGACAAAAGGACCAGATCGGCAAAACTCCGGCACCCGGCCCCACCCGTCGCGACAACGGCGGCGCATTGGCTCGCCCGTTGCAGGCTCACGGCGTCAAGGGCCGGCGCCCGAGACGCCCTGGACCGACAACCTCATATTGCACCTGCGAAAAGCCTCGCCATATCAGGGGCTTAACGTTCAGGATGAGGCTATTAAAGGGCAGATTCGCGGTGTTTGTCAACAAAGGTTGACTCAGAAGTGTGCTTACCGCGACTTGGGCTGGACTGTCGCTATGCTCTTTTTGTCATATCGATGTCGGGTTCTTGCGAAGCAGAGGGGACCTGCTCGGGCTCCGAACCTTCGGGAAGCGCCACTGTTTCTTTCCCGTCTTCATCGGTGTCGCCGTCCGCGGCCGTCCCGCCGGCTCCTTGCTCCGCCTTCTCGGCCGCCTCCTCCGCGGCGTCGAGGAAGCCCTTGCCGACGCGGTAGAGCGTCTTCACCGGCGAGGAGCCGGTGAACAGGCTAGCGTAGTCGTCGGCGTAGTCCTTCAACCCGTCGTCGTTGGCAAAGACCGGATCGGAGGTCCACAACTTGCGCAGCGCCTGCCGGTGCAGGTCGTCCGGGACTTCCGCCCGCAGGAAGGGGGTGAAGTCGGACTCCAGCGTCAGTTCCTCCACGGGAGGAAGGTCCTTCAGCGGGTCATCGGCGTCCGGCGCGGCGGGTGGCGCGGTCTCGGTCGGGTCGGGCGCCGCATCCACCGGGAGTTGTGCGGGCGGTTCCTCGGCGGGCGGCGGTTCCACCGGCTCCGGGGCTGGGGCGACGGGCTGCCGCTTCAGGCGGGACCAGCGGGAGAGGAACGATTCGTCGGTCATGCTGTGCGTCTCGGGGATTGCCAGACCTTGCCCCACCCTAACCCTCCCCCGCTCCGCAGGGGAGGGCATCAGCTCCTCCCCCTGCGTCGCCGGGGGGAGGCCGGGAAGGGGGCGTGGGACCGGCGCCCCATCAAGAATTCATCACGCCTGCTTCGGGAAGTGCCGCTTGCGCTCGCGCTTCACGAAGGGGACATCCACATGGTGCTGCTCGGTGAAGTCGCGGACCAGCGCCGTGACCTCCGGCGGCATCGGCACCGTCTCCACCATCTCCACTCCGCTGACCTGATAGGCTTCGCATTCGTGAGCGGAGGCGGTGACGACGAAAGGCACGACGCCCCCCGGCTCGCCCGTCTCGTCCGGGCGCAGCACGACCCAGAGGCGCGGCGGCTCCTGCGACAGGTTGAGCTTGTAGCCTTCGGTGTCGCTGCGGAACAGTTCCAGCGGCAGGGTCGCGGCGTGGTAATGCGCCCAGCCCTCCCCCTCGCGCAGCAGCCGCCAGGGACCGTCGACCGGCGGAGCGCCGGGGATCACCGAGACCGGACGCCACGCCCAGTCCGCCCAGAGGCTGGCACCCTTGCGGCGCTCCAGGACGATGCCCAGGGCCATCGTCTCGGTTCTGTTTAGCGCTTCACTCATCGGACCAGTCCCGCCGCCATCAGCCGTTCCGCCTCCGCGAGATCGTCGGGACGGTTGGTGTTGAAGAAGGGGTCTACCGGATCGGTGGCGAAGTCGGCAATGGCCAAGCGGTGGCGGGCGGTCCAGGCGTCCACCTTGCGCATGTCCTCCTCCACCATGGCGCGGCGGAGGTCGTCGGCGAGGTCCACCCGCCACAGCCCGAAGACCGGATGCTCCTGCCCGTCGGAGCGGGCGCAGGCGAGGTCGGCGCCCTCGCGCTCCACCGCCGCCACCAGACGGGTGACCAGATCGCCGGGGATGAAGGGCGCGTCGGTGGCGAAGCTGGCCAGCCATCGGCAGTCCGGCGCGTTGTCCCGCGCCCATTCCATCCCGGTCAGCACCCCGGCCAGCGGCCCGGCGAAGCCCTCCACCACGTCCGCGGCCACCGGCAGGCCAAAGGCGGCGAAGCGCGCCGGGTCGCCGTTGGCGTTGAGCACCAGCGGCCCGACCTGCGGGCGCACGGTAGCGACGATGCGCTCCAGAATGCTGCGCCCGCCGAGCGTGCGCAGGCTCTTGTCACCGCCGCCCATGCGCCGCGACAGGCCGCCGGCCAGCAGCACGCCGGCAATGCCCTCAGTCGTCATCGCGGCTCCCCTTGCGCTGGTGGCGCCCGCCCTCGTCCCCGACCGCGGCCGGGTCGGCGTCGAAGTCCAGCCGGTCGGTACCGGCCAGGGCGAGGAAGCGCTTGCCCTTGGCCCGCCCGACCATGGTCAGGTTGGCCTGCCGTCCCAGCTCCACTCCCCAGGCGGTGAAGCCGGAGCGGGAGATCAGGATCGGGATGCCCATCTGCACCGTCTTGATGACCATCTCCGAGGTCAGGCGCCCGGTCGTGTAGAAAATCTTGTCATGAGCCGGCACGCCGTGCAGGTGCATGTAACCCGCCACCTTGTCCACCGCGTTGTGCCGCCCGACGTCCTCCATGTAGACGAGGGGACGGTCGTCCTGGCAGAGCACGCAGCCGTGGATGGCGCCGGCCTCCAGATACAGGCTGGGGGTCAGGTTGATCTTCTTTGACAGGGCGTAGATCCATGAGGTCTTCAGCCGCGCGTCGGGGTTCAGCCGCACCGACTCGAAGGTCTCCATCACGTCGCCGAAGGCGGTGCCCTGGGCGCAACCGGAGGTCAGCGTCTTCTTCTTGAGCTTCTGCTCGTAATTCGTGGCGCGCTCGGTGCGGACGACGACGGTATCGATCTCCTCGTCGTAGTCGATGCCGGTGATCCGGTCGTCGCGCTTCAGCATGTTCTGGTTGAGCAGGTAGCCCACCGCCAGATAATCGGGGTAGTCGGCGATCGTCATCATGGTGACGATCTCCTGCCCGTTCAGGTACAGCGTCAGCGGCCGTTCCACGGTGACCGACGCCTCCACCGGGCGCCCGTCCTGATCCAGCCCGGAAACGCGCTCCGTCAGCTTGGGATTCGCCGGGTCCGGCCTTATGGTGAATTCCGAGAGGTCCATGACCGGAAGAGTGGGGAAGATTGCGCGCCGGGGCAAGCGGCGGATGATCGGCTCCCGCAAGACGGAAGCGATACGGCCCCGGTTTGACGCGCGAGCGCTTGGTATGCACGAGTACCCCTATGCATGAATTCGGTCTGGCCTTCGTCACCGCCTTCCACCTGATCGCCGATTTCGACCCCGCCCTGGTGGGGATCGTGGCCCTGTCGCTGCGCGTCAGCCTGACCGCCGTCCTGATGTCGGCCCTGATCGGCCTGCCGCTGGGCGCCGCCGTGGCCGCCTTCCGCTTTCCGGGACGGCGCGCGGTGACGCTGTTCCTGAACACGGCGATGGGGCTGCCCCCGGTGGTGGTCGGGCTGATCGTCTACCTGATCCTGTCGCGCTCCGGCCCGCTGGGGGTGCTGGGGCTGCTGTTCACCCCGACCGCGATGATCGTGGCCCAGACCGTGCTGATCGTGCCCATCGTCGCCGCCCTGACCCGCCAGATCGTCGAGGATCTGCTGATGGAGTATGGCGACCTGCTGCGGGTGATGGGGACCGGGCCGCTGACCACCCTGTGCACCCTGCTGTCGGAGGCACGCTGGAGCCTGCTGACCATCGTGCTGGCCGGCTTTGGGCGGGCCTCGGCGGAGGTCGGGGCGGTGATGATCGTCGGCGGCAACATCGACCGGGTGACCCGCGTCATGACCACCTCCATCGCGCTGGAGACCAGCAAGGGCGACCTGCCGCTGGCCCTCGGCCTCGGCGTCATCCTGATGATCCTGTCGCTGTCGGTGAACCTCGCCGCCGCCATGGTGCGGGAGACGCGGCGGGCCTGAGCGGCCGTCCGCACACCGGTTCTGGAAAATTTGCAAAGCCATTCGAACTTTCCCATAGTCGCCGCCACAGCCCGCAACCAAGGCGGGCAAGAACCTGGAGAGGGATAGTCCGATGCTGCGCCGTTCTTTCGTGCTGGGATGCGTCGCCGCGGCGGCTCTGCTGCTCGGCTCCGTTCAGCCGTCCACCGCCGCCGACCGCTTCATCACCGTGGCCTCCACCACCTCGACTGAGGATTCTGGGCTGTTCAAGTCGATCCTGCCGAAATTCACCGAGAAGACCGGGATCGAGGTCCGCGTGGTCGCCAAGGGCACCGGCCAAGCCATCGACATCGCCAAGCGCGGCGACGCCGACGTGCTGTTCGTCCACCACAAGCCGTCGGAGGACAAGTTCGTCGCCGAGGGCTTCAGCACCGAGCGCAAGCCGGTCATGTACAACGACTTCGTGATCGTCGGGCCGAAGGCCGACCCGGCCAAGGTCGGCGGCAGCAAGGACGTGTCCGCCGCGCTGAAGAGCATCGCCGCGGCCAAGGCCCCCTTCGTGTCGCGCGGCGATGACAGCGGCACCCATAAGTCGGAGCAGGCGCTGTGGAAGACCGCCGGCGTTGATCCCACGACGGGTGACGGCTGGTACCGCGCCATCGGCCAGGGCATGGGCGCCACGCTGAACACCGCCGCCGCGGTGAGCGGCTACGCCATGACCGACCGCGCCACTTGGCTCAGCTTCAAGAACCGCGGCGACCTCGACATCCTGGTGGAGGGCGACAAGCGCCTGTTCAACCAATATGGCGTCATGCTGGTGAACCCGGCCAAGTTCAGCCACGTCAAGGCCGCCGACGGGCAGGCCTTCGTGAACTGGCTGGTCTCCGCCGAGGGCCAGCAGGCCATCGCGGATTACAAGATCAACGGCAATT
Source organism: Azospirillum brasilense (assembly GCF_022023855.1). Lineage (NCBI taxonomy): Bacteria > Pseudomonadati > Pseudomonadota > Alphaproteobacteria > Rhodospirillales > Azospirillaceae > Azospirillum > Azospirillum brasilense. The sequence goes on from NZ_CP059449.1 coordinate 289,514, forward strand.
CGCTGTTCTTCCCGAACGCCAACGAGCCGGGCGTCTGACCGGCCCCCGCTCCGCGGGCACGAAAAAAGGCGCAGCCCCGCGGCTGCGCCTTTTTCGTTTGGCAAAAAAGGGCGGGCGGAAAGAGCCGGCCTACAGCTTCTCGTTCGGCGACACCGGGACGCAGCGGTGGCCGCTGCGGGTCAGCTCCGAGCAGACCTTGCGGGCGGTTCGCTCGTCCAGCCCGACCATGCGGGCGCGGTAGACGGTGGAGCCGTTCGCCTTCACCGGCGTCACGGCCGGCTTGGCGGCGCGCAGCAGGAAGGGCGCCTGCTTGGTCGCCTGGGTCAGCGCCCGGTTGCTTGCCTCCCGCGTGGAGAAGGCACCGATCTGCACGCCCCACTTCGACCCGTCCGCCTTCGCCGTGTCGGCGTCCTCGTCACGGGCGCGGGCCGGCGGGCGGACCGCCGCGGGGGTGGAGACGGTGGAGGCGAGCTGCGCGATGGTCTCCGGCTTGGCCAGCGGCTTGCCCTTGGCGGTGACGCGCGGCGCGTCCTCGTCGCCGGCGCGGGCGACGACCGGCGCCTCCGACCCGCGACTCGGCTTGTCGAACGCCTTATCGAGGATCGCCTCCATGCGGGCGTCGCGCGAGGCCGCGGACTTGCCGCCCAGCACTACGGCGACCAGCCGGCGCCCGTCGCGCACCGCCGACGCCGCGAGGTTGAAGCCGCTGGCCACCGTGTAGCCGGTCTTGATGCCGTCCATGCCCTCGTAGCGCGACATCAGCCGGTTGTGGTTGTTCAGGCTACGCCCGCCATAGACGAAGGCGCGGCGGCTGAAATAGGGGTAGTAGCGGGAGTGGTCCGACAGCATCGCCCGCGACAGGATGGAGAAGTCGCGCGCCGTGGTCAGCTGCTCCATGTTCGGCAGGCCGTTGGAGTTGCGGAAGACGGTGTTGCGCATGCCCAACTCGCGGGCCTTGCGGGTCATCATCTCGGCGAACTTGGCCTCGCTGCCGCCCAGCGCCTCCGCCAGCACGACCGAGGCGTCGTTGGCCGACTTGGTGACCAGCCCGAGGATCGCCTGCTCCACCCGCAGCGTCTTGCCGGCGCGCAGCCCCAGCTTGGTCGGGGACTGCGCCTCCGCCCAGGCCGACACCGGCAGCGCCTGGTCCAGCCGCAGCCGCCCAGAATCCAGCGCGTCGAAAGTGAGGTAGAGCGTCATCATCTTGGTCAGCGACGCCGGGTAGGTCAGCGTGTCGGCGTTCTCCTCGTGGAGCACCTCACCCGTGCGCGCGTCGACGACGATCGCCGCGTATTTCGCGGCCAGCGCCGGCAGCGGCGCCAGGATGGTCACCGCCAGCACCGCCAGGGCGCCGCACAGCCCCCGGCCGCACAGCCCTCGAACGAAAGGGGTAATGCCGAAGGCACTTCTCAGAGTCGAACGTCCATTCGCCAAACGTTCTGCGGCCTGTTCCCCCTCCGTTTCGCGCCCGCGCCAAGCGAACGCCAAAAGCAGGCTTCGAACGGTCTGGCCCGTTACGTTCATGATGCCCCCGCCAAAGGCTAATACTTGCTGTTTGGCGCAATGGTAAATTCCATGCAAAACAGTGTCTAGCGACAATTCGTTAATTTGCCGCTTCGATTTCTTCGGCGGCGCTGTGACGAAATTGGATGAGGCGCGGACCCGTACGGGGCGAACCGCGTTGAAGGAGCGCGACCGCCGATCCATCTTCCCGGAAGCGCAGGACCATTTCCCTTCCCGACTGGACGCGAGGCACCTCATGACCCGCCCGCCCGTGCGACGCCCGACGACTCCGCGCGCTGCCCCACGGGACGGACGAAGAGGGAGATTTGCCAGGGTAACGGGAATGACGGTGGCTGTGGCTGGACTGCTCGCCGGCTGCGCCTCGGTCGGGCCGACCGATAACCCGGTGGCGCGCAAGCTCACCTGGGTCAGCTACCTCAACGGCGACGATCTGCGCGCCGCCTGCACCAAGGGGGAGACCGACCGCTACCGGCTGGTCTTCAACGCCGACTACCAGAAGCATGTGCGGACCTACGACATCGTCGGCGACCGCGGCACCGGCGGCGCGATGGTCGAAGCGCGCGTGCTGGAGGCCACCGACCTCGCCCGCATCGATCTGGACGACCCGGCGGCGGTGGCCCGCGGCCCGGTCGCCAAGGCCCAGCTGTCACCGCGCCAGTTCGCCCTGTTTGTCCTGCGCCTCTACGAGAGCGGCGCCTTCGAACCGGCGCCGAGCGGGGTGCGCCTGCCGTCGAACGGAGTCTATTGGCTGATCAACGGCTGCCGGCGGGGAAGCTGGTTCTTCAACGCCTACCCCTACCCGTCCGACCGCTTCTCCGACATCCGTTTCGACGGGCCATTGAAGGATCTGGACGGCAGTGCGCAGGGCACCGGCGTGCCCTACCCCGCCCTGCCGCGCCCGCAGGACGCGCCGCGCACCCTGCCGACCGGCGGGCAGGTGGACAGCGCGGGCGTGGTGTTCGAGGTCCAGGTGGGCCGCGACGGACTGGTCGGCCCAACCGCGCCCTTCGGAACGTGGCTGTTCGCCGGGAAGTAGCGGGCGGGGCGGACATTGCTCCCTCCCCGGCCCTCCCCCGCACTCGCGGGAGAGGGAGATCAGTCCCCTCCCCTGTGAAGCGGGGGAGGGGGAGGGTGGGGGCAAAGGTTCAGACCACTTCCTCTTCAGCGACATCCGCCCGCGCGCCGGCGGACAGCAGCGTGTCCACCCACGGTCCATCCGGCATGCGCCGGGCCAACTCGGTGATGTTCCGGTTCCACCACAGGCGCTGCTCGACCAGATCGTCGTAGTCGAAGTTCGACTGGCGCCACAGCCGCTCCTGGGCGTTAAAGGTCACCATGTCGATGGGGAAGCCGACGTCGTTCGACGAGAAGCGCGTGCTGTCGAAAGACAGGTAGGCGATCTTCAGCGCCGTCTGCATGTCCGTGCTGTAGGACAGCGCGCGGTCCAGGATCGGCTTGCCGTAGGCCGTGGCGCCGATCGACAGGTAGGGCGTGCGCTCGTCCACCTCGATCCAGTTGCCCTCTGGATAGACCAGGAACATGTAGGGCTCGCGGTCCTCGGCGAGCTGGCCGCCGATGATGGCGTGCAGGTTGAAGGCCAGCTTGGACGCCTCCAGCGACTCCTTGTCCTCCGCCGCCACTTGGCGCAGGCAGGCCGTGAAGGCCGACAGCGCGTCCAGCATGGTCGGGTAGGTCTCGCCGCGGCGCCGGGACATGTCGCGGCGCAGGTAGGCCAGCGTCTTGTCACGCACGCTGCGCAGGCCGGAATTCAGGATGAAGAAGCGGTCGCCGCCGCTGCCCACCATGGTCACCTTGCGCGCGGACGACAGCTGCGAGCCGCTGGTGATGCGCCCGTCGGACAGGCCGATCAGGCCGTCGCGGGTCTTGATGCCGAGGCAATAGGTCATGAAAGAACGTTCCCGAACTGATAGCTGCGACGTTCCGCCGCGGTTGGTCTGACCTTTGGCCGAAGCGCATCCCTTCGGCGGGCAGGGTAGGATTGGGCAGGATCGGCGGTAAAGCTTTCGTAAAGGCTCCGCCCAGTCGAGCCGAAGTGGATCGGTTTTCCCATGAGGCGGAACGGTGGAGCATTCGCCGTACCGATCAAGCAAAGGGATCGGGCTCAACTGATATATTGTGCGACGCACAAGATTCTTTGTTGACTCCACGGACATCTGCCCATAGTTTAGCCATTGCTGCACTGCAGCATTTTCGGGCCCGGAGCCGTCCGGGTCTCCCCAACGCAGCCGGTCTGCGCCCCGCAGGCGGACAGTCCGCCGGCCCGGGTTGATGCGCGCCGGGCTTCGACGAAGGAAGGAACGCAAGGCATGACGACCGTGACGAAGGCCAAGCCGGCCCCCGCCCCCACCCAGGCGTTCGAGAGCGCCGCCGCCCAGGCCAAGGAGCAGGTCGAGGGCTTCGTCAAGGCTGGCCAGGAGCAGGCCGCGAAGACGTTCGAGCAGACCGCTTCCGCCACCAAGGAGCAGGTCGAGAAGCTGTCCGCCCAGCTCCTGAAGATCTCCGCCGAGCTTCAGGCCTTGAACAAGGCCAACGTGGAAGCGCTGATCCAGAGCGGCAGCATCGCCACCCAGGGCGCCGAGGAGCTGACCCGCGAGGTGACCGCCTACGCCCAGGCCTCCTTCGACAAGTCGGTCACCACCGGCAAGGCCCTGCTGACCGCCAAGTCTCTGAAGGAGGTCGTCGATCTCCAGAGCGAGTATGTGAAGGCCAGCTTCGACGCCTTCGTCGCGGAATCCTCCCGCCTCCAGGGCATCGGCACCCGCGTCGCCACCGCGGCCCTGACCCCGCTGAAGGACCGCGTCTCGGTCACCGTCAGCACCCTGTCCAAGCCGATCGCCGCCTGACGCGGCGACACGCCAGAACCACGAAGCCCGGCCGTTCTCCGACGACCGGGCTTCGCGCGTGAAGGAGCTGGCCGGGACGCGCCAAAGTTTTTGTGCACCGCACAAAATCCCGTTGACAGGCGCTTTTCCCTGCCTTAAGTTTAGTCATGCTGCATTGCAGCATCGACCCGACGCCCGAAGCCACGGGGTCGTTGGTCGGATCATCCGCGCGGTCGCCAATAGGTGGGTCCGGCGCGGGTCAACCCGATGAAATTCGAGGAGCCGTTCCATGACCGACAAGTTCGCCGCCGCCACCAAGACCTTCGAAGACGCCGTGTCCGCCGCCAAGCTGAACGTGGACGGCCTGGTCAAGTCCCAGCAGGAGCAGTTCGAGAAGGCCTCGGCGCAGATCCTGAAGGGCTTCGACGAGCTGACCGCTCTGACCAAGGGCAACGTCGACGCCGTCGTGAAGTCGGGCACCATCGTCGCCAAGGGCGCCGAGGAAGCCGGCAAGCAGGTCGCCTCCTTCACCCAGTCCTCGCTGGAGAAGAGCGCCGCCACCGGCAAAGCCCTGCTGGCCGTCAAGACCATCCAGGAGCTGGTCGAGCTGCAGAGCAGCTTCGCCAAGGCGAGCTTCGAGACCTTCGTCAAGGAGAGCGCCAAGCTGCAGGAGCTGTCGCTGAAGACCGCCAAGGACGCCTTCGCGCCGATCAACGACCGCCTCCAGGTCACGGTCGAGACGCTGTCCAAGCCGGTCGCGGCGAAGGCCGCCTGATTCAGGCCGGCCCCAGACGTCAGCCTGAGACAAAATGACCCGGAGTCAGCAATTCCACAGACCCGGTCGCGAGGCCGGGGCGGCTCCCCCCTCCATCGCCCCCGGGACGCAACCGTCCGGGGGCGTGGACGGCGCAAGGCGGTACCGCTTTAAATCCTGCCGCCTCACGGCATTGTGAAGTTCCGGGAAAGCCCGGCGGTGCAGACCGCCGGGCTTGTTTGTTTTCGGGCGATGGGCATCTACAGGATGCCGGCATCGGGCGCCGGCCGTGCTATTTTTGGCACGCCGGTGCGGCAGTTCTGCCGCAAAGCGGATGCTTTCCACCAATTCCGGGGTAGCCGGGCAGGTTTCGTTCCGAATGGGCCTCTCCCAAATGGGGACTCACCGAAAACGGCCCCTTCCCACCGCGCCCGGAGTTCTCATATCATTCATGCGACGTACATCGCGATGCTGACCTGTTGAGACCATGGCCGAAAACGACAAACACGGCGACGAGGGCACCACTACGGGCGTGGTCATCAAAACCAAGCCTAAGACTAAAAAGCCCTCGATGTATAAGGTCTTGATGTTGAACGACGACTACACACCTATGGAATTCGTCGTTCATGTCTTGGAGCGCTTCTTTGCGAAGTCGCGCGAGGAGGCGACACGGATCATGCTGCATGTGCACCGGCGGGGTGTGGGCTTGTGCGGCGTGTTCACCTACGAAGTGGCGGAGACGAAAGTCACGCAGGTGATGGACTTTGCGCGCCAGAACCAGCACCCGCTGCAATGTACGCTAGAAAAGGATTAAGGCCACAGATGCTGTCGCGTAACTTGGAACAGACGCTGCACCGAGCCCTGGCCCATGCGAACGAGCGCAGGCACGAATACGCGACGCTCGAACACTTGCTGCTCGCATTGACCGAGGATGCCGATGCAATGGCCGTCTTGCGCGCTTGTGGGGTCGATCTGGACCGCCTGCGCGCCGAACTCTCGGATTACCTCGACAACGAGCTTGCGAACCTGATCACGAACAGGCCCGATGATGCGAAGCCGACGGCTGGCTTCCAGCGGGTGCTGCAACGCGCGGCCATCCACGTCCAGTCGTCGGGACGTGAAGAGGTGACGGGAGCAAATGTGCTCGTCGCCCTGTTCTCTGAACGCGAAAGCCACGCGGTCTATTTCCTGCAGGAGCAGGAGATGACCCGTTTCGACGCGGTGAACTACATCTCTCACGGAATCGCGAAGGCCCCGGGCCGCTCGGAAGCGAAGCGCGTTACCGGAGCCGACGAGGACGCGGCGGCGGAGAAGGTCGTGAAGAAAGGCAGCGAAGCCCTAGAGGCTTATTGCGTCAACCTGAACAAGAAGGCGGCCAGCGGGAAGATCGATCCGCTGATCGGACGGGAGCAGGAGGTCGAACGGACCATCCAGATCCTGTGCCGGCGGTCGAAGAACAACCCGCTGTATGTCGGTGACCCCGGTGTCGGCAAGACCGCCATCGCCGAGGGGCTGGCCCGCCGCATCGTCCATGGCGAGGTTCCGGAGGTGCTGAAGGGCGCCACCATCTTCGCGCTCGACATGGGCTCCCTGCTCGCCGGTACGCGGTACCGCGGCGACTTCGAAGAGCGCCTCAAGGCCGTCGTCTCCGAACTGGAGGCCACGGAAGGTGCCGTCCTCTTCATCGACGAGATCCACACGGTCATCGGCGCCGGTGCGACCTCGGGCGGTGCGATGGACGCCTCGAACCTGCTGAAGCCGGCCCTCGCCTCCGGCTCGCTGCGTTGCATCGGTTCGACGACCTACAAGGAATACCGGAACTATTTCGAGAAGGACCGGGCGCTCGTCCGGCGCTTCCAGAAGATCGACGTCAACGAGCCGACGGTCGAGGATGCGATCAAGATCCTCCAGGGGATCAAGACCTATTACGAAAAGCATCACCGGGTGAGCTACACCAACGACGCGATCCGCTCGGCGGTGGAGCTGTCCGCGAAGTACATCGGCGACCGCAAGCTGCCGGACAAGGCCATCGACATCATCGACGAGGTCGGCGCCGCGCAGATGCTGCTGCCGGAGAACAAGCGGAAGAAGAAGATCTCCGTCAAGGACGTGGAGGCGGTGGTCGCCAAGATCGCCCGCATCCCGCCGAAGTCGGTCAGCCGCGACGACAAGGAGACGCTCCTCAACCTGGAGCGCGACCTGAAGACCATGGTCTTCGGCCAGAACAAGGCCATCGACGCGCTGGTCTCCGCCATCAAGCTGGCCCGTGCCGGCCTGCGCGAACCGGAGAAGCCGATCGGCAACTACCTGTTCACCGGCCCGACCGGTGTCGGCAAGACCGAGGTGGCCCGCCAGCTCTCCCTCACGCTGGGTATCGAGCTGACCCGCTTCGACATGTCGGAGTACATGGAGCGGCACACCGTCTCCCGCCTGATCGGCGCCCCTCCGGGCTATGTCGGGTTCGACCAGGGCGGCCTGCTGACCGACGCCATCGACCAGCATCCGCATTGCGTGCTGCTGCTCGATGAAATCGAGAAGGCGCATCCGGATCTGTTCAACATCCTGTTGCAGATCATGGATCATGGCAAGCTGACCGACCACAACGGCAAGACGGTGGACTTCCGCAACGTCATCCTCATCATGACCTCCAACGCGGGCGCCTCGGACATGGCCAAGCCGGCCATCGGCTTCGAGCGCGAGCGTCGGGTCGGCGAGGACATGGAAGCGGTGGAGAAGCTGTTCACGCCGGAGTTCCGCAACCGTCTGGATGCGATCATCCCCTTCGCGCCGCTGACCCAGGAGGTCATCAACCGCGTGGTGGACAAGTTCATCATGCAGATGGAAGCGCAGCTCGAGGACCGCGGCGTCACGATCGAGCTCGACGATCAGGCCCGCGAGTGGCTGGGCAAGAAGGGCTACGACCCGCTCTACGGCGCGCGTCCGCTGGGCCGCGTGATCCAGGAGCACTTGAAGAAGCCGCTGGCGGAGGAGCTGCTGTTCGGCAAGCTCGCCAAGGGCGGCTTGGTCAAGGTCACCGTGAAGGACGACAAGCCCGCCTTCGACTACACCGAGGGGTCGCGCAAGCGGCGCTCCGGCGACGAGGACGAGGACGAGGTCGTGCACGAACTGGCGGAATGACGCCGGTTCGCACGGGACGCGAAAAAGGGGGCCGCAAGGCCCCCTTTCTTTTTGCCCGGCTTCTGGATCGCCGAGCGATCACTCCTCGACCAGAACGACCGCGTCGTTGGAACTCTTCATCAGGGCAATGCCGTGCAGGCAGTCGCGCTCGGCCGTGTAGCCCTCGCTGCTGACGGCGATGGTCTCGCCGTTGGCAGCGTGGAAGGTCCAGCGCCATTCGTTGCGGTGATCCTTGTAGACCCTGTACTTGGGAGCCTTGCCCGTGGACATGTTTTCCTCCTCGCCGTTGGTCTGATACGGACGGTGGAGGCGGCACAAATGTGAAGGGCAGATGGTTGCATTCCCGATGCCGCATCACGGACACTCCTCCCAGGCGGCACCCCCAAAACAAAGCACGCCGAAACGAAGAATGAGGAAACGCACCATGCCCCTGCCCTTCCTGAGCGGACTGCGCGTCATCGATCTCGGCCAGTATCTGCCGGGGCCCTACGCCGCCCAGATGCTGGCCGACCTCGGCGCCGAGGTGGTGAAGGTGGAGGCGCCGAACGGCGACCCGCTGCGCCAGATGGGTCCCACCGACGCCGACGGCACGACCGCCGCCTACAAGCTGCTGAACGCCGGCAAGACCATCATCCGCCTGAACCTGAAGGACGAGGGCGACCGCACCGCCTTCGAGACGCTGATCGCCGGGGCCGATGCCCTGGTGGAAAGCTACCGCCCCGGCGTGCTGGACAAGCTTGGGGTCGGCCACGCCCGGCTGCGCGCGCTGAACCCGCGGTTGGTCCACGCCAGCCTGTCCGGCTGGGGCAGCAGCGGCCCCTACGCCCGGCGGGCCGGCCATGACCTGAATTACATGGCGGTCGGCGGCGGCCTGGATTCCTCGGGCACGCCGGACCGCCCCTCGATCAGCCACCCGCCGGTCGCCGACTTCGCGTCGGCCCAGCAGGCCGCGCTGGCGGTGGTCGCCGCCCTGTTCGGGCGCCAGCGCAGCGGCGAGGGTTGCTTCCTCGACCTGTCGATCATGGAGACGGTGCTGGGCTGGCAGGGCTTCAACCTGACCGCCGACGCCCGCGGCGAGGTCCCGGCCCGCGGCGAGGCGCTGCTGTCGGGCGGAGCCGCCTGCTACCGCATCTATCGCACCGCCGACGGCCGCTTTGCCACCCTGTCGGCGCTGGAGGCCAAGTTCTGGCAAGGCTTCTGCGAGGCGGTGGGACGCCCCGACTGGATCGCCCGGCAAGGCGACCCGTTGCCCCAGACCGCCCTGATCGCGGAGGTGGACGCCCTGTTCGCCAGCCGCAGCCTCGCCGACTGGAAGGCGCTGCTCGACCCCGTGGACTGCTGCTTCGAGGCACTGCCAACGCTGGCGGAGATGCCGGAGCACCCGCACATCGCCGCCCGCGGCCAAGTCCGCGTCACACCGGGGCCGGAGCCGCTGGTGGAGACCCTGATGGGCCTGCGCGTCGATGGCGGCGCTCCGCCCGAGCGTACCCCTTTGCGCGAGTCCACCGCCGCCGCGGTGCTCGCTGCCTGGACGTAAAGCCTACAGTGCGATGAGGGGCCCGCCGCCGTCGCGCAGCGGCCGCGCGTCCAGCGGGCCGCGGCGGGCACCCATCAGGCTGGCCTTCGACAGGTTCGCCGCCGCGTCGTCGCAACCGCGCAGGTCGGCGGAGGCGAGGTTGGCCATCTCGAAACTGGCACCGGCCAGCTTCGCCCCCGTAAGCCGGGCGCCGCGCAGGTCGGCAGCGGCCAGCGTGGCGTTCGTCAGGTTGGCGGGCCAGTTCCGCCCGGTCGGGGTGCCGTCCGGGTTGCGCAGGTCCACCATGCCGAGATCGGCGCCGTGGAGATCCACCCCGGTCAGATCGGCCCCGCTCAGGTTCGCCCCGGTCAGCACCGCTTGGTCCAGCCGCGCCCGGCGCAGGCTGGCCCCGCCGAAATCGGCCAGCGAGAGCGAGGCGTTGGACAGCCGGGCCTCGTCCAGGTTGGCGTCGCGGAACACCCCGCCCGACAGGTCGCAGGCGGTGAGGTCCAACCCGCGCAGGTCCATCCCGGTGAAGTCCGCCCGCAGCCCGGCCCCGCCGCCGCTGTTGATCCACAGGATGTGGGCGTCCAGCACGCTGCGCACCGGCATCGGCAGAGCGTCGGCGTTCCTCATGTAGACGGCACCGCTGAGGTTGGCGCCTTGCGTGTCCGCCACGGTGAGGTCGACGTTGCGCAGGGTCGCCTCGCGC